>CAMOZY010000015.1 GCA_946631295.1 uncultured Lachnospiraceae bacterium
ACCTCTTCGTTGCAGGATTCATGGGATCACCTCAGATGAACTTCCTTGATGCAACCGTAGTTGTTGACGGCGACGTTGCTAACCTTGAGATCGCTGGTCACAGCATTCCTCTTCCTCCCGCAAAGAGCAAGAAGCTCATCGAGGGCGGATATGACGGAAAGATCGTTACTTTCGGTATCAGACCTGAGGATGTTTACGATTCAGAGATGTACATCGAGACTTCTCCTGCAAGCGTATTCGAATCAGTTGTTAAGGTTTACGAGCTCATGGGTGCTGAAGTATTCCTTTACTTCGATCTCGAGGAGTTCCCTATCACCGCAAGAGTCGATCCTCGTACAAATGCAAGACCCGGCGATAACATCAGATTCGCTATCGATATCGAGAAGATTCACGTATTCGATAAGGAAACCGAGAAGGTTATCACCAACTAATTTCTTAAATGTATCCTCATCCCGGGCTTATCATAAGCCCGGGATATTTTTTTAAAAGAGGCTGGGGCTAATGATAACTAATCAGATATTACTGAAAAGCATTACTTCACTGCAGTCCATTACCAAGGTGGGAATGGCACTTTATGATGCCGAGGGAAATGAGCTCGCATCGGCTGAAGGTCCTGAGGTTACCCGGGATGCCGTGAGGAATTTTGCTGCATCTCAGGCGGATTCGCAGGAATCGGGAGGCGTATGCTTCCTCAAGATAGGCGAGGACGGTGACATCAGGTATGTTCTTGCCTGCGATGCTTCCAGAGAGGAATCCTATCAGGCCGGAAGGATATGTGTTTCACACATTACTGAGCTCATGGATGCATACAGGGAAAGAGATGATAAGGGAAGCTTTTATCAGAATCTGATCCTGGATAATCTGCTGCTTGTCGATATCTACAACAGAGCCAGAAAGCTCAGGATAGACATCAATGTTCCCAGATGCGTATATCTTGTATCCGTAAAAAAGGATAAGGACAGCATAGTCAAGGATCTTCTCAAGGGGCTGTTTGCTCCTCAGGGAGGGGATGTCATAACAAGTGTCGATGAAAATACTCTTATCCTGATCAAATGCTTCAGGGAAGGTACAAGCCCTGATATTCTTGATGAGGTTGCACAGACGATAGTATCAAGCCTTAATACCGAGGCTATGATCTCTGCAAGGGTTTCTTACGGAACGGTCGTTGAAGAACTCAAGGATGTATCCAAATCCTACAAGGAAGCAAGAATGGCCATGGATGTCGGCTCAATATTCTATGCCGAAAAAAGTGTCACGGCTTATACCAATCTCGGTATCGGCAGACTCATCTATCAGCTTCCGGTGCCTCTTTGTGAGATGTTCCTCGGTGAGATATTTGACGGGGGGATACTTGAAGATCTTGATGAAGAATCAAGGAGTACGATCAAGATGTTCTTTGAGAACAATCTGAACGTTTCCGAGACTTCGAGACAGCTTTTTATACATAGAAATACCCTTGTGTACAGGATTGAAAAATTACAGAAGACCACAGGTCTTGATCTTAGAAGCTTTGATGATGCTGTAACATTCAAGATCGCGCTTATGGTCGAAAGTTATCTGAAATATATGAATGAGAGAAACTAAAAAACGGTCAGTCTGAGATTATACCGCTCAGATCCCATTTGGGAATAAATGATTCTTTTGCGGCTTCGCCCTCCTGGGTGAAGCCGTTTTCTATACCTATGGAGTCTGCAAATTCAAGGACTCTGCGGTATTCGTCTTCCGTGAGCTTCCGCGAGAGAATGGGATGGGAGTATACACCGGGCATCGGCGTATACTGGTTCATTATACTGATACAGATGTCATTTCCGTATGTATCATGAAGATATCTCAATACCCTCTTTGAATCGGGCACTGCTCCGGGAAGCACAAGATGCCTTACAAGAACTCCCTTTTTCATCATTCCGTCTTCACTCATCCGGACAGGCCCGGTCTGTGAAAACATCTCTGCGAGGGCTTTCTTTGCAGCATCCGGATAATCGCAGGCTGCGCTGTAGCTTTTTGCCAGGTCTGAGGACATATATTTAAAATCGGGCATATAGATATCTATATATCCGTTCAAAAGCTTTAGGGCTTCGGGTGATTCATAGCCTCCGGAATTGTAGACGGTGGGTATGGTGAGGCCCTTATCACGTGCTCTTACAATGGCATTACGGATGTCCGGTATATAGCATACGCCTGTCACAAGATTTATGTTGGAAGCACCCTGAGACTGCAGGTTAAGGAATATATCAGCAAGTCTTTCTTCGCTTATGAGAGTTCCTTCATCTCCTGATGAAATGGCAGCATTCTGGCAGAATATGCATCTGAGATTACATCCCGTAAAAAATACCGTGCCCGAGCCGTTTTTTCCGGTAAGGCATGGTTCTTCCCACATATGTCTGTAAGCCTTGGCGGCTTTTATCCCGGCACCTGCTCCGCAAAAGCCCTTCTTTACAGAAAACCTGTCTGCGTGGCATTTTCTCGGACACAGAGTGCAGTCTTTATAATATTTTCCGGTATCTATCAGTTCTGACATAAGCGGATTATCGCATACCCTGCATTTTTTTACAAAAAAAGTTGCCTGCAGAAAGCAACTCACCACCCGGCTGGTCTGCGGCACATGGACGGTCTGCTTAGTGCTGCTTGGTTCCCCACCTGACACGGTTCACAGGGTCGCACTGCGCAGGACCGAATGATGAGCTGCTTTCTGCACGCAACGAGGATATATTATAGATTTTACGGCCTTTAGTCAAGTGTAATACGCAGATTGACAAGGAGAAGACGGAAAGGCAAAATAAAAATGTTATGAAAAGAAGTCGCAAAAACATTCAAATGATCGTCTTTGCAGCTGCCTTTGTCCTGACTCTGGCGGGATTTGTCAAAGCGATATATGTAAGCCTGGATATCGACGAATCGTATCTTGTTGCCTGCGCGTACAGACTCTCTGCAGGTGACAGGCTTTTTGCGGATATGTGGGAACCACATCAGCTTGCGTCACTGATCCCGTCGCTTTTTGTCAGGGCTTATCTGGCAGCACGCGGGTCTGCAGAGGGAATAGTGATATTTCTTCGTATAACAGGTGCATTGATCCATCTTGCCATCGGTGTCATACTTTATGCTTTTGCAAAGAAAAGGACCAAACCAGCCATTGCTCTGTGGGTGTTTCTGATACATCTTAATTTTCTTCCGAAGTGGGTACAGTCACTGGATTTTGAACTGATGGCTTATCAGGCCGTTCTGGGAAGCTGTATGCTGCTTATCTCGTTATGTGATGAACTATCCGGAGAAAGACGCAGATACAAGGTGTATGTAAAGTATTTTGCTGCCGGACTCCTTCTGCTTATATCCATGCTCTCGTATCCCACATTGATCCTTTTATATCCTGCTTTTTTAGCAGGGATCATGATTTGTCACGGACGTGATATGAGGGCGGCGGGAGCATCCTTTTTTACCGCAGGTGCACTGATACCGGGGCTGATCGTATTGTTTATCATTTTCAGATCCGTTCCTTCAGGAAAATTCATAGACAGTATTCTTAATGTATTCACCAATCCTTCCCATGCAACGCAGTCATTTGGAAAGCGCATGGCGGAATATGCGGCAGAAGGCTTGAGGGCACTTGCACTGTGGGCAGTGATCACAGCTGCGGCTTATCTTGTGATAATAATCTGCCGTAAAGGGAAAAAGTCAGGCGAAGACCTTGTTTTATCCATGGCCTTGACATTTATCATCCTTCAGGCGGTAATGATCCTCGGATGTATTTTCCTGGATAAGAATCAGTTCTTCATGCAGGGAAGGTATGCGGCGCTGATCGTTCCTGCCGTGATGGTTTCATTAAAGCACAGGGAAAAATACGGAAAGCTCATATGGCTTGCTTTTATTCCGGGAGTATTATCCGTACTTTCCGTCATGACTGTCACAAATATGAACGCGGGAACTGCATGGTCCAAAGCGATGCCTGCTGTCCTTGCTGCGGTCTATGTTCTTGCATCCGAGTTTTCAGGTGAAGGTGACAGGCTGAAGGGATATACCTGTTTTCTTGCTTTCGGTGCGCTGCTTGCAGGTCTTTTCCTCTGCAGACTGGGACTGCTTCGTGTGACCGGATGTCTTCCTGTGACGATAAAGGCAGATCTTGAGAGGGTTTCTGAGGGACCGGCAAAAGGAATCTTCATTACGAAGCCTTTTGCGGATGCCGCCAACAGGGAATATGAGGCACTACAGGGATTGTACAGTGCGGAGGACAACGTTCTTTATGTAGGTGCGGAGATGCTTCTTTATCTGGATTATCCGTGCAGGATAGCTTCCCCTTCCGTTGAGGGTACTACCATATATGATGAGTATTTTCTCAGGTATTATGATGAACATCCTGAAAGACTTCCGGATTATGTGGTATATGACAGGCACTATTCCGAAATCTATGAATACAGAAAATATCCTCAGGAATATGTCATTGATGAGTGGATAAGTGACAACTACCCGAATGTGCTCCTCGAAACGCCGGATCTGACGGTATATGTAAAATAGCCGATTAGAGTTATAATGATCATTAAACAAGAAAAATATGAGGTGAAAAAATGCTTGTACAGAAATATATCGATATGCTCGGTGCCAAGTCAGTTATAAGGGATCTTGCCGGAAAGGCTGCAGAACGCGGCAGGGAAATAGGATATGAGAACGTATTTGACTACAGTCTCGGTAATCCTTCCGTACCGGCACCTGATGCATATAATGAGTCCCTTAAAAGAATGATAGGCTCACTCGATTCAAGAACCCTTCACGGCTATTCTCCCAATCCCGGTCTTCCGGAAGCGCGTGATGCCGTTGCAGCATCTCTTTCGAGAAGATTTGGCATTCCTTATAAAAGAGAGCATATATTCATGACCAGTGCTGCTGCGTCTGCACTTGCACATGCATTCAGACTTGTCACAGAGCCCGGTGATGAGATAATCACATTTGCTCCTTATTTTCCGGAATACGGGCCTTACGTAAATCTTACCGGTGCGGTACTTAAGGTTGTTCCTGCGGATACCGAGACCTTCCAGATAAATTTCAAAGAGTTTGAGAGCATGATAAATGAAAAGACCATGGCGGTCCTTATCAACACTCCCAACAATCCCTCCGGCGTGGTCTATTCCGAAGATACCGTTAAGAAGCTTTCTGATATTTTAAGGGATGCCCAGAAAAAGTATTCACATCCCATCTATATTATTTCCGACGAGCCTTACAGAGAGATCGTCTTTGACGGAAAAGCAGCACCCTGTATATCGAAGTTTTACGATAATACGATCATGTGCTATTCGTTCTCCAAGTCGCTTTCACTTCCCGGAGACAGAATAGGATATATGGCGGTTAATCCGGCTGCGGAAGGTGCGGATCTGATGGTCAACATGGCGGTTCAGATATCAAGAGGTATCGGACATAACTGCCCCACATCTCTCATGCAGAGAGCCGTTGCTGAGAATATCGATCTTACTGCGGATCTTTCTGTGTATGAGACCAATATGAACCTTATATATGACAAGCTTGTAGAACTCGGATTTACCGTTGTCCGTCCGGGAGGAACATTCTATATCTTCCCCAAGGCTCTGGAAGCAGATTCTGTCGCATTTGCACAGAAAGCACTGAAGTATGATCTTGTACTTGTTCCCGGAGACAGTTTCGGTGCACCCGGATTCTTCAGGATGGCATACTGCATAGACACCGAAAAAGTTGAAAGATCTCTTCCCGTACTCGAAAGATTCGTCAGGGAAGAATACGGAGCGTAAGAAGATGAGTGAAATGGTTAACGGCGGGCTGGTGCTCGAAGGCGGCGGAATGAAGGGGATCTTCACCGCAGGTGTGCTTGATTTTCTCATGGATAAGGGAATCATGTTCTCATCTGTTTACGGTGTGTCCGCCGGTGCCTGTCACATGACAAGCTATATCTCAGGGCAGCGCGGAAGGGCATATGATATAAGCATTGATTATCTCGATACGAGATGGTATTGCGGAGTTCCTTCGCTGCTGACTACGGGCAATCTTTTCAATACGGAAGTGGCATACGGGCTGATCCCTGATTCGCTGAATCCTTTTGATCATGAAACATACGAAAAATATGAAGGAAGCGCATATTCTGTCGTTACGGACGTGGAGACGGGAAAGCCCGAATATCTCAGGGTAAAGACCTGCAGAGGAGCCGGTATGGACAGGATAAGAGCATCCGCATCACTTCCTCTTGTTTCAAGAATGGTTCGGATAGACGGACATAAATATCTTGACGGAGGACTCAGTGACGCGATTCCTCTTAAAAGATCGATAATGTCCGGCAATGATAAGAATCTTGTTGTGCTGACCAAGGAAGTCGGATATGTCAGGACACCCATCCCCGGTTATGAACTGGCCACTCTTAAGGTAAGATACGCCGCATATCCGGAAGTGTGGAAGCTGATGAGAAACCGCGATATCAGATACAACAGGCAGCTGGAATATCTTGCATCCATGGAAGCTGACGGGAAGGCATTCGTTATCAGGCCTCAGCACAAGAGTAATACCGGAAGGATAGATAAGAATCCCGAGCATCTGAAGGCTCTTTATAAAGAGGGTTATGCCGAGGCTGAGAGAAACTATGAAAGGCTGAAGGAATATCTGGGTATCTGATGCTGAAATGCCCGAAAAATCACGGAAAATCGGGATAATTATTTGACAAAAACCATTTGTTATATTAAACTCGTTGTTACTGAGGACATTTTTATCCTCTGAGGAGAATTTTCTTTTTTTGTGTAGGATAGAAGGGAGATTATTATGGCAGTCGAAAAGAAGTCTATCGCTAAGCCTGCTGCAGCAAAAGCTGAGACCGTAAAGGCAGAAGCTCCTGTAAAGGCAGAAGCTAAGAAGGCAGCTCCTGCAAAGGCAGAGGCTAAGAAGCCCGCAGCTAAGAAGGCAGCTCCTGCAAAGGCAGAAGCTAAGAAGCCCGCAGAAGCTAAGGCATGTGCAACCAAGAAGTGTGATATCAACGCTAAGGTTGTTCTTCAGCTTGGTGACAGAGAGTATACCAACTGTGATCTTGTTAAGATCGCTAAGGATGTTTGGAAGTATGATCTCGGCAAGGATACCGCAGAGCTTAAGGACGTTGAGCTCTATGTTAAGCCTGAAGAGAGCAAGGTTTATTATGTAATGAACGGCGAGAGCGGAGATTTCAATATCTGATCCGTCTGTTTGAAAATGTAAGCGCATATGAAGACCGTTCCGGATTCCGGGGCGGTCTTTTTTTGTCTTTATTTTTATTTCATAAATGAAATGTTGACATGGATATACATGAGTGATAATTTAATTCTTGTGGATGTTAGCACTCTTTTACATCGAGTGCTAACAAGATGATAAACTAACAGATCCGTGGAAAGGAGTACGGGTATGGAAATGGATGAAAGAAAAGCCACAATACTGCAGGCCATCATCCGTAATTATCTGGAAACAGGTGAACCTGTCGGAAGCAGGACCATATCCAAGTACACAGATCTGAACTTAAGTTCCGCAACCATCCGTAATGAGATGGCCGATCTCGAGGAGATGGGATATATAATCCAGCCTCATACATCAGCGGGACGCATACCTTCCGACAAGGGCTACAGATTCTATGTAGATACCATGATGGAAGCCAAGGACCGCGAGATAGAAGAGATGAAGAAGGTCCTGACCGAGCGCCAGGATAAGCTCGAGGATATGCTCAAAGGGGTTGTAAAGCTCCTTGCGAGGGATACACAGTATGCTTCGCTTATCACCTCTCCCAGTGCAGGACGTAACAAGCTGAAATTCATACAGCTTTCAAGGATAGATGAGGAACACCTTCTTGCAGTCATCGTTAAGGAAGGCAATGTCATCAAGAATAAGGTGATAGAAGTTACCGAGCCCCTGAATGAGGAAATGGTACTTAAGCTGAACCTGATGCTCAACACCCAGCTGTCCGGAATGACAATGGATGAGATCTCACTCAGTATGATCACCGGACTGAAGGCACAGGCAGGAGCACATTCGGATGTTATAGCTGAAGTGATAGATGCGGTTGCGGAGGCAATAAGTGCCGGAGAGGATCTGAAGGTATACACCAGCGGTACCAACAATATCCTCAAGTATCCCGAACTCAGCGACAATTCCGAGAAGGCAGGTCATCTGATCAATACCTTCGAGGAAAAGGAAGGACTTGAAGCGCTCGTGAACTCAGAACTTTCGGAGGATGCGGAAACCGGGATCCAGGTATATATCGGAAGTGAGAACAAGGTCGAGGGGATGGAGGATTGCAGTGTTGTCACCGCAACGTATGAACTCGGCGGAGGCATGAAGGGAACCATTGGTATCGTAGGTCCCAAGCGAATGGATTATGACAAGGTAGTCGGAACGCTCAAGTCACTTAGGAGCGGACTTGATGAGATATATAAGAAAGATAATTAGAGAAAGGATCTGTTACATATAATGAGTGAAGAAACTACAGACAAGGTGATAAATAAGGATACGGGAGAGACCGTGACCGAGGAAGCACCTGCCGAAGATATCGAAATAAACGCCGGATCCGCAGAGAATGCAGAATCTGAAGACACTGAGGCTGAAGCTACAGAAGAGAACGCAGAAACAGAAAATGCCGAAGCTGCAGAAGAAGGCTCTGAGGAAACACCTGAAGGCGGCGAACAGAAGAAATCCTGGGCAGAGCGCAAGGCTGAGAAGAAAGCACAAAAGGCCGATAAGGAAAAGGAAGAACTGAAAGCCAAAGTTGCAGAGTTTGAAGACAGGGCAAAGAGACAGCTTGCAGAGTTTGAAAACTTCAGGAACCGTTCCGAAAAGGAAAAAGCCCAGTCCTTCGACAGAGGAGCCGCATCTGTTCTCGAAAAACTCCTTCCCGTTGTCGATAACTTTGAAAGAGGCTTTGCAGCTGTGGATGAAGAGGACAAGGATGACGCATTTGTCGTCGGAATGGATAAGATCTACAGACAGCTCATGGATGAGCTGGACAAGATGGGAGTCAAGCCTATCGAAGCTGTCGGAAAAGAATTCGATCCCGCATTCCACAATGCGGTGATGCAGACAGAGAGCGATGAATATGAATCGGGATTCGTGGCTCAGGAACTTTTAAAAGGTTACACATATCACGGAGTCGTACTCAGACACAGCATGGTATCCGTGGTTCAGTAAATAAACAACATCCGTAAAAACACATCCCGTAAGGAGGGTAAATATTATGAGTAAAATAATCGGTATCGACTTAGGAACAACAAACAGCTGTGTATCAGTAATGGAAGGCGGAAAGCCCACCGTTATCGCTAATGCAGAGGGTGCAAGAACCACCCCTTCAATAGTTGCTTTCACCAAGAACGGCGAGAGACTTGTAGGTGAACCTGCAAAGCGTCAGGCAGTAACCAATGCAGACAACACCATTTCTTCCATCAAGAGAGATATGGGTACTGACCACGGCCGCAATATTGACGGCAAGAAGTATTCACCTCAGCAGATTTCAGCTATGATCCTTCAGAAGCTGAAGGACGATGCAGAGAGCTATCTCGGTGAGAAGGTTACCGAAGCTGTTATCACCGTTCCCGCATATTTCAACGATGCACAGCGTCAGGCAACCAAGGATGCAGGTAAGATCGCAGGACTTGATGTAAAGCGTATCATCAACGAGCCCACTGCCGCAGCACTTGCATACGGACTTGATAATGAAAAAGAGCAGAAGATCATGGTATACGACCTCGGCGGCGGTACCTTCGATGTATCAATAATCGATATCGGCGACGGCGTCATCGAAGTTCTTTCCACCAACGGTGATACTCACCTCGGCGGTGATGATTTCGATAACAAGATCATCGACTGGATGCTCTCAGAGTTCAAGAAGACTGAAGGCGTAGATCTTTCCGGCGATAAGATGGCTATGCAGAGACTCAAGGAAGCTGCAGAGAAGGCTAAGAAAGAGCTCTCAAGCGCAATGACCACCAACATCAATCTTCCTTTCATTACCGCTACCAATGAGGGACCCAAGCACTTCGACATGAACCTCTCAAGAGCACAGTTTGATGAGCTCACCAGAGATCTTGTTGAGAAGACCGCTATCCCCGTTCAGAACGCAATGAAGGATGCAGGACTTACAAATGCCGATCTCGGACAGGTTCTCCTCGTAGGCGGATCAACCCGTATCCCTGCTGTTCAGGATAAGGTAAGACAGCTTACCGGCAAGGAGCCTTCAAAGAGCCTTAACCCCGATGAGTGCGTTGCAATCGGTGCTTCCATCCAGGGTGGTAAGCTCGCAGGCGATGCAGGTGCCGGTGATATCCTTCTTCTCGATGTAACTCCTCTTACTCTTTCCATCGAGACCATGGGAGGAATCGCTACACACCTTATCGAGAGAAACACTACCATTCCTACCAAGAAGAGCCAGGTATTCTCTACCGCAGCTGATAACCAGACCGCTGTTGACATCAACGTAGTACAGGGTGAGAGACAGTTCGCACGTGACAACAAGTCCCTCGGACAGTTCAGACTCGACGGAATCGCTCCCGCTCCCAGAGGAATACCTCAGATCGAAGTTACCTTCGATATCGATGCAAACGGTATCGTTAACGTATCCGCTAAGGATCTCGGAACCGGCAAGGAGCAGCACATCACCATTACCGCAGGCTCCAACATGTCCGACAGCGATATCGAGAAGGCTATCAAGGAAGCTCAGGAGTTCGAGGCTCAGGATAAGAAGAGAAAGGAAAACGTTGAGACCATCAACGATGCAGACGCTTTCGTATTCCAGACCGAGAAGGCATTGAATGAAGTAGGCGATAAGATCTCCGATTCCGATAAGTCACAGGTTCAGGCGGACCTCGACAAGGTTAAGGAACTGGTTTCCAAGGTTAAGGGTAACGAAGCAAACGCAAGCGAGTCAGACATCGATGCTCTCAAGGCCGCAAAGGAAGATCTTACCAAGTCTGCACAGAGCGTATTTACCAAGATGTATGAGGCAGCAGGCGCAGCAGCCGGTGCAGGACAGGGCGCAGCAGGTCCCGATATGGGCGGCTTCTCAGGCGGAAGCGCTGACCAGGGTTCACAGAGCCAGTCCTCTTCAGATGATGATGTAATAGACGGTAATTTCCGTGAGGTTTGATAAAGATGGCAGATACCAAGCGTGACTACTACGAAGTACTCGGAGTAGACAAAAGTGCCGATGAGGCAACGCTTAAAAAAGCATACAGGGTACTTGCCAAGAAGTACCATCCGGACGCAAATCCCGGCGATAAGGAAGCGGAGGCCAAGTTCAAAGAGGCCTCCGAAGCCTACGCCGTTCTCAGCGACCCCGATAAGCGTGCAAAATACGATCAGTTCGGACATGCAGCATTCGAAGGCGGTGGCGGCGGAGCCGGCGGATTCGATTTCACCAATATGGACTTCAGCGATATATTCGGTGATTTCGGAGACATATTCGGAAGCTTTTTCGGCGGTGGCAGACGTTATTCTTCCGCTGCAAATAACGGCCCCATGAAGGGTGCAAATATCCGCACAAGCGTAAGGCTTACCTTCATGGAAGCAGTCTTCGGCTGCAAAAAAGAGATAGAACTTAACGTAAAGGAAGAATGTAAATCCTGTAAGGGAAGCGGAGCCAAGGCCGGTACTTCTCCGGAGACCTGCTCTACCTGCGGAGGCAAGGGTCAGGTTGTAAGATCGAGAAATTCCGCATTCGGTCTTATGAGAAGTGTAGAGGTATGTCCCGACTGCCGCGGAACAGGTAAGATAATCAGGGATAAGTGCCCTGACTGCCGCGGAACAGGATATATTTCCATCAAAAAGAGATATTCTGTCGATTTTCCTGCAGGAATCGATAACGGACAGGCTGTCAGCCTTGCAGAGCTCGGCGATCCCGGAACAAACGGCGGTCCCAGAGGTGATGTAAGAGTCGAGGCCATTGTCGACAGACATCCCATTTTCCAGAGAGACGGCTTCGATATTTATTCGCTTGTGCCCATTTCCTATGCGGTTGCGGCACTTGGCGGATCTGTGCTGGTTGATACCGTTGACGGCAAGGTCATATATGATGTCAAGGCGGGAACCCAGACAGATATGAGAGTCAGACTTAAGGGTAAGGGTGTTCCTTCATGGAGAAACAAGAACCAGAGAGGTGATCATTATATTACTCTCGTTGTGGAAACGCCCGAGAAACTTTCGAGCGAAGCAAAGGAACTTCTGAGAAAGTTCGATGAGCTCACAGGTGACTCTCTGCATGCTGCGGAGAAGGCTTCGAACGGGGAAACCAAGGAGAAACCGACTAAAAAGAAGAAATTATTCTGATTTTTCTGACTAATAGGACTGATTAGGTAAAAGTGCACCACTATGGTGCACTTTTTTTGTAATTCTCGATATCTTGTAATGATTCTGTAAATGAGATATATTAACTTTACTTAATCCATTAAGTTATTGTAATGGGTGGATTTTCCCAAGGGGGGAGAATACTGAATGGTTTCAATGAAAGACATAGCAAGGGAGTGCGGTGTATCCGTAGCCGCCGTGAGCAAAGCGCTCAGCGGGCAGCCGGACATCAGCGAAGCTACCCGGGACAAGATCCGGAAGGCTGCCGAGAGTATGGGTTATCAGCCCAATTCCGCTGCTAAGGTCCTCAGAACTCACAGATCAAACAATATCGGAGTCCTGTTTTTCGATGAAGCAGGCAACGGTCTTACCAACGAGTTCTTCGCTCTTTTGCTGGACAGATTCAAGGCTGTGGCCGATAAAAAGGGCTACGACATCACATTCATCAACAGGGGGCTGTCATCCGGCAGCGTCGGAAACATGAATTATCTTGCACATGCAAGATACCGCG
Source organism: uncultured Lachnospiraceae bacterium (assembly GCA_946631295.1). Taxonomy (GTDB): domain Bacteria; phylum Bacillota; class Clostridia; order Lachnospirales; family Lachnospiraceae; genus AC2028. The sequence goes on from CAMOZY010000015.1 coordinate 12,800, forward strand.
CTTTTGATGGTGTGCTCATTGCCTGCATGGACTTCCATAATGCGGAGGTCATAGAGCTTGCAAAGAGTGATATCCCGCTTGTTACGATCGACTATTCATTCGAAGACCGTATGTCGGTTGTTTCCGACAATGTGTCGGGTATAAGGGATCTGGTCCTGTACTGTGCAAGGATGGGACACAAAAGGATAGCCTATATCCATGATAACAATGAAAGCTCGGTTACAAGGGACAGAGTTCAGTCATTTCTTGAGACTATGGAAAGTCTCGGACTTCCGGTCCCCGAGGAATATATGCCGGTTGCTGAATACCGCAAGACCGAGAATTCAAGAATAGCAACCGAAAAGCTCCTGAAACTTAAGGACAGACCGACATGCATATTTTATCCGGACGATTTCTCAACACTTGGAGGTATCGCCGCAATAAAGGCAGCGGGTCTGGAAATACCCGGAGACATATCGATCGTCGGGTATGACGGAATCAGAGTGGGAAGGCATCTTACCCCCACACTCACAACACTCCGTCAGCCAACGGAACTCATAGGAGAGACTGCCGCACAGAAGCTCATCTCACTTATTGAGAATCCTGCGGAAACAAAGATCGAAAAAGTTGTTGTAAAGGGAAGAATCTATGAGGGTGGCTCTGTCTCAAAGCTTTCATAGAAAAATAAAGTAACCAAAAATCAATCACCAAAGGAGAAGTCAACATGAAATTCGGCCATTTTGATGACGAGCACAGAGAGTATGTCATAGAGACTCCTAAAACTCCCCTGCCCTGGATCAATTATCTCGGCAGCAAGGAATTCTTTTCACTGATCTCTAATACCTGCGGAGGCTACACATTCTACAAGGATGCCAAGCTTCTCAGGCTTACCAGATATCGTTACAACGATGTTCCCATGGACATCAACGGCAAGTATTTCTACATCAAGGACGGAGATACCGTATGGAATCCCGGATGGAAGCCTACCCAGACAGAGCTTGATGAGTACGAGTGCCGTCACGGAATCGGATACAGCAAGTTCAAGGGAGTTAAGAATGGTGTAAGAGCCGAGTCCCTTGCATTTGTTCCCGTTAATGATAACTGCGAAGTTACAAGACTCGTTGTCACCAATGACTCCTCCGCAGAAAAGAAGATAAGCATCTTCTCATATGTTGAGTGGTGCCTTTGGAATGCAGATGACGATTCCAGAAACTTCCAGAGAAATTTCTCAACAGGTGAGGTAGAGGTAAAGGGTTCTACCATTTATCACAAGACTGAGTACAGAGAGCGCAGAAATCATTACGCTATCTATTCCGTAAATGCTCCTATCACCGCATTTGATACCGCAAGGGATTCATTCCTCGGTCTCTATCACTATGCCGCAGATCCCGAAGCAGTCATGAATGGCAAGCTTACCAATTCAATGGCATCCGGATGGAGCCCCATTGCAGCACATCAGCTTGATGTAACTCTTCAGCCCGGTGAGAGCAAGTCCTATGTATTCGTTCTCGGATATATCGAGAATCCCGTAGAGGATAAGTGGGAGTCACACAATGTCATCAACAAGAAGCCCGCAGAGGCAATGCTCGCAAAGTATGACACCGACGAGAAGGTTGATGCCGCATTTGCAGAGCTGAATGATCAGTGGGATAAGCTCCTTAATATCTATACCGTTGATTCTTCCAACGACAAGGTCAACCGTATGGTAAATATCTGGAACCAGTACCAGTGCATGGTTACCTTTAACATGTCCAGATCCGCATCATATTATGAGTCAGGTATCGGAAGAGGAATGGGATTCAGAGATTCATGCCAGGATCTTCTCGGATTCGTACATCTCATTCCCGACAGAGCACGTGAGAGGATCATCGATATCGCTTCAACCCAGTTCCTTGACGGACGCGCTTATCACCAGTATCAGCCTCTTACCAAGAAGGGTAATTCCGACATCGGATCCGGATTCGGTGACGATCCCCTCTGGCTCATCGCAGGAACAAGCGCATACATCAGAGAGACCGGAGATGCTACCATTCTTGATGAGATGGTTCCCTTCGATAATGACATGTCTGTTGCAGAAACTCTTATGGAGCACTTACGCAGATCCTTCGGATATGTTGATACACACAGAGGACCTCACAGACTTCCTCTTATCGGAAGAGCTGACTGGAATGACTGCCTGAATCTCAACTGTCACTCAACCCAGCCCGGAGAGTCCTTCCAGACATTTGGCCCCAGCGAAGGACCTGTTGCAGAGTCAGTATTCATCGGCGGTATGTTTGTAAAGTACGGTAATGAATATGCAGATCTCTGCGATCTTAAGGGACTTACCGATGAGGCTGCCAAGGTTCGTGCTTCCGTAGCAGAGATGAATGAGATCCTTCTTGATTCAAATGCAGGATGGGACGGAGAATGGTTCGTCAGAGCATATGATTCCTACGGCAACAAGGTCGGAGGCAAGGAGTGCGAAGAGGGTAAGATCTTCATCGAGCCTCAGGGATTCTGTGTACTCGCAGGTGTAGGTAAGGAGTCAGGACAGGCTAAGCAGGCTCTCGATTCCGTTAAGGAGCATCTCGATACCAAGTACGGTGTCATGATCCTCCAGCCCGCATATACCGTTTATCACGAAGAACTTGGTGAGGTTTCCTCATATCCCCCCGGGTACAAGGAGAACGCAGGTATCTTCTGCCACAACAATCCCTGGGTATCCATTGCGGAGACCGTTATCGGAAGAGGCGACAGAGCATTCGAGGTATATAAGAAGACCTGTCCCGCATACACTGAGGAGATCAGTGAGATCCACAGAACCGAGCCTTATATCTACTGCCAGATGGTAGCAGGCGCAGATGCGAAGTTCCACGGAGAAGGCAAGAACAGCTGGCTCACCGGAACTGCAGCATGGACCTTCGTAAATATCTCCCAGTACATCCTCGGAGTTTATCCTACCCTTAAGGGACTCAGTGTTGATCCCTGTATCCCCGCTGATTTCGGCGATTTCAGCGTAAAGAGGATCTACAGAGGCGTTGAATATGACATAAGTGTCAAGCAGAACGGAGTTCAGAAGGGCGTTAAGGAACTCATCGTTGACGGCGCTAAGGTAGAAGGAACCGTAATTCCTTACGACGCATCAAAGAAGACCGTTAAGGTTGAAGTCGTAATGGGCTGATAAAAAACAAAAAGGGCAGGTGTCACCTATCACCTGCCCTTTATTAATTTATCCGGCTTAACATTTTATATTCCGGGCATACTGAGGTATAAGAAAGCTCAATAGCCGAGATATCCGTTATCCATCATGTACCTTGTGAATTTGGCCTGTCCGAGTGCATTGAAGTGCTGGGTATCCATCCAGTCGGTGGTATCATCGATACCGATCCTGTCATATTCATAGAACATGTTGTGGAATTCGACGCCACGCTCTTCAAGATACCTGCCTGTATAATTAAATATACTCTGGCGGTGCAGTACATCTTCCCTGCATCCTTCATCATAGACGTATAAGCCGCCAAACGGTGCCGCATACATGATCAGTCGTACATTGTTTTCTTCACACAGATCAATGAGCATGCCGAGATATTTTTCCATCTCCGGAGGCATCGCTTCGGTAACGTCAGGGTCCTGGACCGGGATATCGGCATTGAAAGTGGTCTGCCAGCTGACGAAGCCACCGCGGTCAGTGAGAGGGAAATCATGAAAATCCGATTCGGATAATTCTTTCCATCTCGAGTGGAACATTCCGAGGGGAAGCAGATAGTAGATCCTTTCCTCAGGCTCTGCCAGATCTTCAAGAGCAAGCTTTCTGGCGTTACATCTCGGGAATCCGTCAAAGAAGCAGTGATCCATTCCCTGAAGAGTCCTGAAATCATTGGCTGTGTAGCATATCTCAAAAACTATCGTATCCGGATGCTTTAATTCTATGGCTTCCATTGCCGCATAGTATGACATGGGCACGGTCTGGGAGCTGGTAGCGAGCATGAAGGACTCTATGCCGTATTCATCATAGAGAAGATCCGGATTGATGGAGCAGAACTGATGTGAAGTTCCGATAAAGACTATATCTGCATGCTCCGGATTCCATCTTGCGAACTTATCCTGTGCCCCCTCGTATTCTTTGTTCCTGAAGACAAAGTTAATACAGATGAGCGCAGCAAAAAGCATCAGGTTGAATAGTATAAAGAGACAAATTGTTTTTATTTTTTTGAAACGCAACTTAAATTATCCTCTGACTAAAACTGGAAATAGATAAACTGGGATGCATCATAAGCAGCTCCGTATATTCCGAAGATCACGATGGAAATTATGGCTGCGAATATGAATAAGAACACAAACCAGGTGTTTTGTCTGTACAGACTTGAAAGCAGGTCTTTTCCTCTTTTGCGGCAGATGTCGACAAAGGTCATGATAATAAGGCAGATGAATAATACATTAAGTTCCTTACTGTCGAGTCCCATGGTGATAAGTGAATCATCGAAAAACTGCCAGGGGCGGGAGGTTGTGAAGATCAACCTGATTATGTGGATTGCCTGCCCTGCGGTCTGAGCCCTGAAGAAGATCCACAGGAGTGAAACCACCAGGAAGTTTACCGCAATGCGTAAGCTTTTTACGGCAAAGGTATCGGTTTTAAGACTGAGCCTGCTGCAGGTCCCCCAAAATACAGGGGATGCGATCTCCTCGATGACTCTCAGGATTCCGTGAAGCATTCCCCAGATAACGAAGTGCCATGCTGCACCGTGCCACAGACCGCTTGCCAGGAATACGATCATGATATTGATGTACTTACGGATCCTGCCTTTTTTGCTTCCGCCGAGCGGAAAATAAAGATAATCCCTGAACCATCCGGTAAGTGACATATGCCATCTGTCCCAGAAGTCCTTTATTCCGCAGGACAGATAAGGAGTGTTGAAGTTATCACAGATCCTGATGCCCATCATTCTTGCAGAACCGATGGCAATGTAGGTGTATCCTGCAAAGTCGCAGTATATCTGGATTGAAAAGAAGACTGCTGCAACGAGAAGCTGGAAGCCGTTATATGAGGAATATTCCGTGACGTCAAACACCGTATCAACGGCGCCGGCCAGTCTGTCCGCAAGCATCATCTTAAGAAAATAACCGTATAAAACAGTAAAGAACCCCTTTAGAAAATCTTCTTCATTGTGGAGATCTTCCTTATCAAGACGGGTCAGCTGCTTCAGAAGATTGCCTGATCTTTCGATGGGACCCGCGACAAGCTGCGGGAAGAAGGATACGAAAAGAGCATATCTTGCGGGATTTTTCTCGGGGGCTTTTCCGCGGTAGACATCGATCATGTACCCGACAGCCTGGAAAGTGTAGAAGGAAATTCCGACCGGCAGCAGAAGATCAAGCGTTATCAGGCTCTGCCCGGTGATCCTGCTTACCGTACCGGTAAAGAAATTAAAGTATTTGAAGACGAACAGTATTCCGAAATTGATGACAAGTGAAACTATGAGCGTGATTTTTCGCTGAGTGGAGTCAGTCCGGCTTCCGAGTATAAGCCCTGCGGCGTAAGTTACGCTTATAGAAGCCAAAAGAAGCAGAACATACATGGCATTCCAGCACATGTAAAAGAATATGCTCGAGGCAAGCAGCAGATAGATCCTTGCTTTTTTCGGAACTATCATATACAGAGCAAGACATATTGGAAAAAAGATCAAATAAGATAAGGAATTAAAAAGCATATCAAATAAATAAACCCGTAATGTTTGTTAGATTTAGGCGTATCCAAGAACAAAGTATATCACACCTGTACAGCCTTCTGATAAGCGGATTTTCATTTATTGATAAATCATACGGGATATGCACGGAATGAACTTTCATAATTAAGGAGTAATGATGGCAACGGTAATTCTCAAAAAAGGCGGCGGAAGATATCTTAAGAGCGGCGGTCAGTGGATATATGACAATGAGATAGAGCGTATTGAGGAAGAGTTTGAACCGGGAGATATAGTTACGGTGAGGGATTTTGACGGATATCTTCTCGGACGAGGATATATCAATCCACGCAGCACTATCACGGTCAGGATGCTGGAAAGATATCATGATGATGAGATAGACGAGTCCTTTTGGGAAAAGAGGGTGCGTGATGCCTGGGAATACAGAAAGTCCGTTGTTGATACATCAAGCTGCAGGATCATTTTTTCCGAGGCGGATTATTTTCCGGGTCTGGTGGTCGACAAATTCGAAGATGTGCTTGTTGCGGAATGTGAGACTCTCGGAATGGAGAGACACAAAGAGACCATATGCAGACTTGTAAAGAAGGTTCTTGAAGAGGACGGTATACATATCAGGGGAATCTACGAAAGAAGTGACGCCTCTGTCAGAAAGCTTGAGGGCCTTGAGAAGGTCAGAGGCTTTATCGGTGAACCTTTTGATACGGATGTTACGATCTGTGAAAACGGGGTTAAGTACAGAGTAAATATTGAGGAAGGCCAGAAAACGGGATTCTTTCTTGATCAGAAATATAACCGCAGAGCGGCAGCAGCTCTGTGTAAGGGAAAGAAGGTTCTGGACTGTTTTACGCATACTGGTTCCTTTGCACTGAATGCGGGACTGGCAGGAGCCGAAAGTGTTCTCGGTGTCGATGCTTCGGACCTTGCGGTAAAACAGGCTCAGGAAAATGCTGAGCTTAACGGACTTGGCGACAGGGTTAAGTTCATGACCGCGGATGTGTTTGATCTTTTGCCCGGGCTTCTTGAAAAGGGTGAAAGATATGACGTGGTGATACTCGATCCTCCGGCGTTCACAAAATCCAGGGCAGCTGTTAAGAACGCGGTAAAGGGATACAGGGAGATCAACATTAAGGGAATGAAACTGGTAAAACCCGGCGGATTCCTGTGTACCTGCTCCTGTTCACATTTCATGACTCCGGAGCTTTTGGAGAAGACCATTGCAGAAGCTGCAAAGGGAGCAAGGAGGAGACTGAGACTTGTGGAGTACCGCCTTCAGTCACCGGATCACCCTTACCTTATAGGATGTCCCGAATCACTTTATCTGAAATTTTTCATTTATCAGGTTTTCGAAGAATACTGATAATTATAAAAATCCGCTAAATTAAGCGGTTTTAAAGTTGACTTAATATTTTTCTAAACTATAATTAACTAAAAACGCGTGTTTTTAATAAGGAAGAGTATATGTCCAGGGAAGCAGGGTCTCCTTCGGGAAAAGACAATATGAATTCGACACTCAATAATATTACCAAGAATGAGGTGCCGAAGAGCGCATATGTACTGATACTGCTGATATATTTCATTTCCACCGTAACTTTGTCAGGACTTTCCAGAAATCAGGGAAGCATTATGTTCATGGGAATGAATGCGCCTTTATCGGCATTTCTTGGCGTTTTTTCTTCACTTGGCAATATACTGATCATGCTCATTGTTGTCCTGTTTGGAAAGCTCGGATTTATAACATCGCTGACCATTCTGATATTACAGTACCCTGTTATTTTGGTGAATGTTTTTATGAGACATTCGGTTACAAGTATATCGGGACTTTTTTCAAATACATTCACTGTCGTGGCGGTAATCCTTATCTATACCAATAACCGCAAGGTAAGGAAGTATCAGGAAAGAGTAAGCGAACAGGCTGTAATGGATGCCCTGACAGGTATTCCCAACAGATTTGCATGTAACGAGCTGATGAGAGATCTTGTCAGACGCGGATCCAAGTTCGCGGTTGTTTCGATAGACCTCAACAATTTTAAGAGCATCAATGATACCATGGGTAATCTTGTGGGAGACGAGGTTCTTAAAAAGGTTGCGACGAGATGGAAGGAGCTTGCGGATTCAGGCAAGGCCGGAACGGTTGATTTTATCGCACGTCTCGGAGGAGACGAATTTGCTCTCATTATAAGGGGTTACGGAACCGACGACAGCATCGTCAATACCATCAAGGTATACGAAAATACCCTTAAGGAAAAACTCACCATAGACGACTGTGATTATTATCTTACCGCATGCTTCGGATATGCGGAGTTTCCTACAGATGATGCCAGCGAAATTACACTCTTTTCGTGTGCAGACGCTGCAATGCATGAGATCAAACGTCGCGGCAAGGCAAATCACATCCTTCATTTTTCGCCTGAATTCATCAATAAGGAAAAGGATCTCGAAACTGAAAGAAAGATCCGTACTGCTCTTGAGAACGATACAGTATTTTTCAACCTTCAGCCACAGTATGATATAAACCACAAGCTTCGCGGTTTTGAAGCTCTGGCACGTATGAAGGATTCCGAAGGCAAGATAGTATCTCCCTGCGAATTCATTCCAATTGCGGAGAAGATCGGACTTGTGGACCAGATTGACCTGAGTGTATTCAGGAAATCAGCTGAGTTTTTCGCAGGTGTACTTAAGAAGACGGATGCAGATCTGACGCTCAGTATCAATATCTCAGTTAAGCATCTGATGAAAAATAATTTCCTTGAAGAGATGAAGGAGATCATTGATATCAGCGGTATCCCTGTTAAGAATCTCGAAGTAGAGATCACGGAATCCATTATGGTTGATTCTGAAAGGGCAATGTACTGCATAGATGAGATCAAGAAGATGGGCATCAGGGTTGCGATAGATGACTTCGGAACCGGATACTCATCACTCAGTTATCTCAACAAGATTCCTGCAGATCTTCTTAAGATCGACAAGTCATTCATTGATGAAATGAATTCGAGTGATTCTTCGAGACAGTATGTCGCGTCGATCATACAGATCGGTCATATACTCGGACTTGAGGTTATTTCGGAAGGTGTTGAATCTCCCGACCAGCTTGATGTGCTCAAAGAGATCGGCTGTGACTTCATCCAGGGATTCATCTGGGGACGTCCTCTTGCTTCCGAAGATGCCGAGAAGCTTATGCTGTCCGCATAAAGATTTAGAATCAGTTATCAGCTCCGCGATCCATCCTGTACAAAAGTAACTCCATGAACCGCAGAAATCCAAACCAGGTTTTTGCGGTTCATTTATATTTGTAAAAAAGTGTTTTAAGGAAAAGTGTTATGGCAGAAATAAAAGAAGAAAAAAAGAAAGACGGCGGTAATTCCGCAATGCTTAAGATTGCTACATTCATAGTTGACAGAAGGAACCTGTTCTTTCTGCTGATAGGTATAGCTCTGGTTTTCTGCGGCATCGCGCAGAGATGGGTGAAGGTGGAAAATGATCTGGCGGCTTACCTTCCCAAAACAGCCGAAACAAGCATAGGCCTTGATCTTATGGGCGAGCAGTTCATTACCTACGGAAGTGCCAAGGTTATGGTCGCAAATATCACATATGATGAGGCTGTGGAAATATGCGATACGATAAAGGAACGAGGCGATGTGACGATGGTCTCATTTGGAGACGATCCGGAGCATTACAATGATTTTTCCGCATTATATGAGATAACCTTCGCATATCCCGAAGATGATGAGAAATGTCTTGCAGGACTTGATGAGATAAAAGAATATCTGTCAGGATATGACATATATGTCACAACCTCAATGGGAGACCAGGCGGCCGAGATAATAGCACAGGAGATGAAGGTTGTATCCGCGCTTGTAGTGGTTGTCGTTTTGTCGGTTCTTGTTTTTACTTCTTCAACATATGCCGAGGTGCCTGTCCTTCTCCTTACATTCGGAGCATCTGCCGTTCTGGCAGCGGGAACCAATTTCTTCCTGGGAACAATCTCGTTTGTATCGGACTCAGTCACGATTGTCCTTCAGCTGGCACTTTCGGTCGATTACGCGATCATATTCTGTAACAGATATAAGGAGGAACATCAGACTCTGGATATAAGAGAGGCTGATATTGTTGCCCTGTCCAAGGCGATACCCGAGATATGTTCAAGCTCGCTTACAACGATCGGCGGTCTTATCGCAATGATGTTCATGCAGTACGGAATAGGTAAGGATATGGCGATCTGTCTTATCAAGGCAATCTTCTTTTCACTGCTGTCGGTATTCCTTCTTATGCCCGGACTCATCATGGTCTTCGGAAAAGCCATGGATAAGACGAAGCACAAGAGCTTTATCCCGAAGATATCTTTTGTCGGAAAGTTTGATTATCTGACAAGATTCATAGTTCCTCCCGTTTTTGTCCTGATGGTTGTCGGAGCATTCTTCCTTTCAAAGGACTGCCCTTATGTTTACGGTTATTCCAAGATAGTCACACCCGTACAGAATGAGACGCAGATAGCGGAGAAGATGATAACCGATGCCTTCGGTGAATCCAATTTTGTGGCGCTCATGGTGCCATCAGGCAGTTACGACAAGGAAGCTGCTCTCATGAAGGAACTTGAGAGTATGCCTGAGGTAGAGAAGTGTCAGGGACTTGCGAACACTGAGGCCATGGACGGGTACAATCTGACTGATTCACTCAGTGCGAGAGAGTTTTCGGAACTGTTCAATGTTGATTACGAAGTTTCGGAACTCCTTTATATGGCTTATGCAATAGGTGATGAGAATTATGCAAAGATCATAAACGGTTTTTCGGGATATAAAGTTCCCCTCATTGATATTGTCATGTTTCTTTATAAAGAAGTCGAGGAGGGATATGTAACTCTCGATGATGATCTGATGGAAACTCTGAAGGATGCCAATTCCCAGATGCAGATGGCTAAGGATCAGCTTCAGGGCGAGGACTACAGCAGGATCCTTGTGTATCTGAACCTTCCTGAAGAAGGTGATGAGACCTTTGCGTTTCTCGATGAACTGCATGTTATAGCAGGAAGATATTATGACGGTCCCGAGGGAATCATTGTCGCAGGAGAGTCTACAAGCCAGTACGATCTCATGAAGACCTTCGCCCGTGACAATACCGTTGTAAGTATTGTTTCGATACTGGCGGTTCTGGCAGTTCTGCTGTTCACATTCCTGTCTGCCGGAATGCCGGTCCTTCTCATACTCGTTATACAGGGTGCAATATGGATCAATTTCTCTTTCCCCACACTCCAGCATACGTATCTGTTCTTTATGGGATATCTGATAGTCAGCTCCATCCAGATGGGTGCAAATATCGACTATGCAATAGTTATTTCCGGAAGATATACGGAGCTGCGCAAGATAATGGGCAAGAAGGAAGCTGTCATTGAAACTCTCAATTTTGCTTTCCCGACGATCATAACATCAGGTTCCATGATGGTTCTGTCAGGCGTTGCAATAGGGCGTCTTTCTTCCGATGCTACGATCTGTGGAATCGGACAGTGCCTTGGCAGAGGAACAATGATCTCAATATTCCTGGTAATGTTTGTTCTTCCACAGATACTGATGGTGGGAGAAAAGATAATAGAGAGGACTTCATTCGAGGTTTCCGTTCCCATCAAACTTGACAGGGGCTTTGGTACGGTGAGAGTTGACGGTTTCGTAAGAGGACAGGTAAACGGTACTGTTGTTGGCGAGATGCATGCACTTGTAAGAGGCGAGGTAGCTGCTGTTGTAACGATGGGTAATATGCATGAGATACCTGACGATTCCCCGGATGAAAAACCTGCTCCACGGATTGAAGATAAGGGGGAGGTGTGATGAGATGAGAAGATCATTTTTGAAAAAGATCATATCATTTGTGATCGCCGTATCGCTTTGCGTTCTCAGCCCTCTCGAAGGAGTTTTACGGGATATGACCGGGAACTGCCCGGAAGTGATCGCTGCTTCAAACGGTCTGCCGGAAAATATTGTCGAGATTGATATCTATACCGCAGATGACCTGATCGAGCTTGCAGAAAACTGTCATCTTGAAGCGTGGTCATCCGATAAGTTCGTTGTTCTTCAGAATGACATTTCCCTCGAAGGTACGGCTTTTACTTCAATCCCTATTTTCGCAGGAATATTTAACGGAAACGGTTATACCATCAGCGGATATTCATATGAGGGCACCGGATATGTAACGGGCTTTTTCAGATATATCACTGAGAGCGGTACAGTTCAGGGACTGACAATAGAGGCTGATATCAATGCTGCAGGTGACGGATATGTAACAGGAGTCATTGCAGGAATTAATGACGGTTATGTCAGAAAGTGTGCCGTAAACGGAAGGGTGCATGGTATCACCGCAACAGGAGGCGTCATAGGAATAAACGGTCCTGACGGGCTTGTGCTTGACTGTGAAAACAATGCGCAGGTTTCGGGATTTTATTACACGGGAGGAATAGCCGGAAGAAATTACGGGATCATCAGAAGAGGTATCAATTCGGGAAATATCAATTCAACTTCCGAATGGGCAGCCGAGAATGATGAAAGACAGGTGGATGTAATCTCTGAGATCACCGGAGATCTGTCACTTATTTCATACCAGTCGGGACTTGATGCCGGTGGTATCGCAGGCTTTTCGGCAGGAATGATCCTCAGTTCGAGAAATGATGCACTTGTCGGATATGAGAGGGTCGGATATAACATCGGTGGAATATGCGGAAGACAGTGCGGGACCATATACTCCTGTACAAATAATGGCAAGGTACAGGGAAAGAAGGATGTCGGCGGTATTGTCGGACAGCAGGAACCCTATATTGAGACAGATCCGTCAAAATCCGTTTCAGAGCAGATAGCAAGGATCAATGCACTTGTAAATATGACAGCAGAGGATGCTGAAGGCGCAACTCCTGCGATGATTGATGCACTGACACTGCTTCAGCAGGCTTCAGGACATGCCGTGGATGATATCACGTCCATGACAGGTGACCTTTCCGTATACAGGATTGAGGAGCGCGACTGGGCCGGGATAATAGAAGAGCGTGCAGAGAATGCGGAAAGTAAGGCAGCAGCATCACTTGAAGCGAGAATGCAAGGCGCACTTGAAGGTCTTCCTCATACAGGGATTCTTTCGACTGATGATCTTACATTGGATGATATTACACCGGAAGATCTGGAAAGTATTCTTGAGAGACTTGAAGATGTCAGCCTGTCCGATGCTGAAAGAGAGCTCCTTCAGGAACAGGAAAGACTTCTCAGGGAAGCTGAAGAGACTGAGGAAAATATAAAGGCTGATGCTGAAGAAGTAAAACATGAAGCTGATGAAGCAAGACATGAAGCTGATGAAGCAAGACATGAAGCGGAAAATCAGTTCAATGATACGGTAAACGAAGGCATAGGCAGATGGAATTCCGGTATCGATTCCATCACCGAAAATAAGAATACCATTACATCAGATCTTGGAAGCATCAGATATGCTGCTGATAATCTCATGAATGTGGGCTACGGCTATTCGACTCAGCTTTCGAATGATCTTTCGGCGCTTAATGAACAGATAAACAAAACCTATGATCTGGTGGAGGACCTTATTAACGGAGTCACGGAAGAAGGCGTTGATTATCTTTTTTCCGACGTGTCGGAAACAGGAAATCAGGATGTTGCCACAGGGCGTACTGTATCCTGTAGAAATAACGGCAGCGTGTACGGGGACATAAATGCGGGCGGTATTGCCGGATCACTTTCCGTAGATACCGAGAATCTTGAGAGTAATGCCATTGCAAGGTTCGAGCTTAAGGCAGGTGAAGCTTATGCAATGTCCAGTACGCTGGATTCATGTCAAAATCACGGGATAGTAAATGTAAGGACAGATGCCGGAGGCGGAATCGCCGGAAGGACAGAACACGGATGCATAAAAGGCGGATGCGGTTACGGTGCGGTGATTTCCGAAGAGGGTGATCATATCGGAGGTATCGCAGGCTATTCAGAGGGCACGATCGTATCCTCATATTCTACCTGTACGCTTTCGGGAAGAGATACGGTGGGAGGCATCGCAGGATATGCGGTATCCATAAAACAGTGCATAGCAATGCCGGTTTTCGGTGAGGTAAGAGGAGGCCGGGGCGGTATTGCCGGACAGATACTGAGAGACCCTCAGACGGAAAGCATAGACGGTGAGAATTTTGCGGATAATCACTATGTTTCAGGTGATTATTACGGAATAGATGATATCAGCTATGACACAAAAGCAGCTGAAATATCCTATGACGAACTGATGGATATGGAAGGCATCCCTTCCGAATTCGAAAGACTGAAGGTCATCTTTGTTTCAAATGGTGAGATCATAAAGATCTATCCTGCATCATACGGTGATGATATGGGTGCCCTGATACTTCCGGATATCCCCGATGCGGATGGCAGTTACGGTGTGTGGCCCGATCTTACCGGAATGAAGGTTTCCGGTAATATGGTCGTGGAAGCTGAGTACGTTTCGCATGTTCAGGTTCTCAGATCTGACAGCGAATATGAAGATACCGGAAAACCTCTTGCTCTTGTTCAGGGACAGTTTAAGGAGGCAGATTCCATAAGGGTTGAGATCACTGACATGGATTTTGCTCCGTCCGACAGCAGTGCATATACAGATGTTACGATCATGAACGTTTCATTTGACCGTCCTGGTACGGATTTTTCGGAAGGCAATGTCAGACTCAGATTATATGCTCCTTACGAAGAGTGCAGGATCTGGAAAAAGACGGGCGATGTCTGGTATGAGGTTCCCTGCGAGATGATAGGAACCTATGCACAGATCCCGGTTTCTGACAGCGAAGCCGTTTATGCTGTTACGAAGACGCCTGATGAGACATTAAAATATGCAGGATATGCCGTCATCATAGTGCTTGTTCTGATATTTGCCATAGTTATGATAAGGCAGGCTGTCCAGGTGTTTAAAAAGAGCCGGAAAAAGAGCGGAAAAACAAAATAATGATGGGCTTTTGAGGTTGCGAAGGTACCTTAATAGTTATAAAATAAAGGACAAGTCCCATTCCGGGGCTTGTCTTTTTAGTTTTAAAGCGAATTCCTGCCGGTAGCAGGACGCGAAAGGAGAAAAAAATGGATCAGGAAATGTTTTTAAGTCTTTATCGTCACTCAATAGCCCACGTTCTGGCTAAAGCGGTCATCGAGATCTATGGCAAGGAGAATGTACAGTATGCCATAGGGCCTCAGATCTCAGACGGCTGCTACTACGATTTCGTTCTTCCCCGTGCGGTCACAGAGGAAGATTACAGCGTGATCGAAGCAAAAATGAACGAGATCATCAAGAGAAAGGAAGACTGGAGAAGAGAAGAGATCTCCAAGACTGACGCTCTTGATATGTTTAAGGATCAGAAATTCAAGACCGAGATCATCCAGGACCTTCCCGCTGATGAGAAGCTTACCGTTTACTACACCGGTGATGATTATGTGGATCTCTGCAGAGGACCTCATGTTGAGAACTCAAGAGAACTCATGGGCGTTGCATTCAAGGTAAGAAGTGCTTCAGCAGCATACTGGAGAGGCGACCAGAAGAGGGATGTAATGCAGAGGATCTATGTATATGCATTCCCTACCAAGGATGAACTCAAGGCTCATCTTAATATGATCAAGGAAGCTATGGAAAGAGACCATAAAAAGCTCGGACCCAAGCTCGATCTGTTCATGTTCAGTGAATCCGCACCCGGAATGCCTTACTGGCTTCCCAGAGGATGGAGACTCTACAGGACTCTCATGGAATTTTGGAGAGAGATCCATGACAGACACGGATATCAGGAGATCAAGACTCCTATCATCAACAATAAGAAGCTCTGGCTCATAAGCGGACACTGGGCTCACTATGTAAATAACATGTTCATCGTTCCCGGAGTTCTCGGTAATGTCGATGCCAAGGCTCAGATTCCCCAGGACGACGGATCTGTTTCGGAAGTCACTCTTAATCCCATTTACGATCAGGAAGATGACGATACGATGGCTGCAAAGCCCATGAGCTGCCCCAATGCGATGAATGCCTATAAGCGGACAATCCATTCTTACAAGGAGCTTCCCATCAGATATAACGAAGTGGGACTTGTACACCGTAAGGAAAAGTCAGGACAGATGAACGGTCTTTTCCGTGTTCAGGAATTCCGTCAGGATGATGACCATACATTCGTAATGGAGTCACAGATCGAGGATGAGATCGCTGATATCATGGAGATCGCAGATCAGATCTACTCCACCTTCGGTGTAACCTACAGAGCTGAGCTTTCAACCAGACCCGAGGATTTCATGGGAGAGATCGAGACCTGGGACAGAGCTGAGGCAGCACTTAAGAAGATCCTCGATAAGAAATACGGCGAGGGCGGATATGAGATCAACGAAGGCGACGGAGCTTTCTACGGTCCCAAGATCGACCTTCAGATGAAGGATGCTCTCGGAAGAGAGTGGCAGTGCGGAACCATTCAGCTTGATTTCCAGCTTCCCCACAATTTCGGACTTACCTATCAGGATGCCGACGGTGCAATGAGCCAGCCTATTGTCATTCACAGGGCAATCTTCGGTTCGTTCGAAAGATTTATCGGAATCATAATCGAGAACTTCAAGGGTGCATTCCCCTTCTGGATCTCCCCTTATCAGGTTGCTCTTGTTCCCATCAAGCCTGAGCACAACGAGTTTACCAAGGCACTTCAGGACAAGCTTGAAAAGGCAGGAATCCGCGTAGAGGCAGATTATGCCGACAAGAACATGAACGAAAAGATCAAGTTCTTCAAGACGATGAAGGATCCTTATATCGTTGTTGTCGGTGACAAGGAGATGGAATCCGGAACGCTGTCCATAACCGTAAGAGGTCAGAAGGAGCAGCTTCACGGAATCCCCGTTGACACATTTGTTGAAGCCTGCAGGAAGCTTAATGAGAGCAAAGCGCAGGAACTTGACGGACAGATAAATGGCTGAAACCCTTGAATACAAAAGAGGACAAACAATAATTGAAGCAGGCAGCGCCATGACGTCCCTGGGTCTTGTGATCTCGGGACGCGTGGCTGCTGTTTATCCCGGTGGTGCGATGATGCTCGAAAGAGGCGATGTCGTCGGAATCACCGAAGTAGTTAATGAAGTTCATTTTCTCGGATATAAGGCGGTGACAGAAACTGCCGTTATACCTTATCCGTATTCAAATCTTGAAAACCTTGAGGAGCTCATGTCGCAGCACATGGATTTCGCAAGAGTATCATTATGTTCCATGTTCAAACAGATCACAGGACTTCTCGGACAGTGTCAGATTTCCGAGATACATACTAATGATTTGTTCCGCAAGATCGGAAAAGATATTTCCTTCTACGGTGATATCTGCAGGAAGCTCCGCATCAAGGCAAAAGAGATCGAAGGCGTATCCCAGCTCGATACATATCTTATAGAGGAATCTTCCGATGCATGGCTTGCGGATTATTATGCAGGATTGTGCAAGCTTTACCAGTCTGAGAACGGCAAGACTATTACAGCCGATATTCCGGTTACCATGGGAATGTTCAGAAAGGGAAGTCTTGACGCAAGAAAAGCATACCAGCTTCTTGATAACTATTATTCCTTCAGGCAGGAAATGGGAAATATCTATTTCAAACCTGAGGGTAATGATCTTTATGATATTCTTACTGAAACCTTCTTCAGATTAAAACCCGGAAGTGACGATATACCTGAACTTCGTGCAGTGATAACCCGTGTAGGGGAATCATTCTTTGATGAGGCAGGTCTTGATGAGCCGGCATATCAGAAGAGACTGTCGGATTTTGATGAAAAGGCTGACAGACTGATGGAATCCGAAGCTGCTGTCACATCGGAGACTGAGGAGGAAATAGACGTTCCTGACATTCTTACGGACTCTGTTGATAAGATAATAGATTTTACAGGAAGTACCTCGGAGGATGTTCTGAATTTCAAGGCTCACATAATGGATCTCAGAAACGCAGAGGATCCCGAATCCATAGATGATGATATTTCGGATCTCAGAAAAGCAGTGACCAGGGAATTCTATGAGGTCTACAAGGCGGTCTTCTTCAGGTCGCTTCAGTTTAAGCCCCCTCTCCCTGTTCTGATGTTTTTGTATTTCGGATATGCGGACGAAGTGCTTGCCGGAAGAAAGTATACCGCATACCTTGCAAATCTTGCACTTAAGCTTGAGGGCTTTTCAGGATCCGGGGTATATACATTTTATGACTGGCTGAAGGAAATCTTTTGCGGCAGAAAAGATCCGAGCCGTGATGATTTTGATACGGACTATACGGATATGATCCACAAGCTGAGGGTTCAGAATAAGATCGATGCCGTGGAAGAAAAGGACAGACTTTCCGACGGATATGCAAGGGTATCATTTGAACTTGATAATTTCTTCAGATCCGCAGACAAGGTCACTTACGGACGTATCACAACATTCTGTCCTGTTTTTATGGAAAAGACCTGTATAAAGGATCCTTCCGGAATGTTTGTTGACAGAGATGTCATACAGGAAGCACTGGATAAGATAAAAGCCGTTGACTATACGGTATTCTACAGGGAAAGCCTTGACCAGAAGCATCTGAACGTAATGGGTAAGGAAACCATTCATCTGGAATATCTCCCCGATTTTATTCTGATGCCGAACATGGGAACGAGAGCCGTGATGTGGCAGGAGATAGAGGGAAAGGTACGCAATTCCCCCTCACGTATGGCAATATCTGTTTTCCATGCGGAAGATATCCAGGGCACCATGATAAGACTTGCAGGCGATTTCAGATGGGAAATGTGCAAGAGAGTACAGGGCGCGAGATGGAACGATGTGACTGAGCACTCACTTACCAGCGAGTATTTTGATTATGTCCAGTTTTACAGGAAGAACAGGGATCTAAGCCCCGAGATAAAGGAAAAGATCAGGTCGGCACTTCAGAGAGCGAAGAACAGCTACAAGGAAATGTTCATAAGGGACTACATAGTCTGGATCCTTTATGAAGGAAATGCTTCTCCGAGGCTCAATCGTGTTGCAAGGCAGATCATATATAATTACTGTCCCTTTGACAGTGAGCGTTCCGCGAAAAACAGGACAAATCCCATTTATACGGAGCTGATAGACAGGGGAGAGATAAAGAGAGCTCAAAAGCTTCACAGGCTTGAACAGATGATGAAGAAACTTAAGAATTCCGGTCAGGAAATACCCGAAACACTCAGGGATGAGATAGATTATATATCCGGAAATGTTTAATATCTGGAGGATGATAGAATGAATCCCATATCAATGATGCAGGCTGCGGGAAGGATCAAGATTTTCCAGGAGCAGCATCCCAAGGCAATTGCTTTTATACAGTCATTATCAGAGAATGATATAAGAGAGGGATCTGTGATCGAACTGAAGGTCACCACTCCCGAGGGCAAGACATCGGTCGCCAATATAAAACTTACGAGTGACGATATAGAAACCTTTAAAATACTTAAGAGCACAGGGGTTTGATGAATGAAAACAGATGATGTCATTAATGAGATTGAAAAGGTAGTCCGCGGAAAAAAGGGCGTCATCACCATGGTGGTGGCTACTCTTCTTGCGGGAGGACATGTTCTTCTTGAGGATATTCCGGGAGTCGGCAAGACCACACTTGCCGTTGCACTGTCCAAAGCACTCGGGCTTGAATTCTCCAGGGTTCAGTTTACTCCCGATGTTGTCCCCGGAGATCTTCTCGGATTCACATATTATGATCAGAAGACTGGACAGTTTATTTTCCGTGAGGGAAGTATTTACACCAATCTCTTTCTTGCAGACGAGATAAACAGAACTTCACCCAAGACCCAGTCCGCTCTTCTTGAGGTAATGGAGGAAAGACATGCGACGGTGGAGGGAAATACACGTGAACTTCCAAAGCCGTTCTTTGTTATCGCAACTGAGAATCCGTACGGATCGAGCGGAACCCAGAAGCTCCCAGAATCCCAGCTCGACAGATTTATGACATGTCTGTCAATGGGATATCCGGATCACGGAAGCGAAGTGGAAGTGCTCATGAATGATGCACGTTCACGTATTGAAGATGTGCAGCCTGTATTTTCCGCAGATGAGCTCCTTCAGGTCCAGAAAGATATTGAGAATATGCATACGGACCAGGCTCTGTATGATTATATTGTTGCGCTTTCCGAAGCAACAAGAAATGATGAGAGATTTTCACTGGGACTTTCTCCCAGAGGAAGCATTGCACTTTATAAGGTGTCGAGAGCACTTGCATATATGTGTGAGCGCAATTACCTTACACCGGCAGATATCGGCGCAGCGTGGATGAGCGTTGCAGGACACAGGGTAAGACTTTCGCCCAGAGGAAGAGCTACGGGATTTTCAACAGGTGAGATCCTTACAGAGATCATCAGAACCGTCCCCATCCCCAAGATCAGTTAAATGGAACATTTCAAAAATCTGATATATATAGTTTCATATATCATCATGGTGGCAGTGGTGCTGATCGTAGCGGTTTTCTACAGACAGCCCCTTGCCTCTGTTCTTTTTGTTTTTCTTCTCGTACTTCCCTTTATCTCGCTTGCATCCGGCAGATACGGATCGTCCAGGATCTCCATCACCGCTTCGGCTCCTGCAGGACAGGTTATGGAGGGAGATGAATTCAGGATAAGGCTGCATATTAAAAATACATCCCCCGTCCCGCTTCTCAGGTGCACGCTCAAATACACATTCTGTAACCGGTACAGGGAAGATGATGATCATTATTCCATAACCCTTGCCGGGGAGAGCTTTGTTTCGGAGTCGTTCAATCTCTCATTCAGAACCTCCATGCCCGGAGATTTTTTATTTGATGCGGATACCATACTTATAAGTGATCCGCTTCATTTCCACACATTTACAAGAAAAGCAAATATCCATGTCTGTATCCCTGTCATGCCAATGCCGGTTGAGATCCCTGATATTGCACTGTCGCAGTATGAGGGTGAGCCTTTTGATGACATTATTTCCGAAAGCGGAGAACTTACACGTGATATAAAACAGCTGAGGGAATACAGAGCAGGAGACAGACTTAAGGATATTCACTGGAAAGCCTCAGCGGTCAAGGGAGAACTTGTCGTAAAAGAATACGAAAGAAGCGTTGACCTGATGTATCTGCTTCTTCCGGAGATAATAAAAGGCTCGGAAAGCATTGTTCTCAGGAAATACTATTCACTGGGAAAGAAGATGATCGCGTCCGGCATGGGATTTCGGACTGCACTTTTCCATCCGGGCGACAGGACGTTTTCTTATGTGAATGTCAGTGACGAAACGGGACTTGAAGAAAGTCTTTATGAGATCATGAGAGAGAAGTCATCCGAATCGGATGTATACGGAATTTATATGGATCAGAACCCGGGAAGCTACGGGGTGATAAGGATATGTCAGGACAGCATAATAAGCACCTGAAAACTGAAAAAATAAGATCTCTTCAGACAGATCCCCATCCCGGATTCATGGGGAAAAGGGAACTTCTGAAAAGAGAGAAGGAACTTGAAAGACGCGGAGTAGTCCAGGGTGATATCACCAGGGATAAGATGCCTCACAAGTATATTGCCGTTCTGCTAAGAGGACTGCTGATATTCCTCGGAGCATACGGAACGGTATGGGGGCTTGCGGCTTCTTTTGAGCTTGCTTACGATCCTGCGAAGGTATTTTTCGGGATCCTGTTCCTTGCGATATTCTCTGCTTCGATCTATTACAACAGGCTGACGTTTTATGTCGGTTATATCGTGATGTTCATTTCGTTTTTTGTTTTCTCAGTGATGATGTACAGCTATATCAACTCCGGATTCCAGGCGTTTGTAAATGAACTGAACGAGCATTACGTGGATTATTTCTCACTTCCCGCACTAAGAGTTTCGGATGAGATCATATCGGACAGGAGCCTTACGGTACCCATCACATGTATTTTTCTGGGATGGGTATACTGCATTATGCTGAATGTAACGATCTCAAGTTACATGAATCCTGTACTTACCTTTCTTATAACATTCCTGCCTCTTCAGGCGGCATTCTATATCGATATCATCCCTCCATACATCTGCATGACGATGCTGATCATGTGCTATGCCTCTGTGCTTGTTCTTTCAAGGGCCGGTTATTATGCACTGCCATACAGATATAAGAAATACGAAACCTTTTTCAGGAGAAGAAGAAAAAAGGGATCCGATGATTCCTACATCCTCTCTGCGGGCGGTATGCTCTCCGTATTTTCAATATCCCTTATCCTGTCACTTGTCTTCTTTGTGGTATCCGGTGCGATCTTCGGCGAAGCATATTCCACCAAATATGTATCCAACAGGCTGAAAAACAAAACCGATGATTATGTTGAGATAATCGTGATGAACGGTATCACGTCCATCTTCAACAGATACGATTCCACAGGAGGCCTTGCGCACGGAAGACTCGGCGGCATTGGTTCCGTTACGCCCGATTATGAGACTGATCTTGAAATCACATTTGTACCCGTTTCCACTGATGTCATCTACCTTCGTGCTTTTGTCGGAAATATCTATTCCGTCGACAGGTTTATGGAGGAAAGGGAACCTGAGTATGATGTATTGGAAGAGCCGTTCAATGAAGATCAGATAACACTGTCAATGGAGATAAACAACATAGATGCTGACAGCGATTATTATTATCTTCCGTACCATTCTGTCGAGGCGACCGGTGATAAGGACGGAATATCGGAGATCACATATGTTCCGTATCTTGATCCTTCCCATATCACTCTGAGCGGTGACCAGAGTATGCATGAATATCTGGTTTATGCTTTCACCAATTATGTAAGTATCCCCGAGAGTCTGATCCCGGTTCTTGATGAGACCGTCAAGAAGGCGGACATGATAAACGGAGACAGGACTTCACAGGGAATGCTCTACAGCTGCAGCCAGCTTGCAAAATATTTTGAGGAGAATTACAGATATTCCCTCCAGCCGGGAATGACACCGAGGGGAAGAGATGTAATAGAGTATTTCCTTTCTTCCCAGGACAGGGGATACTGCATGCATTATGCTTCCTCCGCAACGCTTCTGCTCAGATATATCGGTATCCCTGCAAGATACTGTGAAGGCTATGTCATCAAGCCTTCTGATCTTACGGAAGGTGAAATAGTAAGAGAAGACGAAGAGACCGGAGCCAAATACGTAAAGGTTGAGATAACAGATGCGAATGCCCATGCTTGGGTTGAGATCTATATACCGGATTACGGATGGATCCCTTATGAAATGACACCTCCTTCATTTGACGAAGAGGAAGCTATTCCTATGAACGGACTGATGGGGATACTCTCCGGACTGTTCAATGCCGCATCAAGAGATGAAGCGTCAGGTGCGGATGAAGACGGAATGCAGGGCGGTGGCTTCGGCGCAGGCCAGGGCGTTTTTGAAGGAATCTATAACAGCCTTGAATTCCTGATAAGACCTGTGGGTTACTCCATAGCTGCAGTCATTCTTATACTGCTGATGATACCCGTTATAAGAAAGGCTGCTCTGCTGCTTCATATATGCCTCATGAAAAAGAAGGGAAGATACGATGAAGCCCTTCTTTCAAGATACAGATCTTATACGGGTAAGCTCCTTAAAAAGAAGATTATCGCTTCGGCAAATGTCGACAGTATGGAGCTTGCGGAAGAAATATCCGGAAAACTTCCCGGTGCGGAAGCTGAGAGCGTTGCTGAAACTGTAAGAAAGGCAGCTTTTTCTTCCGACGGGATATCAGAGGAGGAATATCTGGCAGCGGTTTCGGGAATGGACCGCATATTAAAGATAAAGCCTGTACAGTCTTAAATTCCTTGCAAAAGAATGCGGAAACTGTATAATGGTAATATAGTTTCCAAAGACCTGTTTCGGTTTTTACTGATCGGAGGGTGCATATGAAAGATGTGACGATAATCGGTGCCGGAGTAACGGGAAGTGCTGTTGCAAGAGAATTATCAAAATATGACCTTGAGATAACGGTACTTGAGAAGGAATCCGATGTCTGCGAAGGAACTTCCAAGGCAAACAGCGGTATAGTTCATTCCGGCTATGACGCAAAGCCCGGAACTCTCAAGGCAAGATTCAATGTTGAAGGCAATAAGCTTATACATGAACTTTCGAAGAGTCTCGATTTTCCATTCAGGGAAAACGGGTCTTTAGTTCTTGCGCTCGAAGAAGAGGGCAGGGCCGGCATAGAAGAGCTTCTTGAAAGAGGCAGAAGGAACGGTGTTCCGGATCTCAGGATAGTTGAACGTGACGAGCTTAAGGAGATGGAGCCCAATGTCTCCGATTCTGCGGTATGTGCGCTGTATGCTCCTACCGGAGGAGTTGTATGTCCTTTTAACATGAATATTGCTTTTGCTGAGAATGCCGCCGACAACGGTGTCGCTTTCAGGTTCAATACAGAAGTTATTTCCATTGAGAAAAAGACCGGTGAAGACGGCCGGATCTTCTATCATCTTGAAACATCAAACGGTTCCTTCGATACACGTATCGTGGTGAATGCAGCAGGCGTATATGCTGACAGATTCCATAACATGGTCTCTGAAGAAAAACTCCATATAACTCCGAGAAAGGGTCAGTACTGCCTGATGGATAAGACCGTCGGAGGACTGGTTAAGCATACCCTCTTCCAGCTTCCCACAAAGCTCGGAAAGGGCATACTGGTAACTCCCACAGTCCACGGCAATCTTATGGCAGGACCTACCGCAGAGGATACTGACAATCCCGAGGATACATCTACAACCGCAGAGGGACTTGATACCGTTTTGAGCCGGGGAGCTCTTTCTGTAAGCCGCCTACCCCGCATGACCATTACTTCTTTTGCGGGACTGAGGGCACATGAGGACGGAGGAGATTTTGTCATCGGAGAGATTAAGGATGCTCCCGGATTCATCGATGCAGCGGGAATAGAATCACCCGGACTTACGGCAGCACCTGCGATAGGAGTATATATTGCGGGAATCGTCAGGGATTTACTGAATCCTTCGGAAAAGAAGGATTTTATCAGGACAAGAAAGGGTATTCCCTCGATGGCACTTGCTACGGACGAAGAAAGGGCTGCACTGATCGCTGCAGATCCCGCATATTCTCACGTGATATGCAGATGTGAGCTTGTAACGGAAGGCGAGATCAGAAATGCGATAACAAGGACTCTTGGGGCAACGACAGTTGACGGAGTCAAGAGAAGAACTAGAGCCGGAATGGGAAGATGTCAGGCGGGCTTTTGCCTTGCAAGGACAATCCCGATACTTGCGGAGCTCCTCGGAAAGAGCGAAGAAGAGATAGAAAAGAGCGGCGCAGGATCTTATTACGTTCGCGGCAATATAAAGGACAATCTGTAGGAGGCGCGGATATGAAAAGAGATCTCGTTATCATAGGCGGCGGCCCTGCAGGACTTGCAGCAGCTGTCAGTGCAAGAAAAGAAGGACTCGAAGACATACTTATCATCGAAAGGGATACACGGCTCGGAGGTATCCTTAATCAGTGCATCCATAACGGTTTCGGACTTCATACTTTTAAGGAGGAACTTACGGGACCAGAATATGCTGCCAGATATATCACTCAGGTGGAGGATGAAAAGATCCCATATCTGCTTGATACAATGGTCGTTGATATCTCGTATGATGAATCCACCGGAGATAAGAAAGTCACCGCGATGAATTCACGTGACGGACTTTTTACCATAGATGCACGCTCAGTGATACTGGCAATGGGATGCAGAGAGAGGCCAAGAGGCGCGCTTAATATCCCGGGTTACAGACCTGCAGGCATTTATTCTGCCGGAACTGCTCAGTATTACGTCAATATGGAGGGCAGAATGCCCGGTAAAAAGGTTGTCATCTTAGGATCCGGAGATATCGGACTTATCATGGCAAGGCGAATGACATATGAAGGTGCCAGGGTGTTATGTGTTGCAGAGCTCCAGCCATACTCCGGCGGACTTAAGAGAAATATCGTACAGTGCCTTGATGATTTCGGAATACCGCTTCTTCTAAGTCACACCGTGGTGGATATCATGGGAAAAAGACGTGTTGAAGGCGTTACGATTGCAGAGGTTGATGAAAACAGAAAGCCCATACCCGGTACTGAGGTTTTTTATGAGTGTGACACGCTGCTTCTTTCCTGCGGACTCATTCCTGAAAATGAACTTTCTAACAAGCTTGGCGTAAGGATGAATCCCGTGACAGGCGGCGCAGTGGTCAACGAAAGCCTCGAGACCAGCATTCCCGGAGTATATGCATGCGGTAATGTGCTTCATGTTCATGATCTTGTGGATTATGTATCGGGCGAGGCATCGGAAGCCGGTAAAAATGCTGTCCGGTTCCTTAAGAGTGAAGATGCGGCAGAAGATGACGGTGATGTCATAAATATAAGGACTGAAAACGGAGTCAGGTATACTGTGCCATCCACCGTCAGAATATCAAAAATGCCCGATACACTGACTGTCCGATTCAGAGTCGGAAATGAGTACAGGGACAAAAATCTTGCGGTATATCTGGACGGAAAACAGCTGATGAAACTTCCCAAGAGAGTCATGGCACCGGGTGAGATGGAACAGATCATACTTGTTAAGAGTAAGGCGCAGGAGATCATCTCAGGAGCTGAAAACAGGGAACACGAACTTGTTATACGCGTTGAGGATAAAGAGTAGTCTGTTAAAAATACAGGAGAAAGGCGTATGGAGATACGTGAATTAACATGTATAAGATGTCCCATCGGATGCCATATCACGGTGGAAATGGAAAACGGTGAAGTAAAAAGCATTACCGGGAATTCATGTCCGAGGGGAGAGGAGTATGCATCAAGCGAGGTGACTCATCCCGAGAGAACCGTTACGAGCCTCGTCAGGTTAAAAGGCGGTGAGAGGCCGGTTGTATCTGTCAAGACAGACGGTAACGTTCCGAAGGAAAAGATGATGGATGTGGTTAAGGCACTTAAGGACATTGAACTTGATGCACCCGTCCGTATCGGCGATGTTGCCTGCGAGGATATAGCGGGATGCGGAGTCAGAGTTGTTGTCACATCAAATGTAGGATAAGGTGCAAAGCGTGTTTTTGCAGATTGATGGAGTTTGTTTATGAGTGAGAAATATATCCTTGCATTGGATCAGGGAACCACAAGTTCAAGAGCCATAATATTCGATAAGAATGCGAAGATCAGGGCGATAGCGCAGAAGGAATTTGACCAGTATTATCCCCAGCCGGGATGGGTTGAGCATAATCCCAGGGAGATATGGTCATCCCAGCTTTCCGTTGCAAGAGAAGCCATGGCCAACATGAATCTGTATGCTTCCGATATCGCTGCCATCGGTATCACCAACCAGAGAGAAACCACCATCGTGTGGGACAGGGAAACGGGTGAGCCTGTATATAATGCGATAGTCTGGCAGTGCAGAAGGACCGCTCCGATGATCGATAAGATCGTTGCGGCCGGAAGAACAGACATGATCGTCGAGAAGACGGGACTTGTTCCTGATGCTTATTTTTCCGCGAGCAAGATAGCCTGGATACTTGATAATGTGGACGGTGCAAGGGAAAAGGCCGATAAGGGCAAGCTTGTATTCGGAACTGTCGATACCTGGCTTATCTGGAATCTTACGGGCGGGCTTGTTCATGTGACTGACTATACTAACGCTGCCCGTACCATGCTTTTTAATATTCATACTCTAGAGTGGGATAAGGATCTTCTTAACCTTTTTGATATTCCCGAGAGCATGCTTCCGGATGTAAAGCCCAGCAGTGCCAGATACGGTTATACCAGTGAGAAGGTCATGGGAGGCTGGATCCCTATTTCGGGAGCTGCGGGTGACCAGCAGGCCGCATTATTCGGACAATGCTGCTTCGATAAGGGCGATGTCAAGAACACATACGGAACCGGATCCTTTATCCTTATGAATACAGGTGACACACCGGTAGTATCTTCCCACGGACTTCTGACTACAATGGCGGCATGTACATCCGACAAGCCCGAGTATGCACTTGAGGGATCGGTATTTGTCGCAGGTGCTGCGGTTCAGTGGCTTCGTGACAGCATGAGAATGGTAAAGAGCGCCGCTCAGACAGAAGAATATGCCGACAGAGTCAGGGACAGTGCCGGGGTTTATGTTGTGCCTGCTTTTACCGGACTGGGAGCTCCGTACTGGGATCAGTATGCAAGGGGCACTATCGTCGGAATAACAAGGGGATGTACCAAGGAACATTTTATACGTGCGACACTTGAATCCATTGCATATCAGTCATACGACGTGATGAGAGCTATGGAAGAGGACCTCGGAGCCCCTCTTGCGGGACTTAAGGTTGACGGCGGTGCATCGGCCAATAATTTCCTTATGAAATTCCAGGCGGATCTTGTCGGGACCAGTGTCTACAGGCCCAAATGCATAGAAACAACAGCAATGGGAGCTGCATTCCTGGCCGGACTTGCGGAAGGTTATTATGCCGATAAGGACGAGATCCGTTCAAAATGGGAGCTTGGAAGAACCTTTGAGCCGGAGCCTGACAGAACCCGTGCGGAAAGCTGCCTGAAGGGCTGGAGAAAGGCTGTAAGGTGTGCTCTCATGTGGGCTGAGGATGATGACTGAAAAAACGACTAAATCGTTTAAGAATAATTAACAAAAATCACAATTCAAATCATATAATTTTGCCAAAATCTATAGATTTGCACAAAAAATAGCAAAAAATAGTTGCATTGACAGAGAAAATGATATATTCTCAATTCACGAAAACGATTAAGTAAAAATAATGCTTAATAGCGCTTTCGGAACGAAAAATTTTTACGTATCGAAGGAAGGAAACAGGAATGAAGGATTTCCTAGAAAACACTTGGAAGCACAGAGCTCATGTTGTGCTGGCATTACCGGTATTTCTGGTACTGTTCTTTATCATGTATGTGCCCATGACCGGTCTCATACTCGCATTTAAGAATTTTGATGTGACCAAGGGAATCTACGGAAGCCCTTTCTGCGGTCTCGATAACTTCAAGTTCCTGATCGCATCGAAGTCAACCTTCATCAATATAACCAAGAATACGATCCTTTACTATATCGTATTCACCGCACTCGGAACTTTCCTGAATGTTACACTTGCGATTGCTATTGATCAGTGTATCTTCAAGAAGATGACCAAGGTCATGCAGACCCTGATGATCATCCCCGTGTTCATTTCCTACGCTGCAGTACAGTTCATCGTATATGCATTCATCAGCAAGGACACCGGACTTATCAATAATACTTTCGGAACCAACACAAGCTTCTATATGAACCCGGGACTCTGGCCCGCAATCCTGACGATCACCAAGATTTGGAAGGATACCGGATACGGATCGGTTCTTTATATGTCAGTACTCGCAGGTATCGATACCGAGCTTTACGAAGCAGCAGAGATCGACGGTGCGAACAGATGGAAGAAGATATGGAATATCACTCTTCCCAGTCTCATCCCGATGATCACCGTTATGCTCCTGCTTTCAGTAGGTAATGTAATGAGATCCGATACCGGTCTCTTCTATCAGGTAACAAGAGACAGCGGAGTTCTTTACTCCACCACACAGGTTATCGACTCATACGTTCTTCACGCAATATTCAAGAACTCGAATTTCGGTTTCACGGCAGCTACATCCTTCTTCCAGTCCATAGTCGGTTTGCTCCTCATGCTCTTTGCAAACTGGATGGTTAAGAAGATCGAGCCCGAGAATGCACTGTTCTAAGGAGGAAGGAAAAAGATGGCTAAGGAAAAGAAGGTCGGCAAGAACGCAGATCTTGCCGCTTCCAAAACTGAAAAAAAGACAGTAGGACAGTTCATACTGTTTGCCTGTCTCGTAATATTCACAATATTCTGCTTTGCGCCGGTTCTTCTGGTATTCATCTCGGCATTTACCGATGAGATCTATATCACCCAGCACGGTTTCTCGTTCTTCCCTGAGAAATGGTCAATGGCCGGAATGAACGCAGTGCTCAAGTATGGTAAGCAGCTCTTCACCTCATATGCGGTAACCATTTTCGTAACTGTTGCCGGAACATTCTTCGGACTTCTCATCATGAGCATGTATGCTTATGCAATGAGCAGAAAAGAGTTTAAACTTGCCAAGTTCCTTGCAATATTCCTTCTGATCCCCATGCTCTTCAACGGTGGTCAGTTGTCCGGATACATCGTATTCACTTCAATGTACAAGCTTAAGGACAGCCTGCTTCTTCTGATCCTGCCTCTGTGCGTGAGCACGATGAACGTTATCATATTAAGAACATATATCGTCAACAGCATTCCTGCAGAACTTATGGAAGCAGCCAAGATTGACGGTGCCGGAGAGTACAGAACATTCTTCCAGATCACACTTCCTCTCCTCAAGCCCTCGCTTGCAGCCGTAGGATTCATGATGGCAACAGCTTACTGGAATGACTGGCAGAACGCACTTCTTTACATTGATACCAACAGCAAGAAGCCTCTGCAGCTCCTTCTCGTAAACATCCAGAAGAGCATCCAGTTCCTTCTTAACAATAACAACGTTCCCGCTTCTGCAAGAGCAGCAATGGGTGGTGCCATCCCTCAGAACTCCGCTACAATGGCAACGGTTATCGTAGTCATCGGACCTATCATGGTGGCATATCCCTTCTTCCAGAAGTATTTCATCAAGGGACTTACAGTCGGTTCAGTCAAGGGTTGATTCCATAAGTATCTGAACACATCAATATGGTATTCAGGGGACGGGCATTCCGTCCGGACCTTATGAATATATCTAACCAAAGGGAGGTTAAGTATTATGAAAAAGTTCAACAGAGTTGCAGCTCTTGCGCTTGCAACCATGATGGGCCTTTCTCTTACCGCTTGCGGTGGTGAGAACGGAACATCAAACGGCGGAAACGGCGGCAGCGGCGCTGCTACCGGCCAGACTCAGGTAGCTGAGAACGGTGCAGTTATCATCGATGTTTACAGACGTACATTCAACCTTGGTGCAGTTGATGATGCACAGGTTAAGAAGGTTGAGGACGCTATCAACGCATACATCGCTGATAAGATCAA
>CAMOZY010000016.1 GCA_946631295.1 uncultured Lachnospiraceae bacterium
AGAATCCGCAGAGATTGACGGAGCAAGTTATCTGACTGTCCTTATCAAGATCTACCTTCCTCTGTCAAAGCCCGTTCTTGCAACCCTCGCTCTTTTCTATGCAGTAGGAAGATGGAACGGTTACTCAGATGCTCTTATGTACATGAAGAACAAGGATTTCTATCCTCTGCAGCTTCTCCTCTATAACATCCTGAACAACATCAATCAGGTAGAGGTTACCACACAGGAAGGATTCTCAGCTCCCGGACTTCAGGATTCCTTAAAGGCTGCAATCGTCATGTTCTCCACAATCCCCATCCTCTGCATCTATCCTTTCCTGCAGAAGTACTTCATCCAGGGTGTTACCCTTGGTGCAGTCAAGGAGTGATACGGGGTTACGGGGCACATTTCCAAAATGGTTTTAACGGCATCACGCCGCTAAAATATATGTTAAAAGGAGGAAAAATATGAAGAAGAAAGTTTTGTCCTTACTTCTTGCCGGTTCCATGGTCCTCTCCATGGCAGCCTGCGGAACAGAAGGTGACGGCGGACAGCAGGGTGTCGGTGTTCCTGTTGGCGAAGTCAACCAGTCTACTTATGAAGGCGACCACAATGAGATCGAGGGCGGAAGCAGTGCTGAGCTCACCGATGGAAAGTTCGCCGAGACCAGACACATTACCGTTGAGGTTTATGACCGTGGTAATGATGGTGGATCAGATCCCACCAACAACATGTACACCGATTACATCAAGGCAGGAATGCTGGCTGATCACAACGTAGAAGTTGAGTTCGTAGCAGTTCCCCGTTGGACTGAGGTTGATGAGATCAACAACCTCCTTGCAGCAGGTTCAGCTCCTGACATCTGCCTTACCTATTCTTATCCTACCATTCAGACTTATGCTGACATGGGCGGCGTTATCGACCTTCAGAACCTTGTAGTTGATAACAAGAATGACCTTCCTCACCTTTGGGACTGGCTCGGAACCACCAATATGTATTGGGATAAGAGCGTTACCGACGGTACCCTTTGGGCACTTGAAGGAAAGAGAGCTAACAACAACCGTATCGTTACTTACGTTCGTCAGGACTGGCTTGATCAGCTCGGACTTAAGGCTCCTACCACCAGACAGGAGTTCTACGAGATGCTCTGCGCATTCAGAGACAATGCAAGCACTCTTCTCGGCGCTGACGCTGACAAGATGATCCCCTTCTCATGCTCATCCGATATCGGCTGGAGAGCAGCTCTTCTTATCGAGTCCATGATGGATCCTAACATCACCGATAAGGAGTTCTATGTAAACGGATTTGACGACAGAAAGTACACCCAGAACGGTGTTAAGGAAGCAGGAAGAATTCTTAACCAGTGGTATAACGAAGGCCTCATGATGGAAGGCTTCGCTCTTACCGAGTCATCTGATGAGGACAGCTACATGAAGGCCGGCTATGTCGGAGCATTCATGCACAACTGGGATTACCCCTTCAGAAATGGTGAAGATTCAATCAATGCTAACCTTTCAAGACTTGTAGGACCCGATGCTAAGTTCGTAGCTGTTGACTGCTTCGAAGCTTCCAACGGCCAGTACATCAAGTACTGTGACTCCACCGCCGGTGACAGAAAGATCTTCTTCCCTACCACCAACGATGAGCCTCTTGCATCACTCCTTTACCTTGACTGGATTTCTGATCCTGCTCACATTCAGTATCTCCAGTGTGGTGATGAGGGCGTTACTCACACCGTTAACGCTGATGGTTCATTCTCATTCATGGCTGCTACCGGTGCTGCTATCATGAACTCCGGACAGAACATCGATATGACCATTACCTGTAACGGACTTTGCCTCTCAACCCCTGAGCTTACTACCCTTTCACTTGCTAACAACTATCCTCCTTGTGATCCTGCAGACGTAGCACAGGCAAATGCAGTTGCTAACAACGGCAAGAAGCCTACCAAGAACGCCAAGATCACCGCTATCGAGGCTGAGACAGGAATGGGCGAAGCTCTCAACGCTAAGAGAGACCAGGCATGGGCACTTTCCGTAACTGCACCTGTAGACCAGTTCGATTCTGTTTGGGATGAGAACATGGCTGAGTACCTTGCAGCAGGCGGACAGGCTATCATCGACGAGAGAACCCAGGCTTGGGAAGCTCTTTACGGCGACAAGACCATGCTCGACTAATTTAATTTGCCGGTGAAAAGTTCAAAAACTTTTTAGCGAGTGGCGCTCTGCGAAAGCAGGGCGCTGCTTGTTTTTTGGGGATTATTTCCCTCAGGAAAAAGTATCTTTTTCTGCCTCAAAAAAGTGCTATTTTCCTTGCAAAATAAGGCATATCTATGTATAATATCCAAGTGGTCGGAAATTTGCCTGTCTGATGCAGGCTGTTCTTGCCGGATGGGATCATAGCTCAGCTGGGATGAGCGTCCGCTTGACGTGCGGGAGGTCACAGGTTCGAACCCTGTTGGTCCCATTATCTTCATCCTCTGCAGGCTATGCCGCAGAGGTATTTTTTTATCATTCTTAGGGGTTAGGGATATGATTTTTAAAGTAGTGACAGATCTGGAAATGAGGAATACGGTCGTCATCTTAGGCGCATTGCTTGGCTTTATCCTTACTTTTGCAGGACTCAGGATCTTTGAAAAAAAACTTCCGACAGACGGCGGAAGAGAATTTGCTGTTGAAGGTTCCAAGTCCGTAGGAAAGCCCAGAGGTGCGGGACTTATCTTCATACTTGTGTTCACGTTCATATCTGTCTTTTTCGGGATGATATCATTCGAATACATGCTGTATTTCCTGATCATCATCCTCTGCATGCTCACAGGATTTCTTGATGATGCCTCAAGCAAGCCATGGGGCGAACTGAAGAAGGGAATACTTGATCTCGGCGTATCCGTTATGACCGCTGTCGTTTATATCTATCACAATGGTACGAATGTACACTTTGCAATGGCAGGCGTGGATGTGCATTTTCATCCGGTTATTTTCGGCGTTCTTGCCGTCGCACTTGTGTGGGGCAGCATCAACGTGACGAACTGCTGTGACGGTGTTGACGGACTTTGCGGAACAATCTCAATCGCAAGCGTCGTTTCAATCTATGCACTTGCGCTGATGCTCGGCAAGTCGATAGAAATGGGTGCCAATGTTCTTTTCATGATATCGGTCCTTCTAGCATATCTGTGGTATAACTCAACACCTTCGAGAATGCTCATGGGAGATGCCGGATCGCGTGCCATCGGTGCATTCCTTGCGATTGCCGTACTTCTGACCGGCGCACCCTTCATGTATATGATGATGTGCCTGATCATCCTTCTCGACGGAGGGCTCGGACTTCTCAAGGTTACGGTGATCAGGGTCACCGGAAAACAGTTCATGAAAAATATAAGAACACCGCTTCATGACCACTTCCGCAAGAAGGGCGGATGGTCCAACACACAGGTGGTTAACAGATTCCTGATCCTACAGGTGCTTATATCGCTAATTGCTCTCGGGATGGTGAAATAAATGTACGATAAACTTACTAAATCCGATATCAAAAAAATGGAAGAGGAGATCGAGTATCGCAAGCTCGTTGTTCGTCCCAAGGCAGTTGAAGATGTCAGGGAAGCTGCAGCACAGGGCGACAGATCCGAGAATTTCGAATACTACGCTGCCAAGAAGTTCAACCGTCAGAATAATTCACGCATCAATTATCTTGAGAATATGATCAAGACCGCAACGATAATCGATGATGAATCAAAAGAGGATGAAGTAGGCCTCAACAATACAGTTACCGTGGAATTCGTAGAGACCGGAATGACACAGCAGTTCAAGATAGTCACCACCATTCGCGGCGATTCACTCAGCGGTATGATCACCAACGAATCACCTCTCGGAAAGGCACTTCTGCATCACAAGGTCGGTGATGTATGCCATGTTAAGGTGAGCGATTCGGTTCAGTATGACGTTAAGATCACAGCACTGGAGAACACAGACGATGCAGGAGACGAGATCAGATCTTTCTAATAAAGCGGGAAGCAGAGTGAATACTCCTGCAGGCTCCTCAGCGCCTCAGCCCTTAGAGCGCCCCACAGGCAAGGCTATGTGGAGGCTTCTTCTGTTCTTTATCTTTTATATGATATTCAGACTGCTTGTGGAGACCGCAATCTCCGTAGGCTTTCTTGCATTTGGACCGGCTCTGTCCGAACCTCTGAGATCATTTTTCATGATGCCCTCGGAAATTGAGGGAGTCGAATATTCACTTTCGGGAAATGCACAGGTCATCGTATCTGCGATCGGCTTCATCGTTGCCGGTCTTATGATCCGCGCCAAGGCTCTTGAATATGATGCGAAATTTTCTCCGAAAAAGGAAACCCCTAAGCAGTTCTACATTCTTGCAGGACTTGCATCTGTCGGAATTGCAATATTCATGAACATCCTTATTGCAGAAAGCGGCATCATCAATATTTCCGATGAATATGCGCAGGTTGCCGAAAGCCAGTATTCATGCTCGTTTCTTGTGGGCTTTATAGTATACGGATTCATCAGTCCAATATCCGAAGAGCTCATGTTCAGAGGCATCCTCTACAACGGCTTCAAGCGTTACTTTAAAATGGCGGCCGCGCTTCTTATGAGTGCCGCATTCTTTTCCCTGTATCACGGTAACGGAGTTCAGGGAATGTACAGTTTCGTTGTCTCTGTTTTTATCATTTACTCATATGAACGCACCGGTAACTTCCTTATCACGGTGATGATCCATATGGTATGCAACCTCACTGCGTATATAATGACCTATCAGTATCCGTACATATCCGGTGGTACCATATGGGCGCTTTTTGGCATATCATTTGTGCTCGCGGGAGTGTGCATCGTGTTAATGTTTTTCAGGGACAGATTACCTGTTTATAAGAAGGCATCTGATGAGTGAACCTGTAAAGAAGAATTCCGATAAAACGGATTCCGGCAAAAAGAATACGGATAAAAAGAATGTGCTTAAGGCTGCGGGCGATTATCTCAAAGAGCAGGAGACTCTGATCCGTGACCTTCTGGATTCTTTTGCGCTGCTTGTTCTTTCTTTGTATCCGTTCAGGAATATCCATAACGGTCTGGATCTGTGGGATACCGGATATCACCTTTCCAATTTCGAATACATGGGAACTTCCTCCATGGATCCGATGTGGCTTTTTTCGACATACCTGTCCAATGCCATAGGACATATGATGAGTCTGCTTCCGTACGGACATACACTTCGCGGAATGAACTTCTACACAGCTTTTGTTCCTGCGATAATGGCTGTCTGCATGTATATCTTTTTTACCAGACAGCTGAAATTCCCCGGATGGCTTGTCTTTATCGCAGAATATGCCGCGCTTTCGATGTGCTGGTCTCCGACGGTGGCTCTGTACCACTATCTGACCTATCTTATCATCACCTTTTCCTGCCTGCTTCTTTACAGAGGACTTACACGAAATGACTTCCTTTTCATTGCTCTTTCCGGAGGCTTGTGCGGGCTAGGAGTATTTGTCAGGTTTTCAAATCTCCCTCAGGCTTCACTTGTTCTGGCAATATGGATGTACGGCTTCTTTGAGTTCAGAGAGGCGTTTTTCAAGGGAGAGGGTGTGAAGATCCCTTCAAGAGTCGAGCATCTCGGAAGAACCTTCAGGCGCTTCTTCACTTTCATATTCGGATACATTGTATGCTTTCTTGTATTCTTCATTTACCTTGGGATCAGATACGGATTTGCCGATTATCTGGGCGGTATCATGGAGCTTTTCACCATTCCTGAAAAAGCATCCGGCTATGGAACCATGGCAATGCTGATGGCGGTAGCCAAGACATATTTCGACCAGCTCTACTGGGTCTCCAGACTCATGGTATTTGCCGTGGCAGGCAGTGGAATATATACCTTTGCTGTATGGCTTGATGAGCGTATAGGAAAGCCTTCATTCCAGAATCTGGGCTCTGAAAGGTCCGTGAGGATACTTGTTGTACTGACCCGTGTACTTGCCGTACTGCTTGCAGCGGATGCCATAGCTTTTCTCCAGATAAGGGAAAAGCCGTTTGTGACCTTTAACTACAGGGAATACTGGTGCGTCTTTGCACTCGCGGGAACAATGTGCTTCATAGCGCTTGTATCGAACTCTCTTCCTGTTTTCCTTCGGAAAATGAAGGCCTCTGAGAGGCTCCTTGCCGTTCTTGCAGCATATGCGCTTCTGATATCCGCAATTGGCGGAAATAACGGCTCATACTGCTCCTTTAACAACATGTTCTTCTGGCTTCCTGTAACATTAATGGCAGTCTGGAACCTGATCGTAAAGCAGAATAATACCTGGCTGTATGGCCTTAAATGCGTTCTTGTCGGAGTCATAGGATTCTTTCTGGTACAGTCTTCACTGTTTGGCGCAAACTTTGCATTTACGGAAGCCTGCAACGGTTCTTCGGAGCCCAGGGAATATATAGTTGAATATAACAGAGCAATCGGAAGCGTAAGGATGAGTTATGAGAAAGCTTATTGCCTTGAAAGACTTTCCGGTTACATAGAGGAAAATTCGCTTTCAGACAGGGAACTGATCAATTTCGGAAATATCGCGGGAATGCCCTTTTACCTCCAGATGAAACCTGCATTCAACCCATGGCCGGATCTTGCCAGCTATTCCGCCGAAAAGATGTCAGCTAATCTTGATGCGATATCAGATAAGATAGCTGAGGCTAAGGAAGCTGAGACAGCCTCACAGTCAGCTGAGACATCTGCACAGGCAGCCGTAAATGATAAGGATTCATCTTCAGATCCGGATGGAAATCGATCTTCTGAACCGGATGAAGAGCAGTTGGCGGATGAGGAAGAGAAAATTTATGAAAAACCCCTGGTTATCCTCTGCATCTCGGAAAATGCTTCCGGCAGTGAAGACCAGGAGAAATGGAATCTGATCTATTCCTATCTCGAAAAAGAAAACTACAGACTTACCTACACCGATTCAATGTTTGCAGTATATGAATAACAGGCAAAGGATATGGGAAATACCTTAAAAGCATCCAAAAACAGCACAAGGAATTACGGACTTGATGTCCTCAGGTGTGTTGCCATGATCATGGTGGTAATACTTCATTTCCTAGACAAAGGAGGCCTGCTCAGGTCTTTATCCGATGAGGGGAGCTTTTCTGCTTCGGATGTCACGGCATGGATCCTTGAGGCGCATTGCATCGTGGCGGTCAACCTGTACATGCTCATGAGCGGATATCTTCTTTATGAGGGAAGATTTAAGCTCAGCAGGCTCCTGGGACTTGTTGCCAGGGGCTGGCTGTATTCGGTTATCGTCGGCTTTATCGGAATAGCCCTCGGCACCCCGAATGAACCGGTGGATACATATTTTAAGCTAAGACTCCTGCTTCCGATTTCGATGAACACCTACTGGTTCATGACGGCCTATATATTCTTCTATGTGCTTGTTCCCGTACTTGGCACCGCGGCTAAGGCAATGAACAGGAATCAGATGAAGATCATACTCGGATGCCTGATCTTTTTCCATGTGATCATCAAGAGCATCACCCCCGCTCAGCTGACAGTTGATGCCGGCGGAATGGATGCGATGTGGTATGTGGTTCTCTTCTTTGCCGCAGTGTATATCAGAAGGTTTTTTGGAGAACCAAAATCCGAAGAAAATAGCAAAAAAGGTTTACATAATGCAAAAACCACCAATGGCCCCAAAGCGATATCATGTGTTATATTGTACGTGGTTGCTGCATTTCTTATATTTGGAGAGGCCATGGTGCTCAGATTTATATATCTGAAAACCGGAAGTCTGTCATACATCCTCGGAATCAGTTATGCATATAATCATGTTCTGGTTCTCCTGGCGTCCGTGGCCCTCTTTTGTGCTTTCTTAAAATTCCGTATTCCGGAAAAAGCAGGAAAGGTTTTTGCATTCCTCGGAAAATATTCTCTGGGGGTGTACCTGCTTCATGAGAATCTTTCCATAAGATACTACTGGGAACCGCTGCTTGGATCCGAACTTGCAACATCGCCTGCAGGGGTTATCGGCATGGCATTATATGCCGGAATATGCATTTTTATTGCGGGTGTTATCGTAGACTATGTATGCTCATGGATTGCAGGTTTTATGCTGAATTGCTTAAAGAAAGCACCAGTTATAAAAACAATTGCTATGCTTATAGAAAAAGCGGACGGTGCATTTGAAAATAATGGAGCTTTCAATGGCTGATCAGGTTATCAAGGATGTGATCACCGTTTCCGTCAGGGAGCTTGTCGAGTTTATTCTGAGAAGCGGAGACATAGATAATACCGGAGCAGGTCCTGCCGGAGTTGATGTTATGCAGCAGGGCAGCAGGATCCACCGGATGATCCAGAAATCCAGAGGCTACGGTTACAGTGCCGAAGTCCCTCTTAAGATATGTATCCCGTACGAAGATTACGATATCATCATTGAAGGCCGTGCTGACGGTATTCTTTTGGACGAAGGAAATCCTCCTTCAGTTACTGTCGAAGAGATCAAGGGAACATACAGGAATATAGAGAAAATGAAGGAGCCTGTACCGGTGCATCTGGCGCAGGCACTTGTGTATGCCCATATGTATCTTGAACTTCCGGAGTCGGAAGACATTTCTGCCGCTTTTGTCAAAATGACTTATGTGAATATGGACGATGAGAGCATAAGGAGCTTTGACTCGGAGCATACACGTGAGGAGCTTAAGGAGTGGTTTGATGATCTTGTGCTGAAATACCGCAAATGGGCAGATCTTCGGAGGCAGTGGAATGAGATCAGGACCGCATCCATCAAGGAAACCGTATTTCCCTATGATTACCGTAAGGGACAGAAGAACCTTGCGGTAAGCGTTTACCAGACCATATATGAGAAAAAGAAGCTTTATCTCGAGGCACCAACGGGCTGCGGCAAGACACTTTCGGTCCTGTTTCCTTCCGTTAAAGCTATGGGAGAAAAGCTCTGTGACAGGATCTTCTATCTGACAGCCAAGACCATTACAAGGACAGCTCCCGAGGAAGCTTTTGATATACTTCGCGGCGAAGGCCTTAAGTTCAAGACCGTGACTCTTACCGCCAAGGAGAAGATCTGCTTCCTTGAAAAAACAGACTGTAATCCCATAGGCTGTATGTATGCCAAGGGCCATTATGACAGGATCAACGATGCTCTCTATGCGCTCGTATCGGAAGGGACATCCTTTACCAGGGAAAAAATCCTCGA
Organism: uncultured Lachnospiraceae bacterium; assembly: GCA_946631295.1. GTDB lineage: Bacteria > Bacillota > Clostridia > Lachnospirales > Lachnospiraceae > AC2028. The sequence goes on from CAMOZY010000016.1 coordinate 9,170, forward strand.
ATATGCCGTAAAATACAGGGTCTGTCCCTTTGAACTTTCGCTGGATGCCGCTCTTTTTGCGGACGGGATAATATGTGATTACAATTATCTCTTCGATCCTCATGCAAGGCTCAGGAGATTCTTCGAAGGCGGAGCATCTGAAGAGTATATATTCCTGGTGGATGAAGCACATAACCTGCCCGCAAGGGCAAGGGAGATGTACAGTGCGCGCGTTACCGAGAACTCCTTTAAGAATCTGCGCAGCCTGATCAGGAATTCGCAGGACGGCTCTCCGGAAAGTGTTTTTCTGAAAAAAGACTACGCAGGCAAGCTCTCATCGCGGATAGGAAATGTTCTTTCCAAGCTTAGAGCCGTGAAGGGAACATACGGGACTGATACGGTTATCGCCGGCTTTGAGAAGGACTGGTATAAGTACGAGACCGGAATAGAAGATCTTGTTAAGAGTCTTGAAAGATTCCACGGCACGATGTCCGATTATATGGAAGAGCGTGAGAAGCCCGGAATGATCCAGCAGCAGCTTCGGGACAGGCTTCTTGATATTTACTTTGATGTGCGGGATTTTCTGGCATTTTTCGAAGATCTTAAGGATGATTATGTGATTTATGGCTCCGAAACGGATGATGACGGATTCCTGGTAAAGCTTTTCTGCACGGATCCGAGACGCAAGATCGGAGAGTGCCTTGAGATGGGACGCTCTTCTGTGCTGTTTTCCGCGACAATGCTGCCTGTGCAGTATTATAAGGGGCTTCTCGGAGGAACTGATGAGGATTACGAAGTCTATGCCGAATCTGTTTTTGATCCCGGTAAAAGAGGCGTATTCATAGCTTCGGATGTGACAACAAGGTACCGCGACAGATCGGAAGATGAGTTTTTAAGGACAGCTGACCATATATCGAGGGCCGTGAGGCCCAAAAAAGGCAATTACATGGTCTTTTTCCCCTCATATGCCTACATGTACAAGGTTTATGAGCTCTATGAGGCAGCTTTTCTCATGCCCGGAGACGAGGTTATACTCCAGCAGGAGAGTATGACTGAGGAGGAAAAAGAGGAATTTCTCGCATGCTTTACGGAAAATGAGACTCATGAGGGCTCTCTGATAGGCTTTTGCGTGATGGGAGGAATGTTCTCTGAAGGGATAGATCTAAAGGGAGATTCGCTTATCGGAGTTGTATGCGTGGGTCCCGGAATACCCGGAGTTGACTTAGAGCATGATATCCTTCGCGAGTTTTACGATGGAAATGAGATGCCGGGATATGAATATTCATATATGTATCCCGGAATGAATAAGGTTCTTCAGGCAGCAGGAAGAGTTATAAGAACAGAAGAAGATAAGGGAATCGTTGTGCTTCTCGACAAGAGATTTCTGAGCAGCGGATACAGAAAAATGTTTCCGAGGGAGTGGACCAAGGTTACAGTGACTGACCTGGAGCATGTTAGAGAAGAAATAACGAGGTTTTGGGAAAAATAACACCCAAAATGCATCATCTGACGACACTGACGTTACTTGACGTTAGTGTCGTTTTTTAATGCCCATTTTTCCTGTAAATAAGTGTCATATTTGTAAAATGGTTTACATAAGGCAATATATCAAGTGATATTTAACGTTTTTGGAAGCTTTGATTATGTTCATATACCTGTCCGCAAAATGATTTTATTACACTCAAAATTTATCAAAATGACACCTGAGTTAGTGCGGAAATGACGTCAATTCCATATGTGGAAAACTAAGTGGATTATGTGGATTAGTATCCGAAACCACGGAAAAACGACATGAAAAACTGACATTTATGCCAAAATACGTGTCGTCATAAATCCTGTGCTATTTTGCAATATGTATTTCACAACGTTTGCAATACGCGATCCGAGAACGAAGAAATGTTTTGAAGTTATGTTAACCATATCAAAATAAAAACCGCGTAAATACGCGGTTTACATAAAAATATATTATTAATCATAATAAGGCATCAACATAAGCCATCAAATAAGGCGTCAGACAAGACAAAAAAACTCCTCCGGAACCAAGCCGGAGGAGACGGTGAAGATCACCTTTCACATTTAAGAAATTTTACGCTGTAGGGTGGAAGCTTGGTGCCGCCTCCGAAATCGAAGTCCTCACCTGTGATCAGATCGACTGCCTTGCCGCAGCCGGCATCAAAATGAGCCGTGTATTCATTCTCTTCTATATTGATCGCAACCAGGACTCTTTCGTGTTCGGAGCATCTCTGGAAGATACACTGCTTATTGGTCAGCACAATTGATCTGAAGTCTCCGTAATTGAGTGCCTCGGAGGATTTCTTCGCTTCAGCCATTGCCTTGATCCTGTCTGTCAGGTCATTCCACTGAGGTGAATCAAAGCATTTTCTCAGAGCAGGATCGCCTTCGGACTTGTTGGCCTTTTCGCCCCACTCACTTCCGTAATAGATCATCGGGATTCCGGGCATTCCGAAAATGAAACCGTACATTAATGGAAGATGATTTTCGTTATTTACGATACTTGCCGCTCTGGTAACATCATGATTGTCCACGAATGACCACAGATGCCTTCCTTTATACAGGGTCCAGTTCTCGGGACCAAACTGCCTTAACAGTGAATGTACTATCTCGAAGCAGTTGTAGCTGTTCATGCTTGAGTAGATGCCTTTATAACACTCGTAATTTGTGGCACAGTCAAGTCCTGCGTTCAGCCATTTGTTGTAATCACCGTGTAGCAGCTCGCCTCCGATGAAGAAATCCTTCTTGATACCGTCGACATGTCCTCTGAGTCTTCTGATGAAATCCTCTGAAAGACAATAGGCGACATCGAGCCTTAATCCGTCTATATCATAATCCCTGATCCATCCGGAAACGGCATCCATTATGTGATTTACCACATCGGGGTTCCAGAGGTTAAGCTTTACGAGATCGTAATTACCTTCCCAGCCCTCGTACCAGAGTCCGTCATTGTAGTTTGAATTGCCGTCGAATGCTATACGGGCAAACCAGTTCACGTACGGGGAGCTTTCTCTTTTTTCAAGGACATCCTTAAATGCCCAGAAGCCTCTGCCGACATGGTTGAACACGCCGTCGAGCACTATACGGATTCCTTCCGCATGCAGAGCGTCGCAAACCTTTTTGAAATCATCATTTGTTCCGAGTCTGGTATCGATCAGGTTGTAATCCCTGGTGTTGTAGCCGTGAGTGTCAGATTCAAATATGGGTGAAAAATAAACCGCATTGATCCCGAGCTTTTTCATATGGGGGATCCAGTCGATGACCTTCAGTATTCTGTGCTGAAGCTGTCCGTCATTTTCATAAGGTGCCCCACAGAATCCGAGGGGATAGATCTGATAAAAAACACTTTCATAAGCCCACATATCAGTGTCTTCCTTTCATATCATGTATTTCCCATCATTATACCACGTGAAAGGCCTCGGAGAACACGCCTGATGCACTGTTTTCTATTGACAAAACACCTGTCATCACATATCATTATCGCAATTGCAGCAAAATGCTGCATACATATTTATATGGCTGTGACGAAGAGGAGTATGTGATAACCACCTGACAGAGAAGGAAGCATTACAGGCTGAGAGCTTCCCCGGGCAGGATCCCAGAAGGTAGCTTCCGAGCCGGATGGTGAAGGCTTTATATATGAAGTTGTGTAGTCATCCCGTCAATCCACGAAACGGTGTAATGAGGCAGAAAACTTCAATTGCGAGATGAACTGTTTTCTGTGAACAAAGGTGGTACCGCGTATTATACGCCCTTTGCATTCTGAGGAGGAGTGCAGGGGCTTTTATTTTGCTTAAAGCTTGCATTCCTTGAAGGCGCGAAAGGAGAAGAATTATGGCAAGAGAACTCGCAAAAACCTATGATCCCAAAGGAATAGAGGATCGCTTATATCAGAAGTGGTTGGATAAGAAATATTTTCACGCTGAAGTGGATCATTCCAAGACTCCCTTCACCATAGTCATCCCGCCTCCAAATATCACCGGACAGCTCCACATGGGACATGCCCTCGACAATACCATGCAGGACATCCTTATCCGCTGGAAAAGAATGCAGGGCTATAATGCACTCTGGCAGCCCGGAACAGACCATGCTTCCATCGCAACCGAAGTCAGGATCATCGAGACTCTTAAGAAGCAGGGTATCGACAAGCATGATCTCGGACGTGAAGGCTTCCTTGAGAAGGCATGGGACTGGAAGAAGGAGTACGGCGGAAGGATCATCAGCCAGCTTAAGAAGCTCGGTTCATCATGTGACTGGGACAGAGAGCGCTTTACCATGGACGAAGGCTGCAATAAGGCAGTTACCGAAGTCTTCGTAAAGATGCATGAAAAAGGCTACATCTATAAAGGAAAGAGGATCATCAACTGGTGTCCTGTATGTAATACCTCCATTTCCGATGCAGAGGTTGAGTACGAGGAGCAGGCAGGTCATTTCTGGCATATCAAGTATCCCATCATGGATGAAAACGGAGAGCCCTCCAAGACCGAATTCCTCGAGTTTGCAACAACCAGACCCGAGACCATGCTCGGTGATACCGCAGTTGCCATCAATCCCGACGACGAGAGATATACTCACCTTAAGGGCAAGAGCGTATGGCTTCCCATTGTTAATAAGGAAATCCCCATCGTAGAGGATTCCTATGTTGACATGGAATTCGGTACCGGTGTTGTTAAGATCACACCCGCTCATGACCCCAACGACTTCGAGGTAGGAAAGCGTCATAACCTTCCCGTTGTAAACATCATGAACGATGATGCCACCATCAATGAAAACGGTGGAAAGTATCAGGGAATGGATCGTTACGAGGCAAGAAAGGCCATCGTTAAGGAACTCGATGAGCTCGGACTTCTCGTAAGGATCGAAGACTATACACATAATGTAGGTACTCACGACAGATGTAAGGCTACCATCGAGCCCCTTGTAAAAGAGCAGTGGTTCGTTAAGATGGATGAACTTATTAAGCCTGCAGTCAAGGCTGTTAAGGAAGGTGAGATCAAGCTCATCCCTCAGGAAAGAATGGAGAAGGTCTATTACAACTGGACCGACAACATCCGTGACTGGTGTATCTCAAGACAGCTCTGGTGGGGACACAGGATTCCTGCATATTACTGCGATGAGTGCGGTGAGGTCGTTGTTGCCAAGGAAGCTCCTGAGAAATGTCCTAAGTGCGGATGCACCCATCTGACCCAGGATCCCGATACCCTCGATACATGGTTCTCCTCAGCACTCTGGCCCTTTGAGACACTCGGATGGCCCGAGCAGACGGAAGACCTTAAGTATTTCTATCCCACAGACGTTCTCGTAACCGGATATGACATTATCTTCTTCTGGGTTATCAGAATGATCTTCTCGGGATATGAGCATATGGGAGAAAAGCCCTTCAAGACTGTTCTTTTCCACGGACTCGTAAGAGATTCCCAGGGAAGAAAGATGAGCAAATCTCTCGGAAACGGAATCGATCCTCTTGAGGTTATCGATCAGTACGGTGCTGATGCACTCAGACTTACACTTATTACCGGCAACGCTCCCGGAAACGACATGCGTTTCTATTATGAGAGAGTTGAGAACAGCAGAAACTTTGCAAACAAGATCTGGAACGCATCAAGATTCATCATGATGAATGTTGACCAGTTCACCGAAAAGACAGGCCTTGGTATTACAAAGCCCGAGAGCGGAGATCTTCTTCCCGTTGATAAGTGGATCCTTTCCAGATTAAATACCGTTATCCGTGATATGACCGATAACATGGACCGTTTTGAGCTCGGTATCGCAGTTCAGAAGGTATATGACTTCCTTTGGGAGGAATTCTGCGACTGGTACATCGAGATGGTTAAGCCCAGACTCTATGCTACAGACGATGTAAAGGGACAGAATGCTGCTCTTTGGACACTTAAGAGCGTTCTTATTGATGCACTCAAGCTCCTTCATCCCTATATGCCGTTCGTTACTGAGGAGATCTTCTGCAACATCCAGGATGAGGAAGAGTCCATCATGATAAGCTCATGGCCTGAGTTTACAAATGACAGGGCATTCCCTGAAGAAGAAAGAGCTATCGAGATCATCAAGAATGCGGTCAAAGGTATCAGAAATGTCCGCTCCGAGATGAATGTTGCTCCTTCAAGAAAGGCTGAAGTTTTCGTTGTTTCCGATGATAAGGGAATACTCGATGTATTTGAGGAAGGCAAGCTCTTCTTTGCTTCTCTTGCATATGCTTCTGAGGTTAAGACTCAGTCTGACAAAACAGGTATTGCAGATGACGCCGTTTCGGTAGTTATCCCCGGTGCAACTCTCTACATTCCTTTCGCTGAGCTTGTGGATATCTCCGCAGAGATTGAGCGTCTTGAAAAAGAAAAGAAGCGCCTCGAAGGCGAACTGAAGAGATCAGAGAGTATGCTCACCAATGAGAGATTCCTTTCCAAGGCTCCTCAGGCCAAGATCGACGAAGAGAAGGCTAAGCAGGAAAAATACAGACAGATGATGGAACAGGTTGAAAGCCGCCTTAAGTCGCTTGCATAATGCATTTTACAGAGCTTTCCGTGCATTATCACTGTTAAAGATTGTATTAAGATTCCTGATGAAATTGCATTTTAGGTGCGATTACGTGTATAGTTATAATGTATGCCGTGAAAAGTATATGATTTCACGGCATGCACATGATTAAAATTCGGATTATTAGCAGATAAACATCATGATAGATTTCGAAGAAGAACTTAAAAAATTTTATCCGAGTCTTGAAGTGGAAGAGCTCGAAGAAGCAGTTAACGGTGCGGATCTGACCGATGCCGTTGATATCTACGTCAGGATGGGAAAGGAAGCCGCGGCAGCTCAGGCAGCAGCACAGCCTGTTCGTGATATGCGCCCCGGCAGAAGATATTGATACAAAGGTTATGAGATGTTTTAACTGTGGGGCAGAACTCTCAGAGGTATCCTTTTGCACTAACTGTAAAAGCGATGTTTCTCTCTATAAAAAGATCGTTTATATGTCCAACAGACTTTACAATGACGGCCTTGAAAGGGCAAGAGTAAGGGATCTGTCGGGTGCGGTCAAGAGTCTCAGACAAAGCCTCAAGCTTAACAAAGAAAATACAGATGCTCGCAATCTCCTGGGCCTTATCTATTTTGAAATGGGTGAGACCGCTCAGGCACTCGGCGAATGGGTCATAAGTGCCAATTTCCGTGAGACGGAAAATATGGCAGGCGAGTATATCGGCATGATACAGGAGAATCAAGCCGAATTTGACGTGTTCAAAAAATCAGCTAGAGACTTCAACAGAGCTCTGGAGATGTGCAGGCAGGGCAACAAGGATCTTGCCATGATCAGCCTGAAGAAGATTGTCAAATCAAACAGCAGATATATCAAGGCGTCCCAGCTTCTCGCACTCCTTTATATGGATAAGAATCAGTATGATGAGGCTGAGAGGGAGCTTTCACATGCTCTTTCAATAGATAAGACCAATACCTTAAGCCTTAAATACATGCAGAAGATCCACGAGAATGCCGAGGCTGCGGAAAATGACGCAAGAGGCGGATTTTTCCGTAAGGATGAAACTCCGATAAGAAAGATCGTGGACAACGAACTTATCATCCAGCCTGCCAATGTGCATGAGCCCAGGAACGGAAGCTTCGGTACGATATTCAATATTCTTATAGGACTGATACTTGGTCTTGCGGTCATGTATTTCCTTGTTCTTCCCGCACGTGTCACTTCCGTACGCGAGGAGACCAGAGCGGATATCGAAGAACTTCAGTCCAATCTTGATAAAAGGAATGCGGATTATGATGCACTTCAGCACGATCTTGATGAAGTAAATGCAGAAAGACTCCGCCTTCTTGATTCGCTTGACGGATATGTCGGAGAATCCGGAACACTTGCCGATATCGACAAGCTCATTGATGCTGCCAATCTCTATATCACAGGCGGCGATGTTGCCCTAGTCGGTGAGGATCTCTGGGAGATCTATGCATCTCTTGATCCCGAGGAAATGTCCGACAGCTGCAGGGCTCTTTTTGAATCACTTCGCTCATCGGTAAGCCCTTATCTTGCCGATATCACCAGCGGATATGCTTACGGATCATACAACATCAGTGATTACGAGAAGAGTGCAGTGCTTTTTGAGAAGGCATTCTTTTACAATAATGAAAATAACGAAGCTCTGTATTTTGCAGCAGTTTCATATCAGAATATCGGGGATAACGACAAGGCTAAGGAAATCTATCAGTATATCGTTGAAAACTACCCCGGAACCTATATTGAGTCAATGAGCTCCCAGGCTCTTGAACAGCTTAACGGAGTAAACGGATGAATTTAAAGGATTACGATGATTTAGATTTTTACGAGGAAGCAGAAGAAATCACCGAAGAGGCTGATTATTCCGATTCCGAACCCGCTCCGCGGAAAAAAACAAAGCGTAAGGGCCACGCAGGGCTGGTCTTTGGTCTGATTCTGCTTACGATAGCGGTACTTGCTGCAATAGGTGCTGCTGTCTACCTGCTTTTCTTTACCGGATTTAAGCCCGGCACTTCAGCAGAGGACAAGCCCATCTATACCCAGGCACAGCTCGATGAAGAACTCCACGCTGCCAAGGTCGCTGCAGATCAGAGAGTTAATGATGCATTTGATTCAGGCTATGAAGAGGGCAGGAGAAGCACTCTTACCTCACTTATGGAGAACCTTATAACTACAGGTTCCAGCATAACCAGCCTTCGTCCTTTCTATCCCGATAAGGTCATAGTAGTAAGCCAGGGTCAGTTCAATTTTGTCGACATTAATAAGGATCTGAAGCTTACCGATCTTGATCCGACATGCTTCTATACAAACGTTGACGGAATCATGGAATATTCCGTGGATGGCGAGGTCCTTTCATATAAGGGAATCGATGTTTCATCCTACCAGGGTAATATCGACTGGCAGAGCGTTGCAGAGGACGGAGTTAAGTTTGCGATAATCAGAACCACTCTCAGAGGCTACGGAACAGGCCGCCTTGTTGAGGATGAGACCTTTGATGATAATATTCAGGGTGCAATGGCAGCAGGCATACATGTAGGCGCGTATGTCTTTTCACAGGCAATCACCGAAGAAGAAGTCATCGAGGAAGCACAGTCTGCGATAGACAAGCTCAGACCCTATGTCACCGGATGCCCCATTGTCATTGACGTTGAGAGGATCTCCGGAGGCGACGGAAGAATGGATGACCTCACTCCCGCTGAAAGAACCGACATGATCCTTAAGTTCTGCGAGATAGTATCAAGTGCAGGCTACAAGCCTTATATCTACTACAACACAGAGATGAGCATTTTGTACGTTGATATCGCACGCCTTGAGGGAATACCCAAGTGGTATGCTTCATACTCATCGGATTTCTTCTATCCCTATGACATTGATATCCTCCAGTACTCCGCAACCGGAAGAGTTGCCGGCATTAACGGAGACGTGGACATGGATCTCTGCTTCAAGCCCTTCTGGTAATGCATATGAGTGTTCCCGTAAAATACAAATTTACGGAAGATTTTTTCCGGGATGAGGTGAGGACAGGCTTTACCGTTTCGGAATGTATGAAGCGCTACTGGGCTGCTTCACTGCATAGTCTTGAGATATTTGATGATATCTGTAAAAGACACGGACTTAAGTACTTTGCCGATTGCGGCACCATGCTCGGAGCCGTAAGACATAAGGGCTTTATACCATGGGATGATGATATCGATATAGGAATGCTCAGGAAGGATTTTGACGAATTCCTGCGCATAGCACCGGACGAACTTCCTCCGGAATATGTCATTTCCGTAAAGGATGACCCTCCGCGTCATCAATATAACGGGATCGCAGTTGTTAACTCACTGAGAGCCGTTTCGTTTGATGCGAAGGTTCTGGATGAATATTATTACTGTCCTTTCCCGGTTGGCTTTGATCTGTATCCTTATGATTATGTGCCCGATGACAAAAATGACCGTGATGTATGGCGCGGAAAATACCTTAAGCTTCTTATCGCATTCAAGCTTATGAAGGAAAAACCGGAAGGCGATTCGGAAACTCAGAAGACACTTAAGGAGCTTGGTATTGATCCCGGACTTGCCATGAGTGATCCGGGGATTGTAAGAAATAAGCTTTTCGATATGGCTGAACATATTGCCGGTGAAAACGATGATTCATGCGGTTCATACGTTAACAGACTTATCTTCCTTGCGATGAATGACTATCATCCTGCGCTTAATAAGGAATGGTACTCAGATATAATGGAGCTTCCCTTTGAGACAGGAAGCATACCTGTACTGAGACACGCAGATGAGGTTCTGAGCATAGCATTTGGAAGCGGATGGATGACCCCGAGAATGGGCACTATGTCACATGATTATCCGCTATATAAAAGGGATATCAGACATATGATCGCATTCCTCGAAAAGGGAGGATTAAAGCTATCACTTCTTCCGCCCCAGCTTGGATACATCGTGCGTGAAGCAGATGCACTGGGAATCGAATATACAAAATAAAAGTGCCAAGGCACAAAAGGAGATATATATGCTTAAACAGGTTTCAATCTACGCAGAGAACAGAAAGGGCCAGATGGAGCACATCACCTCTGTTCTTGCGGATAACGGTATCAACATCCTCGGATCCGTCACCAACGACAGTGCCGAGTTCGGTATTGTCAGAATGGTCACATCTGATCCTGAGAAGACCGCCGAGGTCCTCGAAAAAGAAGGATATCACATCCGCCTCACTCCCGTACTTGCTGTTGAAGTAACCGATGAAGTCGGTAACCTCAATAAGCTCCTCAAGGCTCTTGATGAGAGCAACATCAACGTTGATTACCTCTATCTTTCATTCAACAGAGAGACCGGAAGACCCATCATGGTATTCCATGCAGAGGGCCCCTATGAAGTTGAATCCTGCCTTGTCGGCAAGGGCTTTGTCATGACGGAGAACCTGTAATGAGGACAATGGATTTTAAGATGGAAAGACCCGGCAAGCTTGTAGAGGGTCAGAAGGTATTTGTGTGGGAGGGCGAGCTTCCCAGCAATTACTATTACACCATCGGCATCCCTGAAGATATGTCACTTGCGATGAGCCCCAACATCCCCTTCCGTAAAAGACTTGCGTCAAAAGAAGGAATTGTAAAGGCTATCATTCAGAACGAAAAAGGGTACTACGTCACCGCAGAGTTCGATGAGGATGAACCCGAATAGTGATACGATATCTGCCCCAATGCGGGGCAGATTTGGTATATGAAGAAATGTATATGAAATGAGAAAGGATGAGTAATATGAAATATATTTCAACAGATAAAGCACCTGCTGCAATTGGTCCCTATTCACAGGCAATCATTACCGGAAATCTTCTTTTTGCATCGGGCCAGATAGCTATCAATCCTGCTACAGGAGAAGTCCTTAACGGAACCATAGAAGAGCAGACTGAACTTGTCTGCAAAAATATCGGAGAGATACTTAAGGCTGCAGGAGCTGAGTACAGTGACGTTGTTAAGACTACATGCTTCCTTGCAGATATAGCTGACTTTGCCGCTTTCAACGAGGTTTATGCCAGGTACTTTACCGGAAAGCCCGCAAGAAGCTGCGTAGCTGTCAAGGACCTTCCCAAGAGCGTTCTTTGTGAGATAGAGATCATAGCGGAAATCAAATAATCGAATACTCAATTCCTTTAGAACTCAGGAACCGTGCGAATGAATTGTCCCAGATCTTTTCTTCCGACTTGTCGGGAACGAAGGAATCATATGACGTGCCGGTGATGATGTTCACTGCACCGTTTTCAAACCGGATATTGATGACGAAAGCCTTGAGGGCACTGCTGCGGCCTTCGGGGCTTTCTTTTTGCAGAAGCTTATCCATTACATCACTTTTAAGGGAGAGTGTCATCTTAAGCGAAAGAGGAAGGTTCTTACCCTTGATGATCTCGAATATCCTCGGACGGATGTCGGACCATGGAATAAATTCTTCAGTGATGTTTTCAAGCTCATCTTCTGAATAAAAATCACGATGAACACGACCGCTGATGCTGTAGGATACAGAGGTGGTAAAAGCAGCTTCCTGAAGACAGAATGAATCAAACGCATCTGAAACCAGGAGCTTTGCCATAAGATCTTTGGAACTGTTTGCGGTGATTAAGATCAAGCGTCCGCCTTTCCGATGATGCCTTTTAAATAATTTTTCGCAGAGCGCGATAAAAAGATATTCTTGCCGTTACACATGTGTGCAAAGCCGAGCTTTGTAACTTCATCAACATGATCGCTGTTTATCAGAACATTAGGATTTGCATAGATGAACTGAGGATGCTTTGTTCCAAGAGTTCTTCTGAAAAGCCAGAGCTGGCCTATGCTCTTAAGGGTTCGTCCGTCCATGAGAGTCACCATGGTATCCCCGCTTTTTTCCCTTGCATAGATAACCTCTGAAACGTTCACATAGATCGTATCGAGGAGCTCTCTGAGTTCGATCGTATCCGGTGCGGAATCCTTGATGCCCTTTGCTTTTTCGAGGACCTCTCTGAGGTCAGCGACCTTGATCGGTTTTTCGAGGAACATTGTGTTCTCGGGAAAATCCATCTGTCTGTAATCGACATCAGAACAGCACATTACGAAGGGAGCATCCGCTCCGCTTTCGATCAGCTTCTTTACAACCTCGAGAGCATCCACGCCTTCTGTCTTGCAAAGATCGATAATGAAAAGATCGTAAGCCCTGGGATGGGACATGATGGTTTCCGGGCTTCCGTATGAATCGACTATATACATGCCCGAGGAATCTTCCTGCTTGTCGGATTCTCTTCTGAGCAGTCTTTCTGTCTGGTGTCTGTCACCGAAATTGTCGTCACAAAGTGCTATGTGCATCAGTAAACCTCTTAAACAAATTACATAAAAAACGGACGGATGTATTTTACACCCGCCCGTCATATTTTTCATCACTTTTATATCATGCAGATATTACTTGTTGGCAGTAAGGGGATCGATTCCTGCTTCCTGCTGCTTCATTGCACGAACCTTGGTTGAAAGTCCGAAGAGGTTGATGAAGCCTTCTGCATCGTGGTGATCGTAGAGGTCTCCGGTGGTGAAGGAAGCGATGGACTCGTTGTAGAGTGAGTAAGGAGAGGTCTCGCCTGCCTTGATGATGTTGCCCTTGTAGAGCTTGAACTTAACCTCACCGGTAACATACTTCTGAGTACTCTCGATGAATGCCTGCTCTGCCTCACGAAGAGGAGTGAACCACTTTCCTTCGTAAACAAGGCTTGCGAACTTTCCGCCCATTTCCTTCTTGAATGCATAAGTGTCACGGTCAAGGATGAGCTCTTCAAGCTGGTTGTGTGCCTCCATGAGGATGGTTCCTCCGGGAGTCTCATAAACGCCACGGCTCTTCATTCCTACAACACGGTTCTCAACGATGTCGATGATTCCGATTCCGTGCTTTCCGCCGAGTGCGTTAAGAGTGCGGATGATGTCGGAAACTTTCATCTCCTTGCCGTTAACTGACTTGGGAACACCTGCTTCGAATGTCATGGTAACATACTCGGGCTCATCGGGAGCCTTCTCGGGAGTTACACCAAGAACGAGGAGGTGATCATAGTTGGGCTCATTTGCGGGATCCTCAAGCTCAAGTCCCTCATGGCTGATGTGCCAGATGTTACGGTCACGGCTGTATGAGGAATCTGCTTTGAAGGGAAGATGGATACCATGCTCCTCACAGTACTTGATCTCGGACTCACGTGAATCCATTGTCCACTTTTCATTTCTCCATGCAGCGATGATCTTAAGATCGGGAGCAAGTGCCTTGATTCCGAGTTCGAAACGGATCTGGTCATTTCCCTTACCGGTTGCACCGTGGCAGATTGCTGAAGCACCTTCCTTACGTGCGATCTCTACAAGTCTCTTTGCGATGAGAGGACGAGCCATGGATGTTCCGAGGAGATACTTGTTCTCATATACAGCACCTGCCTGAACACAGGGAACGATGTACTTATCACAGAATTCATCGGTAACGTCTTCGATATAAAGCTTGGAAGCTCCGCAGCTTAATGCTCTTTCCTCAAGACCGTCGAGCTCTTCATCCTGTCCACAGTCAACGCATACGCAGATGACTTCATAGTCAAAGTTCTCCTTCAGCCAGGGAATGATGGCTGTGGTGTCAAGTCCGCCGGAATAAGCAAGTATTACCTTTTCTTTCATAACAATTCTCCTTTTTTATATCGGGTGCGTCCTGCATGCGGATTGTTCCACAGCTGTAGCGTCATCCCGTGATTTACAAAAAACTCTTAAGCGACTATACAACACCATTTTTCTAAAATCAATGCCTTTCCGCAAAATATTTATAAATATTTATAACAAACGTTGAATATTCATTTCAAAATGCATAAATATGCATTTATATACATGAATAATGAATAAAAATAAAATTTTTGTAGACAAATACAGAATACCCTACTACAATGACGAACATATAGAGTTCAGAAATGTTTATTACGCGGGTCCTGTAGTGGGCATGCAAGTATAACATAAATTAGTGAAAAAAAGTATTTTTTGCGCTATAATCTATAAGATTGTGCGCATGCAGATCAAGAAGGAATGTTATGAGCGAAAACAATAAGAAAAATTACACTATCCGTGCGATGGAGGAAAGCGATTATCCCGGGCTTAAGGCACTGTGGATGACCATTCACGGATTCGGAATAAGAAGCATAGACGATTCGGAGGAAGGAGTTGTCAGATTCCTCAGAAGAAATCCCGGACAGTCGGTTGTTGCGGTTAACGAAGGCGGCGAGATCATCGGCGGAATCCTTTGCGGCAACGACGGAAGAAGAGGCTGTCTTTATCACGTATGCGTAAGAGAAGATTACCGAAGACACGGCATCGGAAAGAGCATGGTCGTTCACTGCATGAATGCTCTCAAGGAAGAGAAGATCAATAAGGTAAGCCTTATAGCTTTTTCGGTAAACGATATCGGAAATGCATTCTGGAACACCATCGGATGGACCAGACGAGAAGACCTCAACTATTACGATTTTGTACTGAATGAGGAAAACATAACTACATTCAACAAGTAATATCTTGCAGACAGGAGACGGATATGGAACTTTTAAAAGAAGGCGGAGTTACCGCAGCACAGGGATTCAAGGCAGCATCAACTGCAGCAGGCATCAAGTATCAGGGAAGGACCGATATGGCAATGGTCTATTCAGAAGTTCCCTGTGTCTGCGCAGGAACATTTACAAGCAATGTGGTAAAGGCAGCATGCGTACTTTGGGATAAGGAGATCACCGAATCCGGAAGACCCATGCAGGCAGTTGTAGTCAATTCCGGAATCGCAAATGCATGTACCGGAGAAGAGGGCTTTGCCGCATGCCGCAAGACTGCAGAGGCTGTTCAGGAAGCACTCGGAATTCCCTCAGATACAGTAGCCGTAGCGTCAACCGGAGTTATCGGAATGCAGCTTCCCGTTGAAAAACTGGCAGCAGGCGTTAAGGCAATGGCACCTGAACTCGGAAGCTCGGTCGAATCAGGAACCGCTGCATCCAAGGCTATCATGACTACAGACACCATCAATAAAGAGATCGCCGTAACATTCGAAGCAGCAGGTAAGAAGATAACACTCGGCGGAATGAGTAAGGGCTCAGGAATGATCCACCCCAACATGTGCACCATGCTCGGATTCCTTACCACCGACCTTTCAATAGACAAGGCACTCCTTCAGGAAGCACTCAGCTCAGTCATCGTTGATACCTTCAACATGATCACCGTTGACGGCGATACATCCACCAACGACACACTTCTTCTCATGGCTAACGGCCTTGCCGGAAATGAGAAGATCACTGAGAAAAATGCCGACTACGAAGAGTTCTACAAGGCACTTGAGTATGTCTGCACATACCTTGCAAAGACCATGGCAAGCGACGGAGAAGGCGCTACCAAGCTCTTTGAATGCAAGGTTGTAAATGCAAAGAGCAAGGAGGATGCAAGAACACTTTCCAAGGCTGTTGTAGGCTCCAACCTCAGCAAGGCTGCAATCTTCGGATGTGATGCAAACTTCGGAAGATTCCTCTGCGCGATGGGTTATTCAGGTGCAAAGTTTGATCAGACCGATGTTGAGCTTTTCTTCGAAAGTGTAGCCGGAAGGCTTCGGGTTTTCGACCACGGCGTTCCTCTTAACTTTGACGAAGAACTTGCCGTTAAGATCATGAAGGAAAAGGAAGTCACCGTATTTGTCGACATGCACGAAGGAAGCGAAGAAGCTACCGCATGGGGCTGTGACCTCACCTATGATTACGTCAAGATCAACGCAGACTACAGAAGCTGATTATTTTTCCGCGAAGCGGGAAAAGGAGTACATATGAAGACTAAAGTTTATATCGACGGCCAGAGCGGCACCACAGGCCTTCAGATCTTCGACCGTATCGGATCACGTGAAGATCTCGAACTTATGAAGATCGCAGAGGATAAGCGCCACGACCTCGAAGAACGTAAGAAGTTTTTAAACGAAGCGGATATCGTGTTCTTATGTCTGCCCGATGATGCAGCGAAGGAATCCGTTTCACTCATCGAAAATGAAAACGTCAAGGTGATCGATGCATCCACCGCTCACCGCACAAATGACGACTGGGTATACGGATATCCCGAGCTTTCCAAGGCACAGCGTGAAAGAATCGCTAACGCAAAAAGGGTCGCAAATCCCGGATGCCATGCAACAGGATCCATCGCAACCATAGCGCCCCTCATCCGCATGGACATTCTTCCTTCCGATTATCCTCTTACCATCTATTCACTTACAGGATATTCGGGCGGCGGTAAGAAGATGATAGCAGATTACGAGGCAGAGGGCCGTGAGATAAAGCTTTCATCTCCCTGCATCTACGGACGCACACTTAAGCATAAGCATGTTCCCGAGATCAGCAAGGTCTGCGGACTTGACTTTGCACCTGCGTTTCTTCCCGTTGTTGATGATTACTACAAGGGAATGGCAACAACCATCATGCTTCATTCGAGAATGCTGAACGGAAATCCCACTGCAAAGGAAGTATGGGAAAGCCTGAAGGGTTATTACCAGGATGAGCATTATGTGAAGGTCATGGACTTCGAAGAAGAAAAGCCCGCTAACATCTATGCAAACACACTTGCCGGAACAAATGACCTTCATATCTACGTTTACGGCTATGAAGATATGATCGCCGTAACAGCGCTTTTCGATAACCTCGGAAAGGGTGCTTCCGGAGCTGCCATACAGAACATGAACATCATGCTCGGTATCGATGAAACAACCGGACTTTGATTTTGAATGAAATGGCATAAATGACAATCATGTCATAAATGCAGAGTGAATTAAATGTCGCTGAAGCGACAAAAGGAGTGAAAAATGTCTGAGAATAAAGATATGGATATTGCAATGAAAAAAGCAGAGGTGCTCATCGAGGCACTTGCATATATCCAGAGATTCAACCGTAAGATCATAGTTGTTAAATACGGCGGGAGTGCAATGTCATCTCCCGAACTTCAGAGAAATGTCATCAAGGACGTTACGCTCCTTAAGCTCGTAGGATTCAAGCCCATTATCGTTCACGGCGGCGGTAAGGATATAAGCAGATGGGTATCCAAGGTCGGCAAGGAGCCACAGTTCATCAACGGACTCAGAGTAACCGATGAAGAAACCATGGAGATTGCCGAGATGGTTCTCGGAAGAGTTAACAAGAAGCTCGTTACCATGGTTCAGGAGCTCGGTGTCAACGCTGCAGGAATAAGCGGCAAGGACGGCGGTCTCCTCAAGGTTAAAAAGAAGCTTTCAGGCGGACAGGATATCGGATTTGTAGGAGACGTCAAGCATGTTAATCCAAAGATCCTCTACGATCTGCTCGATGACGATTTCCTTCCCATCGTTTCTCCCATCGGAATAGACGATGAGTACAACACCTACAACATCAACGCAGATGATGCTGCATGTGCAATTGCTTCTGCACTCGGTGCCGACAAGCTCGTATTCCTCACAGATGTCGAAGGACTTTACAGAGACTTCAATGACAAGTCCTCATTCATGGGCAGACTTACCGTTTCAGAAGCTGATTCACTCATTGATTCAGGAGTTATCGGCGGCGGAATGCTTCCCAAACTCACCAACTGCACCAATGCGATCAAGAGCGGTGTTAACAGAGTTCATATCCTCGACGGAAGAGTACCTCACTCCATTCTCCTCGAGATCTTTACCAAGAACGGATTCGGAACAGCTATCGTTGCAGACGACGATCAGCTCGCAAAAGAAGGTGGCGTAGATGACTGATATCACAATGAAAGAATATATCGATGAGGCCGAGAAGGACCTCCTCCATACATATAACCGTTTCCAGATCGTCCTTGACAAGGGCGAGGGCGTACATCTGTATGACCTTGACGGAAAAGAATACCTTGACTTCGTCGCAGGCATCGCAGTATTTGCACTCGGATACGGCAATAAGGAATACAATGATACCCTTAAGGGTCAGATCGACAAGCTCATCCATACATCCAACTATTACTACAATGTGCCCGCTGTAGAGGCTGCAAGGGCCCTTAAGAAGTTTTCCGGAATGGACAGGGTCTTCTTTACCAACTCAGGAGCAGAGGCCATTGAAGGCGCACTCAAGACCGCAAGGAAGTATGCATTCCTTAAGGACGGAAAAACAGATCACGAGATCATTGCGATGAACCATTCCTTCCACGGACGTACCATGGGCGCTCTTTCCGTTACCGGCAATCCTCATTACCGCGAGGCATTCGAGCCCGGTATCGGCAACATTAAATTCGCTGATTACAACGACCTTGATTCAGTTAAGGCACTTGTAAACGATAAGACCTGCGCGATCCTTCTTGAGACCGTACAGGGTGAGGGCGGACTTACACCCGCTACAGAGGAATTCATCAAGGGCATCCGCACCATCTGTGATGAAAAGGACATCCTCATGATCCTCGATGAGATCCAGTGCGGAATGGGAAGGACAGGATATCCCTTCGCATTCATGAAGTACGGAATAAAGCCCGACGTTCTTACAACAGCCAAGGCTCTCGGATGCGGCGTTCCCATCGGTGCATTCTGCATGACTGAAAAAGTAGGACAGGCTTCACTTGTAGCAGGAGACCACGGTACAACCTACGGCGGAAATCCTCTTTGCTGCGCAGCTGCTGCCAAGGTGCTTGAGATCATGGAAAGGGATAACATCCCCGCCAAGGCTGCCGTGGCCGGGGAATACCTCTGGGAGAAGCTTGAAGAAGTTAAGGCAGAATTTCCTGAGATAAAGGAACACCGCGGAACAGGACTCATGCAGGGACTTGTTTTCGATAAGCCTGTTAATCCCATCATCAATAAGGCTCTCGAAAAGGGACTCATTCTGATCAATGCAGGATCTGATATCATCAGGTTTGTTCCTCCTCTTGTTATTACAAAGGACGATATCGACAGGATGGTCACGATCCTCGTATCTGCCATCAGGGAGAATAAATGAACAGGCTTGAAAGATTGATAAGCGTATTTCTCATATTCCTGCTTCTTTCATTCACCTTCTACGGATCGACCCGTGAGATCAGGTTTCCACAGGAAGAAGCAGGCGGAGCATCATGGCTTAACAGATCAAACAGCATAACCATCTGGTATACGGATGAGAGACTTTCCGCATATATAAGCAAGGCAGCCGTTGTTTTCGGTGAACGCGAGGATGTTACCGTTATTCCCGTACTTAAGAGCGCGGATAACTTCCTTGAAACCTGCTATGACGCGTCCGTAAAAGGAGAGAACTTCCCCGACCTTATAATCACCGGAAGCGAAACTCTTGAGAAAGCATACCTGTCAGGAATGGCAAGTGCGATAGACGATGAAGAGATGCAGATCGGACCTCTTAATTTCTCCGACGCTGCGGTTAATGCCGTAACCTACCACGGAATGAAGCTCGGATATCCTCTTGCTTTTGACGTAAGTGTCATGGTGTATAACAGGACCTATCTTGAGCAGTGGGCATCTCAGATGGCAATAGCGGACCTTACCGGCAACTCTGTCGATATGGACGGCGGAAACTCCGAAAGTGAAGACATGACCGAGTCGGGACTTACCGTTGATGATATAGATTCTGCTGAACTCGAAGCACTGACCAGCGAATACATTACAAAGATGGTTCCCTATACACTTGAAGACCTTCTTACCATCGCTAACAGCTACAGCGTTCCTGAAGGCGTTGAGGGTATTCTTAAGTGGGATATGTCCTCTATCATGTACGACTACTGGATCGTCGGAGGAGTCATGAACGTCGGCGGAGAGTGCGGTGATGACAAGCATGCTATATCCGTAAACAGCGAGGATGCCGCACTTTGCCTTACCAAGTATCAGAACCTTCATGACTACTTTTCAATCGAAAGTAATGAAGTTACATATGATGGCGTTATACAGGATTTCATCGATGGAAAGACCGTATTTACCATCGGCGGATATGACCTTGTTAACAGACTTAAGGAAGCATCTGAGGACGGCACGTTGATATACGAGTACGGATTTTCCGAGATGCCGAATGCAACAAGTGACATCCCCAGCAGATCGCTTGCTGTTACTACCGTTACATGTATCAACAGCTTCTCCGCAAAAAAAGACCTCGCGGAAAAATTCGCACTCTGCCTCACAAGGGAAGAGACAGACGCCTTCAGTGACCTTACGGGAATGGCATGCTGTGCGAGAACCTTCGGATGGGAGGGCGGAGCAAACCAGATCTATGCACTTGAATATGCAGAATCGGTTTCACTTCCCAAGATGATAGAGACCGAGAATTACTGGATGCAGGTTGAGTCAATGTTCGCACGTATCTGGGAAGGCGAAGATGTTCAGACCGAACTTGATCTGCTCGATGAGAGTCTGAACTCGGTTCTTAATAACAGTATTTAGTAAATGGCGGCGATACCGTGAATCGCCGATAAACCTTTGACCCTCCGCATGGAGGGAATATGAAAAACAAAATAAAGATCTTTTTGGCATGCTTAGGTTTCCTGGTCCTTACAGGCTGCGGAGATGACAGAGCGATGACCATCGCAGACCTGACTCAGAACGCTGACGCGGAAAATATTTCCGGTGCAGTACAGACAGACGATGGTGATGTGACAGACAGCTCTTATAATGCACCTGTAAATGATCAGAATGCATCAGGCACTGTTTACGTCTATGTATGCGGATGCGTTGTCACACCGGGTGTGTATGAACTTCCGGCCGGCAGCAGAGTGTGTGATGCACTTGATGCAGCAGGCGGATTTGCGGAAGGCGCGGATACGGACAGGATCAACCTGGCAGCGGGCGTAAGCGATGGAGAGATGATCTTTTTTCCGAAGGAAGGAGAAGAGATACCGGAAGGACCGCATGCACTTATTAACATCAATACCGCGGATGTTGCGACGCTGTGCACACTTCCGGGTGTAGGTGAAGCAAAGGCGAAAGCCATTATCAGGTACCGTGAAGAACACGGTGCATTTACAGACATTACACAGATAAAGAATGTTTCAGGCATAGGAGATAATCTGTTTAACAGTATTTCAGAACTTATCTGCATCTGAAGGCATTGCCGGACGGATAAAGCACATCAGACAGATACAGGTTATTGAAAAAATCTTATTGGCTCATGATACATGTGCGTTTTGAATAATGAGGGAGAATATGGCAGTCAGGGTTCTTGTTGTAGATGACGAAAAACTGATCGTAAAGGGAATAAGATTCAGCCTTGAGCAGGATGGCATGGAAGTCGACTGCGCCTATGACGGCGAGGAGGCTCTTGCCAAGGCCGAGGCAAGCAGTTATGACATAATACTTCTCGATGTGATGCTTCCGAAGATCGGAGGCTATGAAGTGTGCCAGAGGATAAGAGAGTTTTCAAGAACTCCCATCATCATGCTCACCGCAAAAGGTGACGACATGGACAAGATCCTCGGACTTGAATACGGCGCTGATGATTACATGACCAAGCCCTTCAATATTCTCGAGGTCAAGGCAAGGATCAAGGCCGTCATGAGAAGAAGCAGGGAGGATAAGCCTTTGGGGCCCGCAGGAAATACTCTTTCAGCAGGCGGACTCACTCTTGATCTTGAAGGCCACAGAACCTTCCGTGGAAATGAGGAAATCCCTCTTACCTCCAAGGAATTCGATATGCTCAGGATCCTTATGGAAAATCCGGGCAAGGTTTATAAGAGACTCGATCTTCTCAAAGCTGTCTGGGGCGAGGATTTCCCGGGCGATGAGAGAACCGTTGATGTGCATGTAAGACGTCTTCGCGAAAAAATAGAAGAAGACGCCGGTAATCCCACATATGTTCATACCAGATGGGGAGTCGGATATTATTTTACGACGAACCGTGCGGGCGAATAATATATGAATGAGATCCTGAAAAATCTGAAGTCCGTTATACTCTTAAGATCATTAAGAGCCAGGATCTTCCTGATAATCC
The DNA here is from genome assembly GCA_946631295.1 of uncultured Lachnospiraceae bacterium. Classification (GTDB taxonomy): domain Bacteria; phylum Bacillota; class Clostridia; order Lachnospirales; family Lachnospiraceae; genus AC2028. The sequence goes on from CAMOZY010000016.1 coordinate 31,575, forward strand.
TGGTGCTGGGGATCGTGCCCTGCGTACTCGTACGTGTGACGATAGTTTCAAACTATGAGGCAAGGGCAGTTGAGACCAGAGTCGCAACCGTTCAGAACCAGCTCACCATAACGGCAAATCACCTTGTTGCAAATAAATACATTTCAGCACTTACAGGCCGGGCAGATGATTATACCGGCTCGCTTGACGTTATGGATGCGGAGATAGAGATGCTGTCCAATGTCTATGAGGGCAGGATCATGATCATCGGCGGAAATTTTCAGGTGCTCAAGGATACGTACGGAATATCCGAAGGCAAGACGATCATTTCCGAAGAGGTTATCAAGTGCTTCCGCGGTATCTCAACTTCTTACTACGACAGCAATCTCGGATATATCGAACTCACCACGCCCATTGCCGATACCACGGCAGAAGGCGGTGCAGGAGTTATCAGAGGCGTTATGCTGACTTCCATTTCCGATGACAGCATTGTCACAATGGCTGATGTGCTCGGCAATAATGCGTTTATCCTCGAGATGATAATCATAGTGCTGGTAGTTGTTCTTGCAACCGTTCTTTCAAGATTCCTAGTGCGTCCGATCGCAACTCTGACAAACCGTATCTCAGCGATCAAGGCGGGCTACAACAACTACCTGTCTCCCGTAAATGAATGCCTCGAGACAGAACATATCTCCGAAGCGTTCAATAATCTTCTTACCCGTATCAATGCACTTGATGAGAGCAGAGGAGAGTTCGTTGCAAATGTCTCGCATGAACTTAAGACCCCCATGGCTTCGATGAAGGTTCTTTCGGATTCGCTTCTTGCAAGCTCCGATGCCAGCGTTGAGGAATACAGGGAGTTCATGACAGATATTGCTTCCGAGATCGACAGGGAAAACAGGATCATCACTGACCTTCTCGCACTGGTCAAGATGGACGATACGTCAGGCCAGAACCTGAACATCACCCAGACAGATATAAACGATATCACAGAGCTTGTATTAAAGCGTCTGAGGGCCATAGCGCGTAAGCAGAATGTTGACGTTACATTCGAGACGGAGAGAAAGGTTGTTGCGGAAGTTGATGAGGTAAAACTCACACTACTTATCTCCAACCTCGTTGAAAATGCGATCAAGTACAATCACGAAAACGGATGGGTCAGGGTTTCACTTGATGCGGATCATCAGTCCTTTAAGCTTACGGTTGAAGATTCGGGACTGGGTATCCCTGAGGACTCCATGGCGCATATCTACGAAAGATTCTACCGCGTTGATAAATCACATTCCCGTGAGATCGGAGGAACAGGACTCGGACTTGCCATCTGCAGGAAAGTAGTGATGATGCATCACGGCAAGATTGATGTGACCAGTAAGGAAGGGGAGGGAACGAAGTTTGTTGTATCGATCCCGCTTATCTACAGAGCTGATGCAAAATAAGATATTCAGACAACTGATAACGCTCATCATGATATTTACATTCGCACTTTCAATGTGCGGGTGTTCTTCAGGTGCCGAAAATGTCCCCGGAGACGATCAGATCCCCGTATATTACATCAACAATGCGGAGACCAAGACCGAATGCTACTACATCGATGCGATCAATGATTCTCCCGAGGCCGTGATTCAGAAGCTCCTTGTACTTCTTGGAGAAAAGGATCCGGGTGCCAGATATAAATCTCCTCTTGCGATGGGATTTAAGATCGTTGATTATTCGCTTGAAAATGATGTCCTTACCATCAACATGGACTATGATTACAAAAAGCTCGAGTTTACGACTGAAGTCCTTGTCAGGGCAGCGATTGTAAGAACCTTGTGCGGATCAGGCGCCGTCAGTGGAGTTTACTTTACCGTGATGGGAGAGCCTCTTACAGATCACAGCGGATTTGTTATAGGTGAGATGAATTCCGGAACCTTCATCAGTAATGACGGAAATGAGATCAATACCTACGAAGAAGCAGATATCAGACTTTATTTTGCGTCAGCCGATGGTAATAATCTGATAAGCGTTTACAGAAACAAGTTCTACTCCACATCGATGCCGAAGGAGAGATTCATCGTTGATGAACTTATCGCGGGTCCCAGCGGAATAGTTGAAGGCCTCTATCCAAGCGTCAATCCTCAGACCTCCGTTCTCAACATCAATACCAAGGACGGTGTCTGCTACGTCAACTTAAGCAGTGATTTCCTCATTCCTTACGGAAATGTTCCGACTTCTGTTTCGGTACTTGCGATAGTTGACTCTCTCTGTGATCTGCCCGCAGTTGACAGGGTCCAGATCATGGTTGACGGTGTAGTGCCCGAAACCTTAGAATCCTCTTATGAAAAAGATGAGCGCCTGGTGATCACTTTGGGACAGGCACTTGCAATGACCGGTTCTCCGGAAGGAAACTGATATGAAACCAAGGGAAGCGGCGGCGAGCCTTGAACAACTGAAGAAGGATTTAAACAGCGGCGAACTTAAGAGATGCTATCTTCTTTTCGGAAGTGAGCGCTATCTTCGTAATTTCTACGAAAAGAAGCTTCTGACTGCCATGGGCGGATCAAGGGATGATATGAATACCAACGTGTTCGATACAAGCCCCATCCAGGCATCTGCCATAATAGATGCTGCCCAGACTCTTCCTTTTTTTGCGGACAGGAGAGTAGTGCTCATAAGATATTCCGGATTCTTTAAAAAGGGCGGAGAAGAGCTGGCGGATTTTCTGGCGGAAGCCCCCGAGACAACAAGCTTTATCTTCGTGGAGGATGATGCCGATGCAAGACTGAAGCTTTACAAGCAGATAGCAAAGCTCGGCCGCGTTGTTGAGTTTGTTACACAGTCTGATAAATATCTTCTCCAGAATATCGGGGCATTCCTTAAGAGAGCAGATAAAAGAATGAGCCAGGAGGATGCCGCATATCTTCTTGATGTGATCGGAACGGATATGGGAAAGCTCATGTCCGAACTTGAGAAGCTTGTTTCCTTTACGGGAGACAGGGAAGTGGTTACTAAAAGCGACATCGATGTCATATGCTCCAGGAATATAGATGACCGTGTATTTGAAATGATAGATGCTGTCATGAGACACGATCTAGCTACATGCATGGACTGTTACGAGGATCTGATCGCACTCAAGACCGCACCTGCAATGATAGTCATCATGCTGGAAAAGCAGTTCCTCTGGATGCTTCAGCTTAAGAGCCTTGCGGAGGATGATAACCTTCATACGATCGATATCATCAATACCATCGCGTATAAGCAGGAAGTTGATACCGAGACAGGCGAGATAAAGCGTTCGAGAGGCAGCATCGGAGAATTCCAGGTCAGGAAATACCTTCAGCAGGCTGAGCATATGAATAAGGCTGAACTTCAGAGAGCCGTGAAGCTGTGCAGTAAGGCGGATGAGGATTTCAAGTCCGGCAAGATGAACGAAAGGATCGCAATGGAGACGCTGCTGGTCAATCTGTGCAGAGTGGAAAAAAATGCTTAATATAGTACTTTACCAGCCGGAGATACCGTACAATACCGGCAATATCGGAAGGACCTGCGTCGCAACAGGATCAAGACTCCATCTGATAAGGCCGCTCGGATTTTCTCTGGATCAGAAGGAAATAAAAAGAGCAGGGCTTGATTACTGGCCGAGGCTCGACCATATAGAATACGACAGTTTCGAGGATTTCCTTGAAAAGAATAATAATCCGAAGGTCTGGATGGCAACCACCAAGGCTCATCAGGTTTACTCAGATGTCAGCTTTGGCATGGACGATTATATAATGTTCGGACCGGAGAGCAGGGGAATACCCGAAGAGATACTCGTTTCCCGCGAGAGTGAATGCATACGCATTCCGATGCTTGAGGATGAAAGATCCATAAATCTCTGTAATTCGGTTTCCATCGTTTTGTATGAGGCGCTCCGCCAGAATGATTATGCCGGTCTGTCAAAATACGGAGAACTCCACCGCCTTAAATGGCAGGAGTCATGAAAGGTTTACGAAAATGTCCGAAGGATCATCAGTGATCTCATCAAATAATAAAAAGCTTGATTCGATCCAGGCTCTCAGGGCTCTTGCCTTTGCGGGAGTCTTCATCGGTCATTTCTTTATCTGCGGATGGTCGCACATTGCGGTTTCGACATTCTTTGTGCTTTCGGGATTTCTGCTTACCATCAAGACTCCCAATGACTACGAGACCTGCAGCTTTGCCACTTCGTTTAAAAAGGCAGTAAAGCGCATTTCCAAGCTTTATCCCGTTCATATCGTGACCATGCTCATGATGCTTCCGTGTATGATCTGGCAGGATAAGATTCTGCAGACATTTGATCCGGTTAAGTACATCAAGCAGGTGGTGCTCAATATCTTCGTCGTATCAAGTCTTTATCCAAGTGCCGATATCGCTTCCTCCCTCAACAGGGTCGCATGGTTTTTATCGTCGCTCTTTGTCCTTTATATCATCTTTCCGTATCTCTACAGACTGCTTAACAGGATAAAGGGAGTACACTCGCACGTGCTCATCATCCTCATCTCGATCGCAGTTCAGACTATGATCGTATATCTGATCTTTGGCGGAATTTATGATGAAAACCTTCTCGTGTACCTGACACACATATCACCTTTTTACAGGATCTTCGATATGGTATGCGGCATTTCACTCGGACTTATCGTAAGACGCATTCCCGAGGAAAAGGAATCGGGCAAAGTGACTGCTGCTGTTATCGAAATCGCGGTATTTTTATTCTTTTTGTTCCAGGTATATCTTACAGACAGCGGAGCAACGAGCATCTATCTCTACCGCGCACCTTTCTGCCCTGCAATGGGTGTGATCTTTACATTGCTCTTTTACAGGAAAAAGGGTCCTGTTACAAAACTGCTCACAAACAGACTGACCGTCTTTGTCGGAAATATGAGCGGATATGCATACCTGATCCATTTCCCTGTGATATTTTACTTTAATATTTTTGTTGTAATGAATCTTACATCTCTGAGAAGGACCATCATTCATCTTGTTGTACTGCCGCTTACTCTCGGCATTACATTCGGTGGTTCCTATCTGTACGACAGATTTATTTCAGAGCGCAAATGATCTGCGCTGCCCATCCTGCGGCATTTCGCCGAAACCTTTCACATCCCGCATAATGCGGGCCTATTGGAGTATGCTTAAATGAGACGACCGCTGGCATTTGCCTGCGCTCTGATCGTCGTGTGTATATATGCCGGTGTTATCACCGGTCTGTTTCCGCTTTTGCAAAATAAGGAACTCCCTGCTGACGGTGAATACATAACGATGACAGGAAGCGTTAAGGAGATACATGACAACTACATAGTGATGGAAAACGCAACAAACTGGAAAAATTCCGGAATATATGTGATCTACTTTGATGATATACATGAAGATGAAGCACATGATCTTATGATCGGAGAAGGGATTAAGATCTGCGGGCGATATGCGGACTTTTCACATGCGATGAATCCCGGACAGTTCGATGCTTATGATTATTATTCATCTAAGGGATATGACGGAAGTGTCAGATATGCCAGGCTCCTTTCCCATGATGGAAACTGCTCTGCTGTAAGAGAAGTTCTGAGAAGACTGAATGTAAGGCTTAAGGAACGTATATATTCCGTATGTCCCGAAAAAGAAGCCTCGATACTCAGTGACCTTCTTCTCGGTGATAAGGAGGGAATAGATTCGGAGACAAAGACCCTCTATCAGAATAACGGCATAGCGCATATCCTCAGCATCTCCGGCCTTCATATCTCGATTCTTGGGATGGGATTGTACAGACTGCTCAGAAAAATGCGCTGTCCGAATATCCCCTCCGCAATGTCCGCCGCGTTTATCCTCGTGCTGTACTGCATGATGACCGGCATGAGCGTCTCTGCAGTAAGGGCGACAGGGATGTTTGTGATAAGGATGTTTTCACACCTTTTTGGAAGAAGTGAAGATCCGCTCACCTCACTTTCACTTATGGCAGCACTTACCGCTGTTTCAAATCCACTGACTGTCACCGGATCCGGTTTTCTTCTGTCCTACGGTGCGGCTCTTGGGATATTTGTATTTCTTCCTGCATTAAGCAACTTGTTCTTTGAACAGCACGGGGATAAAGAAAAACTGTTCAGGGAAGATACACTGATAAACCGCGCATCCGGTCTGATAAAAAAAATCTGCATAATTATCTCGAAGGCTCTTGTTTCCAGCTTCCTGATAACGATGTTCACACTTCCGGTGCAGCTCTATTTCTTTTACAGAGTAAGTACATATTCCGTGTTCCTGAATCTCATCATTCTTCCGTGCATGTCCCTGCTTGTTTTCTCGGGGATGCTGATGATGGTGCCGGGGCTTGGGATAACGGGAACGGCTGCGTGCTTTCTGCTGGACATATTTGAAAGACTCTGTCGTCTTGCGGAAAACCTTCCATTCCACGAATGGAATCCAGGAAGACCGGGAATCACGGCTATTGCTATTTACTACATTTTCATCATTCTGATCATTATCATATGCTTATCAGCCGGGAACCATATTGCTTACAGGGGAATCGTCATCTTTCTTCTTGCTTCCATGCTCTTTGTCATCCGTTTTCCGCTTCCTGCACATAATACCTCCACACAGCTCTATGTCGGACAGGGAAACTGCAACGTAACGATCACTGATTTGGGAGAGGTCTTTATCTTCGACGGCGGCTCATCTTCACAGAAAAACATCGGGGAATACATTATCCGCCCTTTTCTTAAGATCGGTGGTCTTTCGCATATTGACGGGATCTTTATATCACATTCCGATTCGGACCATATAAACGGATGTCTTGAACTGATAGAAAATATGGATGCCTGGGGACTGGAGATTGGCGGAGTTTACATAACTCCGCAGATGATGAATGACGGGACGGAGAATACGCGCAGACTCCTTGAAGGCTGTGACAGTGCCGGAATACCCGTGGCATGTATAAGTGCAGGTGATGAGTGGGACAGCGGTGATACACATTTTGTCTGCCTTCATCCTGCGAAGGAATTTATCCCTGAAGATCCAAATTCAGGCTCCATGTGCATACTTGTTTCATTTGCGTATCGTTCACATGAACGTACCAATATCAATACTTATAGTGAGATACGAACACATCCTGCTGCCCATACCATGCTCATTCCCGGTGATGTACAGGGAAGCGGTGAAAAAGAGCTAGCGAAAAATCTGGCTTTACTATCCATAGATAATCCTGCTATAGACATCTATTTAACCGCTCACCACGGTTCGTCAGGCTCTTCATCAGAAGAATTCCTTGATATCGCCCGTCCATGCCTTGCCGTCAACAGTGCGGGCCTAAATAACGTGTACGGACACCCTAACGCCGAAACGCTTGCCCGTCTTGAGGCTGCCGGCTGTGCTTGCCTGAATACCTTCGATACAGGTGCCGTAACCCTTGATTTTTCCGAAAAAGATATCAAAATCTCTGCATTTTGCAGCAATTGAAATACCTCTTCGAATGATGGGGATTTTCCTTGATACAAAGGGCGAAAATTGGTAAAATATTATGGGTTTTATAAGGGACCCGGAAGGAGTGGAAAAAATGGCAGAAAATGAAAAAAAGGGAGCTGTAGCCGCAGCTGAAAAGACCAAAGGATTTGTAGGCGAGTTTAAGAAATTCATCATGCGCGGAAACGTGCTTGATATGGCAATCGGTATCATCATCGGCGGAGCGTTTCAGGCAATCATCTCAAGTCTTGTAAATGACATCATCATGCCTGTCATCACACTTTTGACCGGTGGCATTGATTTCACCAACTGGTTCGTTGCACTTGACGGATCATCCTATGCAACACTTGATGCTGCCAAGGAAGCAGGTGCAGCAACACTTAACTACGGCGTATTTATCACAGCAATCATCAACTTCCTTCTCATGGCACTCGTTGTATTCCTCATCGTTAAGTCCATGAACAAGGCAGCTGACAAGTTCAAGAAGAAGGAAGAGGAAGCACCCAAGACCACCAAGATCTGTCCTTTCTGCAAGAGCGAGATCGACAAGGATGCTACCAGATGCCCTCACTGTACTTCTGAGCTTAAGGATTGATCAAAGCATTGAACAGATTGCATTCGCATAAAAAGAATAACTGTAAGAATATCAAAGCAGGCACTGCCTTAAGGGCAGCGCTTGCTTTGTGCGTATGTGCCATTCTTTCCGGATGCGGAAGCGGCTCCGATAATCTTAAGACCGCATATGAGTGTCTCGGTAACCTTGATTATGCAGGAGCAATGAATGCCCTGGCAGGTGCCGAGGAAGCCGGAGAGGATGCAAGGGAGATTGCAAGGGCAAGGGGCATTGCATGTATAGGCCAGGCTGATTATTCAGGTGCGGCCGACTATCTGAAGCAGAGCCTCGATTCAGGTACCGGATATCCTGACAGAATGGATGTTGATACCAACTATTACCTTGCTGCTGCCTATAACTACATGGGCGATTATGCCGCTGCAGAGGACCGCTATAATGCGATCATCGGATTCTGCGACGATACAGAGAGCTATCTTCTCAGAGCTTCAGTAAGACTTAAACAGAGCAATTTCGAAGGCGCGGTATCTGATTTCAACGTTGTTATTTCCAGAAAGCCCAACGATTACGATACGGTGATCGAAATCTACGAGATGCTCACTGCTATCGGATATCGTGATGCGGGAATGGAATATATCAAGGCAGCCATTTCGGGAGATACCGGTAAGATGACCGATTCCGAAAAAGGACGCATGTACTACTACATGGGCGATTACACACAGGCTGCTGCATTCCTTGAAAGCGCAAGGAACGCGGAAGGAAGCGTTACAAGTTCTCTTTTCCTCGGACGTACCTACGAGGCGATGGGAGAATATAACTACGCTGCCAATGTCTATGAAAGCTATATAGGAACCAAGGGAGCAAGCGCTGAGCTTTATGACCAGCTTGGACTGTGCAGACTTAAGCTCGGTGAATACGAAGCCGCTCTCGAGGCATTTAAGGCAGGTAAAGAGGCTGATGACGGAACATTCGCCAAGAGCCTTGATTACAACCTCGCCGTTGCATATGAATACATCTCAGACTTTGACAAGGCATATGACCTTCTTCAGGAGTATGCCGCAAGATATCCGGATGATGCGGATGCAGCAAGGGAACTTCTTTTCCTGCAGTCCAGGATATCCGGTGTGGAAGAGTCTGTGGAAGAATAGATCTTAAGGAGAGACACATGATAGAAAAGCTTATCAGACAGATAAAAGAAAAACAGGCACCGATCGTTGTCGGGCTCGACCCAAATCTTAATTTCGTGCCCGAGTTCATCAAGAAGGCTGCTTTTGCGGAAGCGGGCGAGACTCTTGAAGGTGCAGCACTTGCATTTAAGAATTATAACAAGGGTATCATCGATGCAGTTGCCGATCTTGTTCCCGCAGTAAAGCCCCAGATCGCAATGTATGAACAGCTCGGACTTCCCGGACTTGAAGTCTTCAAGTGGACCTGTGATTACTGTCATGAAAAGGGACTTGTGGTCATCGGAGATATCAAGAGAGGTGACATCGGTTCCACATCCGAGATGTATGCGGTCGCGCATATCGGCAGGACTAAGATAGGTTCATCTGCTGTAGCAGCTTTTGACGAGGATATCGTAACCGTTAACCCTTACCTTGGATCTGACGGCGTATTGCCCTTTGTGAAGGTCTGCGAGGCAGAAAAAAAGGGCATATTCGTTCTCGTCAAAACATCCAATCCTTCCAGCGGAGAATTTCAGGATCAGAAGATTGACGGAAGAGCACTTTACGAACTTGTAGGTGAGAAGGTTTCCGAATGGGGAAGCAGCACCATAGATCCCGAGACAGGATATTCCGAAGTCGGTGCGGTCGTCGGTGCAACATATCCCGAGCAGGGCAAGATACTCAGAAAGATCATGCCCAAGTCATATATCCTCGTTCCAGGATATGGTGCACAGGGTGGTAAGGGAGATGACCTTGCATATTTCTTCAATGATGACGGACTTGGTGCAATCGTTAATTCCTCACGTGGTATAATTGCAGCATATAAGCAGGAACAGTACGCACATGTCGGAGAGGAAGGATACGCAGAGGCCTCAAGACTTGCAGTGCTGGATATGAAGGAAGACTTAAGACAGGCTATAGAAAAGAGATAAGATCAGTTGTCATGCCGGTATATACCGGAACAGGATCGGAGGCGAAACTCTATGAAGAAAGTTCTGTTTGTTGCATCTGAGGGGGTGCCATTCATTAAGACAGGCGGATTGGCAGATGTTGTCGGTTCACTGCCGAAGTATCTCGACAAGAGATATTTTGACGTGAGGGTTTTCCTGCCCAAGTATTCATGCATGAAGCAGGAGATGAAGGACAAGCTTCAATACGTCGACTCTTTCTACATGGATTATAACTGGCAGAATATCTACGTCGGTCTTTTCAAGGCTGAAGTCGATGGAATTACTTACTATTTTATCGACAACGAATACTATTTCAGCGGCCCCAAGGTTTATAACGACGATCCCAGATACGAGATAGAAAGATATACCTATTTCTGTAAGGCTGTGCTTTCCGCACTTCCCATACTTGATTTCAGACCGGATCTCATCCACTGCCACGACTGGCAGACCGGACTGATCCCCGTTTACCTCAAGGAAAGATTCGCGGGAGGTGAGTTCTATCGCGGGATCAAGACTGTCATCACAATCCATAACCTTAAGTTCCAGGGTAAGTGGGATGTCAAGACAGTCAAGGATATCACCGGACTTCCCGATTACTTCTTTACTCCCGACAAGCTTGAATCCTACAAGGATGCCAATCTCTTGAAGGGCGGTATTGTTTTTGCTGATGCGGTTACCACCGTCAGTGATACTTATGCTGAGGAGATCAAGACCCAGTTCTACGGCGAAGGACTTGACGGACTTCTCAGAGCACGCAGCAATTCACTCCGCGGTATCGTAAACGGAATCGACTACGACAAGTTCAATCCCGAGACAGATGATTATCTTGTAAAAAAATACAATGCATCCAACTTCCGTAAGGAAAAGGCTAAGAATAAAAAGGCTCTTCAGGAGCAGCTCGGACTTACGGTTGATGAGAAGAAGATGATGATCGGTATCGTTTCAAGACTTACCGACCAGAAGGGATTCGACCTCATCGCTTATGTGATGGATGAACTCTGCAGAGATGATGTACAGATCGTTGTACTTGGTACGGGTTCTGAACAGTACGAGAATATGTTCAGACATTTCGACTGGAAATATGCTGACAAGGTATCTGCGAACATCTACTATTCGGATGAACTTTCCGACAGGATCTACGCATCCAGTGATGCATTCCTGATGCCTTCGCTCTTCGAGCCCTGCGGCCTCTCACAGCTCATAGCACTCCGCTACGGCACCATTCCCATCGTAAGAGAGACAGGCGGCCTCAAGGACACTGTAGAGCCCTACAACGAGTATGAAGGCAAGGGAACAGGATTCTCATTCGTCAACTACAACGCACATGAGATGCTCCACACCATCCGCTACGCGGAAAAAATATATTATGACCGCCGCCGTGAGTGGAACAAGATGGTAGATCGTGCAATGGCAGCAAACTTCTC
>CAMOZY010000017.1 GCA_946631295.1 uncultured Lachnospiraceae bacterium
CCAAACTCTACAATAACCATATCATCCTGAATGTCGATGATGGTTCCGTAGAATCCTGATGTGGTACAGACGATATCACCATTTTCCAGCTGTGAAAGCATCTCCTGAGTCTTCTTTCTCTCCTTGCTCTGTGGTCTCATGAAGAAGAACCAGAGGGCAAAGATAAGAACGCCATATACGAGAACCATTGAAACAAGTGATCCGGTTGCTGAAACCTCTCCGGCTTCACCTGTAAGAAGCAGTAAATTCATTTCAAAACCTCCAAAACAATTTATAGATTAATTACTTTCGGGAACACTTTATTGATGATACACGATAATACATTAAAGTACAAATAAAAAATCATTAAACATTAAATCTCAAAAATCGAATTTTACCATTTAAAAGCACTGATCTGTCATTCACTCTGACTCATGTTTCTTATCATCTCTGCCTTAAAAGAAGAATATCTTCCCTCATCTATGGCATTCCTAATCTCTTCCATCAGATGATTATAAAAATACAGATTATGAAGAACACATAGCCTGAGTCCAAGCATCTCACCCGATTTATGAAGGTGTCTTATGTAGGCCCTTGAATATCTTCTGCAGGCAGGACATTCGCAGCCTTCTTCTATCGGCCTGTCATCCTCTGCATATTTGGCATTATTGATATTGATCTTGCCGTAATGAGTATATAGATGACCATGGCGTCCGTTTCTCGAAGGATAAACACAGTCGAACATATCTATCCCACGATCTACAGCTTCCAGGATGTTCATGGGAGTACCTACGCCCATCAGATATCTCGGTTTATTTTCCGGGAGATTCGGAGCTGTATGTTCGATCACATCATACATCTCTTCATGCGTTTCTCCGACCGCAAGACCTCCGATAGCATATCCTTCAAGATCAAGTTCAGTGATTCTCTTCGCATTATCAATCCTGATATCGTTATAAACGGCACCCTGATTGATGCCAAATAGCATCTGATGCTTATTGATCGTATCCTCAAGGCCGTTAAGTCTGTCCATCTCAGCCTTGCATCTGTACAGCCATCTTTCGGTCCTCTGAACCGAAGGGAGAACATAGGATCTTTCGGCCTTGGCAGGTGGACATTCATCAAATGCCATTGCTATAGTTGAGCCCAGATTACTCTGAATCTGCATACTCTCTTCCGGTCCCATGAAGATCTTATGACCATCAATATGGCTTCGGAATGTAACTCCCTCTTCCTTGATCTTTCTCATCGATGCAAGGGAAAAAACCTGGAAGCCTCCGGAATCCGTAAGTATCGGTCTGTCCCAGCTCATGAACTTATGAAGTCCGCCATATCTTTTTATCAGTTCATCTCCCGTTCTTACATGGAGATGATATGTGTTGGAGAGTTCAACCTGACATCCGATATTCTCAAGATCCTCCGTTGAAACGGCACCCTTAATGGCACCAACTGTTCCGACGTTCATAAAAAGAGGGGTCTGAACCGTCCCGTGAACCGTAACGAGTTCTCCCCTCCTGGCCTCTCCGTCTTTTTTCAGAAGTTTAAAACATGAATTCAAAATCTAATCCCCCAAAGGATTTACAGTCAAAATATATTAATATCTTTATAATCAGATAATGATCAGCTCGGTCAGATATATTACTCATAAATGGATCTATCTGAACATCCTTGTCAAACTTGCAGCAATATATATCCGACCGGCCGACATATTAAAGATCTTTTTTAGCAGGTGCTTCTTCTGCATCTTCATCAAGTTTATGGATAACAATGCAGTTAGGTGTATTAACATGAACAAAGTTTCCGTTCATAACCATCTGGCCATGCTCTATATCAAGCTTGAAGAATGACATCTCGTTTGATTCATGATTGAGTGAAACGAGGAACTTATTACCCGGAAGTATCTCTGCATCCTTGGGATAATCTCCTGATACAGGAAGAAGCAGTTTCTTTTCAAGCATGCCTGTCTTCTCATCAACAGAGAAAATAGCAACGGAATTATCACCTGCGATAGTTGTAAGAAGATACTTGTAATCCTGTGAAAAAGAAAGAGCACTCAGTGCCATATTTGCACCGTCTTCATGCTTTACTACATCGACTGCCTGTATCTTCTCAAAATGAGGTTCTTTTCCATCAAAGGTGTATTCATATACGTCTATCTTGCATGTAGCTTCCAGACAGATATAAATGTATCTGCCATCCTTCGAAAGTTTGATCTGACGGGGTGATGATTCAAGGTCACATCTGATGATATCGACGAGCTTGATCTTGCCGGTTTCCTTATTGAGCTCATAAACATTAACATGATCCATTCCCTGATCGGCGACGAGAATGTATCTGTTGTCATGAGTCATTCTTGCACTTGCGATATGAGGTCTGAAGTTTCTGTCTGCAAGTGAACCGAGTCCCTTATGGAAAACCTCGTCAGTGATCTTTCCAACGCCGCCGTTATCCTTGATATGGAGAACAGTGAGCTTTCCATCATGATAACCTGCTACCATCAGATATTTGTCTGTATAGTCGGTCGCAATATAGCATCCTCTCATTCCGTTGATAGGAGCAAAATTGATCAGATCAAGAGTTCCGTCCGGATTGATCTTATAGCTCTCAACTCCGAGGTCTGTTATTGAATAGAGGAATTTTCCGTTATGGGAACATGTAACATATGATGAATTGGATATCTCAACTTCATCCTTCTCGGAAAATCTTCCGGTATTCATGTCCACGTCATAGATCTTGATACCATGGTTATCACCCATCGTATAAGTCGAGACGTATGCAACATATTTATCCTCTGTTTTTGAAGTTTTAGAAACCTTTTTCTTTTCGTCTGACATGATTTCCACCTCGCTCAATTAATCTTTATATATACGGACCAGGTTATCCATCCTGGATGACATATCATACATAAGAGCGTCCAGAACAGTTATGGCACACATGCTTTCGAGAACCACAACCGCTCTCGGAACGATTACCGGATCGTGTCTTCCGTGTATCTCTATATCAACATTCTCACCGGCAGTATTTACTGTTTTCTGGCTTCTGGCAATGGAAGGTGTCGGTTTTACTGAACATCTTACGATTATGTCTGAAGAATCACTTATACCGCCGAGTATTCCACCCGCATGATTGGTCTTCTTTGAAATATGTCCGTCTTTTGCAATCCTGAACTGATCATTGTTCTTACTGCCGTTTGATGCGGATGCCTTAACACCGTCTCCGATCTCTACAGCTTTGACAGCACCAATGCTCATAACTGCCTGCGCAAGAAGTGCATCGAGTTTATCAAATACAGGATCACCGATTCCTGCAGGCATTCCTTTTATCATGCATTCCATAACACCACCGCAGGAATCAGACTTATTCTTCATGTCTGCAATATATTCCAGTGCCTGCGCATTGGCAGTAATATCAGGCATTGCGGTAGCATTGGCAAGAACAGCACTTCTTGAATATTCATCCATATCAGCCTCCACAGGCCCAATGGATCTGGTATATGCTTCAACGCTTATTCCAAGCCCAGCAAGAACCTTTGATGCAACAGCACCGGCAATAACTCTTGCAGCGGTTTCTCTTCCTGAACTTCTTCCGCCTCCCCTGTGATCCCTTATACCGTATTTGGCATCATAGGTCATATCGGCATGTCCGGGTCTGAACACATTTTTAAGTTCATCATAATCTCCGGAATGCATATCCGAATTTCTGATGATAACCGATATAGGAGTTCCGGTAGTTTTTCCCTCAAAAACTCCCGATAAGATCTCACACGTATCGGATTCCTTCCTTGCGGTAGCCACTGCGGCATTTCCGGGCTTCCTTCTGTCGAGAAACGGCTGTATATCAGCCTCTGACAGTTCAACTCCCGCCGGGCATCCGTCTATAACACATCCAAGTGCAGGACCATGTGATTCGCCCCAGGTTGTTATCCTGAATATTCTTCCTATTGAAGATCCGGCCATTTATTCCTCATTTTCCGCCTGTTCAGGCTCTTTGATTGTTTTCTCTGTCCTGCTGATCTTCTTTCCAAGGACCAGTTCCTGTCTGATCAGCTTAAATGTCTTTTCCTCGCCATACTTTGCAAGGATTCTTAGATATCTGTAGAGGCTTTTCTTGGTATTCGGATGCATGGGAACCATTTCTATACCACCAAGAAAATATTCCAATGCTGCAGAATCTGTATAATCCTTCCCCTTATAAACCTTGGATGCCGCAATGCGGTCCATTATCATCTCTGCAAGATATCTGTCCGGCATCTCAACCGGTATCAGCACATCCTCACCGGCTATCTCGCCTCTAGTATTATAATCAATCCAGTATTCGTAATGGTGCTTATTACGTCCCTTGTGATGCAGCCATGCGGATGAATATCCGATATCTTCACGCTCTGCATTATTTGGGCTTCTGGTTCCCTGATAATATTTTACACCGACAAGAAACTCACTCGGAGAATACTTCGACAGATCATGTGTAAGTCCCTGATAATACAGACCAATCTTAAAACAGCCTTCACACACGAGCATCCTGTGTTTGGTTATCGTGATGAAATGCATAATGAATCTGTATATATATGGTTTTTTCATCTGCCTGCTTTACCTGTCTTCTTTTCACATGTTTTACATGCCGAAGCCTCAAAAAATGCAACGCACCTGCCCGGTATAAGTTTTTCCAGTTCATCTCTGGAAGCATCTCTTCCCGGCTGATCATCGGATCTGCTTTTTGATTCCGGACAGACAGGAACATCTTTTGCTAAATACATATCCCTGTCAGTTGAAAGTAAAAGCTTCCATTCAAATCCCTTCGGCGGTCTGGGGAGTGCAAGGTATGTTTCCTCCCAGTTCATGTTAACTGCTGCATATACAAGCGAGTTTGCGCTCTTTTCGCAATACATTATTCCAAAAGATCTCGAATAATATTCAGCCGATACTCTCCATGCGGTATCCGAATGATAACTGATCTCAGGGAATCCGCAATTTTCGGTATCTATCATATAGAGCTCTTTATCCTTGCGAAATACTGAATATTTCTTTCTGAGAAGCACTATCTCTTTCAGATAATCCGTAAGATCTGAGTTTTTAACCGCATCCTTCCAGTCAAGCCATGTGACAGGTGAATCAATGCAGTAGGGATTGTTATTACCCTTTTGCGAATTACCGAATTCATCTCCCATGAAGATAAGCGGTGTTCCTGCTCCCATCATCAGAAGACTGAATGCATTCCTTATCTGTCTTGATCTTAAGTCTCTTACTTTCTTTTTCCTGGAAGGACCTTCCTCTCCACAGTTCCAGCTGAAGTTAAAATCACTTCCGTCACGTCCGTCTTCACCGTTTTCCTCATTATGCTTGCGGTCAAAACTCACAAGATCCATAAGAGTGAAGCCTCTGTAACTGGAAAGGAAATTAATGCGTCCGAAATCTTCCGGATTATTTCTCAGCATTGAAAGGCTTTCTGATACCTGCCCCTCATCGCTTTTAAGTATTCTTCTCAGAGGATACTGGAAATCATCTGTGTAATAACCTATTACCCTCTTTGACCCCCGCTTCCTGATTACATCAAAATTGACGTTCTCAAGATGATCTGATAAAAGCTTGGTTCCGGCAAGAAGCGGATCCGCAGCAAGAAGCCTCATCGGGATACCGATACCCATAAGATGGAAAGCATCCACATGGAAATTCACTACCCAGTAGCGAAGAATCTCAAGGACCTCTGCTTCAGGAAAATCAGGTGCAAAGTAAAACTGCATACAGATTTCCATATTACGCTTATGCAGAGCGCTTACTAATTCTCTGAACTCCTTAACAGGATCATCCGAAAAAGAATAAGCCTGTTTGGGAGTGTAATAATATCCCGGCTTATATCCCCAGTAATTGATCTTCTGAGTTTCTTCATCCCATTCATCAAATTCATATGCAGGCTGAAGCTCAATCGTGGTAACACCTATGGATTCAAGATGATCAAGCTTCTCGATAATACCTGCAAAAGTTCCTCTTGCCTTAACGCCAGATGAAGGTGACTTGGTAAATCCCCTCACATGAAGCAGATACCAGAAGCTGTCTTCATATGAAAGACCGGGATTTTTATCTCCATCCCAATCCGTTTCATCATCATATACGAATGCTTTCAATGAAGACACATCCTGTACTCCATATGTCCTTCCGGATACAAATCTCACAGCTCTGGGATCACTTACAAGCTTCTTTCCGTCATAAAAAAGATACGAAATATCTGAAGCGTTAATGCCGGAAACCGTTCTGCAGTACAGATTGCCAATCCTGTCGGAATCCTCAAATGCTATCCTTTTAAGCTCTTTTTTTCCTGTTTTGTCATAAAGGATAATACCGCAATCATCAGAATCCGATTCAAGGCAGAAACGCACTCCGTTTTCAGTCACCTGTGTAATAAGCGGAAATATGAAATTTGACGCTTTTTTATTCATGCGCAAAATACTCCAAAATTATAATAAATTATACTTCAAAAATCCCTTATTTTCAAGGAATAATACGTTTTCCAAAAGGCATAAAAAAAGCTCCTTTTATGCACTCTCCAGTGCATAAAAGGAGCTTCGTTTATCATCTTTCAAGATCATGCCGGACATAACCATTCTCGGTCTCACCGGTATATCTTTTAATCACCATCCATTTCCCCGTAATAATCCCCGTATGAGATTCTGTCATATGTTCCCCATCCGGTCACATGCAATTTATCCTCTCTTATATAGCATGAATATGATATTCCGTTACCATGGTCAACAAATGTCCAGCCATCACCCGAGGTCTCATAAGTCAGTTCAGATATCGAATTAGGAGCATAATAGCAGTAGCCTTCTCCATTTTCAAAAAAGACAAGATCGGGCCAGCCATCATTCTGGGAATCCCATGTTCCGACAAGACTCATATCAATCGGTCCGTCCGTAACCGTATCTTCATCATCACCAAGTGAAAAGCGGACGTATCCCGATCCATCATATACCAGGCTGTATCCCGACAATTCTGCCGTCAGATTTTTGGAATCCAATCCCGGATGAGTTTCACCGCACAAAACCGTAATATAAATGTATCCGGGCTCATATCCCCATCCCCATTCAAATGCATATGTATATGACTTGGCGCCGTCATACGTGCGCACATATCCGGTATTGTCACGGCTGAAGCTGAAACCTGTTACGGTATTGGTTTCACCCTCATCCAAAGCCCAGTCACCAACAATCTGATCATATGGATCGTCTGACAGTGTTGCACCCGGGTTCATGGTAAGTACCCTCTCCCAGTCCTTTAATCCCAGGCTGCCGTCATCAAGTGTACAATAAGTCAGTGCTCCGACAGTTCCCATGAGGGGATTTATATAGCCTATAAATTCATTATCTTCAATAAACCAAACGAGCTGTATCTTGTTATATGTGCCCTCCTCTCCGATGGCAACTACGGGCTGATACTGATATGCAATTCCGTCTGACAATAGTTCAAAAGCGGGCTCACCCTCGTAATACCACATACCAATAACATCATCGTCAGTGATTGTGGAATAATCTATTTCCTGAACGACCTCATCACCATCATCAGGTTCATCAGCTGTTTCATCATCCTCTTCATCATCCGGTTCTTCCTCAGAATAGAGATCTTCCAGTGATTTTAGTATATCGCTGTCCCATCCTGTAGCATCAGTTACCGCTTCAAGGAGATCCTTATCGGAAACGATCTCTGATACAGCCTCTACAGGCAGATCATATTCCGTAATATCCTCAACGACAAGTGTGATTTCGTCATCATCCTTAATGACAGTTATCTTCTCGCCTGCATATATCTTTTCACTTTCAGCTTCCGCGCCTGTATCATCAAGTCCGGATACTACAACCTTTCCGCTTGTAAGATAAAGGACGGGGTTACCCTTCTCATCAGAATCGATATATCCTGACGTTCCTCTGATGCCTACCGCCATCGTTGAAGTACGTATTTCGAATAACTCATCGTCTTCAAGAGGACGCTCAATGTTAAAAAAGATCCGTCCCTCAGTAAGATTCAGCCTCATATCCTTACCCTGCTGGAGGAACTCTGCGCTGCTCAATTCCATAAGGGTAACCATACGCTCTTCATCCAAAAGAACCCATGCCTTACTCTCTTCCTCAGTACCCAGCCTGTCCCCGAAAAGAAGACGTCTGGATTCGCTGAGTTCCAGCTCTTTTCCCTTGGCATTTATAAGGGTGACTTCCCCGGTATAATCGGAAAGGCGCATTGTTGAAGCAGTAAGCTTACTGCGTGCGATCAGAACGCAAACAACGATCACAAGCAAAAGTGCAAAGATTCCGATCAGCACAACAGGCAGAATACTCTTCTTTTTATCAGAAACCTGTACATTTTCATTTACAGGCACATTTTCATTTACAGTCAAACTTTCATTTACGAAAATGTTTGGTTTTTCTTCCACTGACTGTGTTCCCGCATCAGCCAACTGTTCCTCTTCTGCCTTAGTACCGCATTTAGGACAGAATGTATCTCCATCTTCAAGCTCATTACCGCATTTTATGCAAAACATATTTCTTACTCTTTTCTGAAAATCTCATATTCCCTTACCAAAATGAAATACACGCATTATATTATAACCCAATGGCCATATTCACAAGCATTTCACACTTTACACCTTCCTGCATTCAGGTGTATCATACCCGCATACATGACAAGACGCCCCGGAGAAGGCAGAAAGTACATGTATGAATAAATTCACATTTAAAGATCTTAATCCTCAGCAGCGCGAAGCCGTGCAGTTTTCAGGCGGCAATCTCCTGCTTGCTGCAGGTCCGGGTTCAGGCAAGACACATACCATGACCTCCCGGATCATCTATCTTATCGAATGCATGTCAGTCGATCCCTCTTCGATCCTTGTGATCACATTCACAAAAGATGCCGCTCTTTCAATGCAGAAGAGATTCCAGAACGCATCTGAACTCTCTTATCCTGTTGCTTTCGGAACATTCCATTCGATCTTCTACAACATGATAAAAGAATACAAAAAAGCTTCACCTCCCATTCTGATCTTCGATAAAAACAAAAATCATATAGCTGAAAACTGTCTGAGAAAATTTGCCGACAGATCCTTTCTTAACGATGAACCCGATGCAGTAAAAAGCTTTATTGCGGCTCTTTCCGTATATAAGAATACGGCAGATGCTGAAAAGGCATCATCCGAACTTCCCGCAAAGATCAGAAGCCTTTTTCCTGACATGCTCAGGTATTATGAGGGCATCCGAAAAAAAAGCTGCCAGATGGATTTTGATGATATGGGCTGGGATTGCAGACAGCTTCTGATTCATGATGAATCATTTGCACGCAGATGGAAAGGAAGATTTTCCAACATACTCATTGATGAATTTCAGGACATATGTCCGGTACAGTATGAAACGGTAAGACTGTTGTCCGAAGATTTTTCAGGCAATTCAAAAAGCAATGTATTTGCAGTAGGTGATGATGATCAGTCCATATACGGTTTCAGAGGAGCAGATCCATCAATACTTACCAGGTTTGCAAATGAAATGCATGCCGGAATCCTTCATCTTGATACCAACTACAGAAGCAGGAAAAAGATCGTAAATTATTCTATGGCGGTAATAAACGAAAACAGCTGCAGGATCAAAAAAGATCTTATCTCTGCTTCTGACGAAGAAGGAATCGTGGAGATAAAAGGACTGGTCAGCAGAGATGAAGAATACGGATATATTGTTAAAAAAGCCTCTGAAATATGCGGTAATAAAGCCGTTTTATTCCGAACAAATCTCGAAATGCAGAGTTTTGCCTCATATCTTTCTTCGAAAGGCATACCATTTACCATAAAAGAGAAAACCGAAAGCATTTTCGAACATTTTATTTTCAAAGATTTATCTGCCTACATCAAGCTTTCACAGGGAATATATGACGAGTCAGATATATGTGCGATCATCAACAAACCACTCAGATATATAAATCATGAAGCCGTGATAGGAAGCAGAGGTAATCTTATGGAAATAATAAATAAACTAAAGAACAATCAGGGAATCATGAATCCGGAAGCAAAGATCAGAAATATCCGTTTGCTAATAAAGGATCTTGAATTCATGAAATTTCTTTCCCCCTTTTATGCCATAGGATATATATGTCAGAAAATCGGATATTCAAAATATCTTTATACCATGGCAGGGACTGACGCAAAGAAGAAAGAGGAATATGACCGCATACTGTCCATCGCAAAGGAAATATCCTCAAAAACTGAAAACTACGATGAATTAGATCTGATAAAAGAAAAATATGAAAACGATCTTCGCAGATCAAAAAAAGAGCTCCATAATGATGATCTTCTGGACCTCATGACAGTACACGCTTCCAAAGGCCTTGAATTTGATAATGTTTTCATTCCTGATTGCAATGAGGGAATATTTCCTCACGGAAAGCTTCCTGATAAGGATACCATCTCCGAAGAACGAAGGATTTTCTATGTTGCAATGACCAGGGCAGTTTCAGGATTATACCTTCTCTACATAAAGGGGCGGAGCAATAACAAATACGTAACGTCAAGATTCTTAAATCCGATCATTAAGATGGAAAAAAACGCCTGATAATAGTAAAATATAAATCTGTATGGAATTACACAGGAACTGACATATTTGCAGATTCAATTTTTAGATTCAACATTGTAAAAGTTCCGGGATAAAAGGAGTCAGGATAATGAATCAAAGACGCACAGGGGTAATTACAAGAAAGATTTTTTCACTGATACTTATCGTGATATTGACCATCGGAATAATATCACCCTATATCAGTGCAGGAAGGGTTTCAGCCGATGAGGGTCCAACCGCTTCCAATGTTTCAACCAATCTGTGGGGATCAGGCGGTCAGATCTCCTTTGATCTTTCAGGCTGTAACGGATTCCTTACCATCACGGTGGTAGTTGAATTCAATGCGGATGTCAATTCACCTTCAGGATGGGGATTCGACAGCTATACTGCTAACGGAAAACAGGTTACTGCAACAGTCAGAGCAGACGGCGGAAATTCCTGGGGATTCAATTCGAATGTCGGAATACAGGTAAGCGGATCCGGTCTTTCTTCAGCTAAGGTCATCAGTGTTTCAGGCGACGGATCATATACAGCACCTGTGATAAACAACAATAACAATAATAACAACAACAATAATAACAATCAGAATAATAACCAGAATTCCGAAGCAAGACCCGAATTCTCATCTCCCGCTGTCACCACATACGGAACTGCCGGCGATGACTGGCTCACAACAAAAGGATCCAAGATCGTCGATATGAACGGTAACGAGGTATGGCTTACAGGATGTAACTGGTTCGGATACAACACCGGAACCAATCTCTTTGACGGTCTCTGGAATGCCGAACTCGAATCCTCTATCAAAGCCATTGCAGATCATGGTTTTAATCTCCTCAGAGTTCCAATGTCCGCAGAGCTGCTCCTTGAATGGAAAAAAGGAAACTTCCCTACTGCAAACTATAACCATGCATATAACAGCAATCTTAACTCACTCAACTCTCTTGAGATCTTTGATTATGTCCTGACCCTCTGTGAAGAAAACGGGATGAAGGTCATGATAGACATTCACTCCGCCAATACTGATGCATCCGGACACAATCATCCGGTATGGTATACCGACAAAATTTCGGAAGACCAGTACATTGAAGCACTCAAGTGGCTTGCAGACAGATACAAGAATTACGACACCATTGTCGCATATGATCTTAAAAACGAGCCTCACGGAAAAGCAAGCGAACAGACTCATGCAATCTGGAACGATTCAAATGATAAGAATAACTGGAAAAGAGTTGCCGAGCGTGCCGGAAATACGATCCTTGATATCAACCCCCATGCACTTATTGTGATCGAAGGAATCCAGATTTATCCTACCAACCCTGCTTCCAACAATTTCACTTCCACCAATGATGCTGATTATTACAACACATGGTGGGGCGGAAATCTCATGGCTGTTAAGGATTATCCCATTGATTTCGGAAACGAGGAAAGAAACAGACAGATTGTCTACTCTCCTCACGATTACGGCCCACTTGTATATCAGCAGCCCTGGTTTGACGGCGGTTTCACATATGACTCACTCTATAAGGACGCATGGCATCCCTACTGGCTCTACATCGAAGAAGACAATATCGCTCCAATCCTCATCGGAGAATGGGGCGGCTTCATGCAGGGAGATAACCTGAAATGGATGGAATATATAAGAGACCTTATCGGAAAAGAAAACCTTCATCACACTTTCTGGTGCTTCAATGCAAATTCAGGTGATACAGGTGGACTCGTAAAAGATGATTTCAAGACATGGGATGAAGAAAAATATGCCCTTGTAAAACCGGTTCTCTGGGCTGACAGTGCAGGAAAGTTCATCAGTCTCGACCATGAAGTAGCTCTTGGAGTAAATGGAATAAGCCTCGGTGCTCATGCAGGTAACGCTCCCACTCCCGTGATCAACCCTGATACCGCATCTTCTGATTCAAACTCAGGAAGTTCTGATACCGGAAATTCCTCATCAGGCACAGGCAGTTCTGATACTAACAGTTCAACAGGATCAGATAATTCCGACGATACCGGCAATACCGTAGCAGAAACTGCATCATCAGATGATAACGGTTCTGCAACAGACACTTCTGCTCCTGCTTCAGATACAGCAGCAGGAAATGACACGCAGGTTGGCCAGCAGCCTAATACGCCTGCCGCAACAAACCCTGCCGGCGAACAGGAAAAAGACAGTGATATGATACTGATGATAGTCCTTCTGATCATTGCGACAGCCCTCCTTGGAGCAGTTATCATAATCACCATGAACAACAGGGACAAACAGCGTAAGGCATCATCAAACTCAGATAGCAATCCTGAAAATGATCAGGATTATGATCAGAGAAACTGATAATGATAAAGACTGATACATGAAGCTGCCAATACATTTGGGGATTTTCAGAAATAAAAAGCGCCTCTGACAAACGGAAACACCGGGCATCATACCTGCCCGGTGTTTCTTTATTTTTCTGCTTATATTATTTCTTTATAAGGGTATACTTCTATGGTTTCACGAAAGCTTTTCTATAGCCGCTTTAATACGCTTTACAGATTCTTCTTTTCCAAGAAGTTCAAGTATCTCGGTTGCTCCCGCGGGAGTCATCATCTTACCTGACAATGCAATTCTTACAGGCCACATGACATATCCGTTCTTATACCCCTTGCCCTCAGCGTACTCAAGAAGTTTTGCATAAAGTGCATCGTTGGAATAATCATCCTGTGCCTCAAGTATCGGAAGCACGTCTTCAAGAACTGCAAGAGATCCGGCTGCATCGATCTTATTTTTCTTGTTGGTGTAGAGCTCGGTGGAATACTCTGGTACAGCGCTCAGGAAATCAACCTGTTCTGCTATATCGGGGAACACCTCTATTCTGGTCTTAACCTTGGATGCAACCTTCTTAAGGTCCATTCCCTGAGGAAGAGACTTTTCAAGATAAGGCTTAGCCATCTCAAAGAACTTCTCATCATCCATAGCCTTAAGATATTCACCGTTCATCCATCTGAGCTTCTGGATATCAAAGACTGCAGGTGACTTGCTTATCCTGTGATAATCAAACTCTTTGATCAGTTCGTCCAGTGAGAAAATCTCCCTGTTATCTTCGGGGGACCATCCAAGAAGAGCAATGTAATTGACAACCGCTTCAGTGATAAATCCCTGTTCGATAAGATCTTCAAAAGAAGAATGTCCGCTTCTTTTTGAAAGTTTCTTATGATTCTCATCAGTGATCAGAGGAAGATGGATATATACGGGGCTCTTCCATCCGAATGCATCATACAGTCTCTGATACTTGGGAGATGATGATATATACTCATTTCCCCTGACAACGTGCGTGATGTTCATCGTATGATCATCAACGACATTTGCAAAATTATATGTCGGATATCCGTCTGACTTGATAAGGATCATATCATCAAGTTCGGAATTCTCAACGGTGATATCTCCGTAAAGTTCGTCACTGAATGTAGTGGTTCCCTCATTTGGAATATTCTGTCTAATGACAAAAGGCTTTCCCTCAGCGAGATTCTTCTCAACTTCTTCTTTTGAAAGGCCCAGGCAGTGCTTGTCATATACTGTGATGGTCTTACCGTCTTCAGAAACAGCAGTCTTAAGGGAAGCGAGTCTTTCCTTGTCACAGAAACAATAATATGCCTCACCCTTATCGATCAGTTCCTTTGCATACTTCATATATATGCCGGTCTTAACTCTTTCAGACTGAACATAAGGTCCTACACCGCCATCCTTATCAGGACCTTCATCATGATAAAGTCCTGTTTTCTCAAGAGTACGGTTGATTATATCTATCGCGCCTTCAACAAATCTCTCCTGATCGGTATCCTCTATCCTGAGCATAAAGTCTCCGCCTGCGTGCTTTGCAACGAGGAACTCGTAAAGAGCTGTTCTGAGGTTTCCCACATGCATCTTTCCCGTAGGTGAAGGTGCATATCTTGTTCTTATCTTTTCCATTTTTTCACTCTCCAAACTATTAGTTCTGTATTTCGGATAAAATCAGCCTCTTACCTGACCGTTTCCGACAATCTGATATTTATATGATGTTATCTCCCTAAGTCCCATAGGTCCTCTTGCATGAAGCTTCTGGGTGGAGATGCCTATTTCAGCTCCGAATCCGAATTCAAAACCGTCAGTAAATCTTGTGGATACGTTTTCATATACACATGCGGCATCTATACGCTCAAGGAATTTCGCAGCTGTTTCTTTATTATTTGTTACTATGCTTTCCGAATGATGAGTGCTGTATTTATTGATGTGCTCAATAGCTTCCTCAACGCTTGAAACGGTTTTGACTGAAAGTATGTAATCCAGATATTCCGTTCCGAAATCCTCCTCGGTTGCCGCTTTTGCATTATCTCCCAGAACATTCAGAGATTCAGGATCACATCTGAATTCAACATTCTTCTCGGAAAGTTTCTTATAAAGTGCAGGAAGCAGTGCCTCCTTGATATCCTTATGAACCACAAGGCTTTCCATGGAATTACATACAGATATACGCTGTGTCTTGGCATTGAAGATTATATTCACTGCCATATCAAGATCAGCATCCTTATCAACATATACATGGCAATTTCCGGTACCCGTTTCAATGACAGGTATGAGCGAATTCTCAACAACAGCCCTTATGAGTCCTGCTCCGCCTCTGGGAATAAGCACATCAACATACTGTTTCATCTTCATGAATTCGGTCGTGACAGCTCTGTCTGTATTTTCTATAAGCTGAAGGATATCAGGCTCAAGTCCTTCTTTTTCCAGGACACCCCTGAGCACCTTTACGATTGCTTTATTGGTCTCAATCGCATCGCTTCCGCCCTTAAGGATACATGCAGATCCCGCCTTGAATGTCAGTGAAAATGCATCTGCTGTAACATTAGGTCTTGATTCGTAGATAATTCCGATGACACCCATGGGAACTCTTACCTTTCGGATATGAAGTCCGTTAGGGCGGTCAAACTCATCCATCACCTCACCTATGGGATCAGGAAGTTCACTGACCTGCCTGAGGCCTTCGGCAACTCCGTCAATTCTTTCCACAGTAAGTCTTAATCTGTCCTGTTTAGACTCACTCATACCGTTTTTTACGGCTGTTTCAAGATCTGCAGAATTAGCTTCAAGAATAAAAGATGCGTTATCCTGAAGAGCCTTCGCACATTTGATAAGAACGTCATTCTTTTTTTCAGTACTGACAAGAGCTGCTTTATATTTTGCCTTTACGGCATTTTCACATAAACTAACAAGTTCAGTCATAAGATCACCTCACTCTTAAACGGGATTTGCAGTCACTGACTCATTCGTACAGATTTACAAATGTCGGCCTTTACTCATGCATGTATGATCTTAAACGGCCTTACATCGCCTTCATCTTCAGGAATCTCTGTATCCAGCATCTGACAGTCAAAACATACAGCAATTGAATGAATCCTCAGTGTAAGCTTATCTTCAAGGAACATATCATAATATCCGCCGCCATAGCCCACTCTCTTGCCATACATATCGAAAGCAACTCCGGGCATTATCATAAAATCCCTTGCAGGCAGCATCATGGCTTCGGCTTCATTATATTCATAGAGATCATTATCAGCAGGTGGTTCAAGTATCTTATATTTACTGAAGGAAAAATGAACCGGATCTACATCTGTGATCTTTCTGAATTCCATTTCCTTGTGGAATCCGTTAGTCGTGATCCTTGGAACAAATACTTCCTTTCCTTCATCAAGTGCTATCTGGAGAACCGGCTTAATATCTATCTCACTTCCAAAGGGCATGAATCCAAGCACTCTCTTAGCCTTTACAAAAAACGGCTCTGCTATCAGCTTTTCCCTGACTATATCAGCGGCAGCCCTTTTTTCGGCTTCAGTAAGAGCATCTCTTCGTTCGAGCACTTCGGTCCTAATCTGCTTTTTTGTGACTTCAGGTAATTTCTTATCTGCCATATATACCTCAAAAGACGCATGTACGTCCGTAGCATTTATTATCTCATTTTAGTCATCACAGCTAATCATTTAAGGATCTGTGATACAAAACCCGGAAGATCAAAGTCAGCCTTCCTGTTAGCCTTAAATGCAGTTCCTGCATCTTCTCCTGCAATTACTCTTCCGAGAATAGTCAGATCTTTGCTTGAACAGATAACCATATCCGCACCTGAATAGGTTGCAATACGTGCGGCATTAAGCTTCGTACTCATTCCGCCGGTTCCCATTCCGGTACCGGTACTGCCCTTTCCCATCTCCAGATATTCATCTGTGATCTCTGGAACTTCGGCAATAAACTTTGCATCCGGATTCTTGTTGGGATCATCAGTATAAAGGCCTTCTATATCTGAAAGAAGTATAAGGAGATCCGCATCAACCATGGAAGCTACCATTGCAGACAGTGTGTCATTATCACCAATCTCAATCTCATGTGTGGCAATGGTATCATTTTCATTAACTATGGGAATAACTCCCATATCAAGAAGAGCCTTGAAGGTATTGGTTGCATTCATCCTGTTCGTATCGTTCAGGACTGTATCTTTGGTCATAAGTACCTGGGCAGGAAGCTGATTATATTCGGTAAAGAATTTCTCATAGATGTTCATGAGTCTTCCCTGACCGATAGCTGCACATGCCTGCTTCTGGGGAAGAGTGAGTTCATGTGAGACAACGGATCTGTCTCTTCCGTATCCGATTGCGTGTTTTCCCGCTGCAATCGCACCGGATGATACCAGAACAACATCCTTTCCTGAATTATGAATATCGCAAAGCTGTCTTACAAGCAGCTCTATTCTGGAAAAATCCATGCCACCGCTCTCAGGATGGTTTATTGAAGAAGAACCGATCTTTACAACAATTCTCTTTTTATTCTTAAAATTCTCTCTCAGATCACTCATTTTGGTACCTGCATTTCGTTATGAAAAATTAAGTAAAACACGCATATTTCCGATAAAAATACACCGTTTAACTATAAATCAGACCCATCAAACTGTCAATTATAGCAGAAAGGTAAATTCGCGCCAAAAAAGTTTGATAAATAATAAACTATGTGGCAAATTTTCAGACAATAGTTTACAATACTAATGTATTAAAAAGGTTCTTATGTGTGGGGTTCATATGAGTAAAGACACGGATGTTCACAAAAAACGAATAATAGACGAAACTCTTACTAAGCTGTATGAAGAAAACAGCGGCAAGCCCGAACATGCCTTTTGGTTTTTCCTTATAGGATATTTTATAACCAATATCATTGTGACCACCAGTGCTCACACATCTACAATGATTGAAATGGGCGGTCACTCAATACCGGTTTACACCTTTGCCGGAGTATTTTCTTCTGTGGCTAATATATGTGTTATTTTTCTTGCAGTATATTTTGGAAAAAGAGGTTTTCTTACAGGCCTTGTCTTGCTCATAGTCCAGCTTCCGCTGATACTTTCCAGTGTTATTTTCAAAGGAAATCTTTCTTCACTTCCAGGCTTTTTCGGAAACATCCTCGCGATAATCGCAATTGTTGCCGTATATCTCAATAACGTTAAAGTTGACAAATTTCAGCAAAAGTTAAGATATACTGCAGTTACCGATCTTCTTACAGGCATTCCGAATGGATTTGCATGTGACGAGCTGATCAATGCTCTGATGAAAAAGAATGATCGATTTGCAAATGTATGCATTGATCTGAACGGCTTCAAGGACATAAATGACACCATGGGCTTTGAAGCAGGCAACCAGGTTCTTATAGAGATTGCTTCCAGGCTTAAGGAAATATGTGACAGTGGCACAACCGGTACACTTGATTTTATCAGCAGAACAAGCGGTGATGAATTTGCTCTGCTTATAAGACAATTTTCTACCGAAGAAGATATCATTAAGACTCTGTCAAAATATGATGAAGCAATAAGTAAAAAACTCACCATATTTGATTGTGATTTCTTCATCTCAGCTGCATTTGGATATACCATTTACCCCGATGACGGAACAACCGTAGACTCCATCGTTTCACACGCCAACACCGCCATGAACGAAGTTAAACGTGTGAACAGCAGCAATCATTTTCTGAGATTTACCGGTGACCTGTTAAGTACGGAAAAAACTCTTGAGACCGAAGCAAAGATCATAGCTGCGATTGAAAACGACACGATCTTTTTCATGCTTCAGCCTCAGTTTGATCTTTCGCACAAACTCCGCGGATTCGAGGCCCTTGCCAGAATGAAAGATAAGGACGGCAATATCATCAGCCCGGGTGAGTTCATTCCCGTAGCTGAAAAAGTCGGATTGATCGATCAGGTGGATGGAATAGTCTACAGAAAAGCAGGAAAATTCATTGGTGATATTATCAGACAGACAGGAGCAGATATTTCTCTCAGCATTAACGTCTCGGTAAGACACCTCCTTAAAAATGATTTCCTTACTGAGATTGACAATCTGCTGATGAACAGTGGCATTCCTCCCGCACAGCTTGAGATTGAGATCACTGAATCGATCATGATCGAATCAATCAATAAAGCAATGAACCGTATCAATGCAATACATGATATGGGAATCATGATCGCTATAGATGATTTCGGAACGGGCTATTCATCATTAAGTTACTTAAATGAATTCCCTGCAAATCTTCTGAAGATTGATAAATCATTCATCGACAAGCTTAATACCAACGATAAATCCAAGCAGTATGTTGCAGGTATTATCAATCTTGGACACACAATGGGATTCGATGTAATATCCGAAGGTGTTGAAGAAGATGCACAGATCGAAACGCTTCGTGAAATAGGCTGTGACCTCATACAGGGCTTTATATGGGGCAAGCCTCTCCTGCCCGAAGACGCAGGCAAGCTTATCACATCGTGATCATCCCTTTTATAAAGCATTATTAATATTTTTATTCAGATTTATTGGAAAGGCTTAAACCTTCTGATAACAGCCTCTGCCCCGCGCAGCCCGTCAGCCGCAGCTGATGTTATCCCGCCTGCATATCCAGCACCTTCCCCGAGCGGATATATACCTCCTATAGAACTTTCCATATTTTCATTTCTTGTTATCCTGACAGGTGAACTCGTCCTGGATTCCACTCCCGCCATAATAACCTCAGGTGCATCGAAATTCTTTATCGTCCGGGCAAATGATGTCATGCCATCTACAAAAAGCCTGTTGATCTTCTCGTCAAAGATTCCTGTAAGATCACACCATTCATAATCCCCTTTGAAAACAGGTTCGAAGCGATCAGAGGAAACGTCTTCGGCTTCACCGGTTACGGAGCGTTTAAAATCTCCATACCTTTCTGCAGGAATTCTGCCTTCGGCTAGTTCAAAAGCTTTTCTTTCAAGTTCTCTTTGATACTCTATTCCGGCAAGAGGATGCTCCGAAGGATATTCAGAAACGGGGATGCTGACAACGATAGCGGAATTTGCATTTGCTGAATCTCTTCCGCTGTAACTCATCCCGTTGACACAGAGTTCTCCTTTTTCAGATGATGCATTTACCACATATCCGCCGGGACACATGCAGAACGAGAAAACTCCTCTGTCATCAAAATTTGCAGTAACCTTATATGGAGATGCTCCGAGAAGATCAGCTGCTTCATATGATCCGTAACGATCAAGGTTTATCTCCTTCTGGGGATGCTGAACCCTGAATCCTGCGGCAAATGGCTTCTGCTCCAGCTTCAGACCGCTGTCGAGGAGCATTTTATATGTATCCCTTGCTGAGTGCCCTGTAGCAATAAATAAAACTTCACACGGGATATCCTCTCTCTTACCGTCCTTATCTTCTACGGTTACAGATACGATGTGTTCCTCTTCTTCCCTGATACCTGTAAGTTTTGTTTCGAATCTGACCTCTCCACCGGCAGATATTATCTTTTCACGAATGCTCTTTACTATACCCGGAAGCATATCCGTTCCAAGATGGGGCATCTGATCATACAGGATGTCAAAAGGTGCTCCGTTATCGGAAAAGATCTTAAGCACTTCATGGATTCGTCCATCCTTATCCTTGACAGACGTTGCAAGCTTACCATCCGAAAAAGTACCGGCGCCGCCCTCACCGAACTGAACATTGGATGTTGTATCAAGTACTCCCGTTTCCCAGAATCTTTTTACATCATTCTTACGTTCATCAACGCTTCTTCCGCGTTCGATCACAAGTGGCCTGTAGCCTGCAATTGCAAGCTCGTATGCACAAAAAAGACCGGCAGGACCCATACCAACTATAACAGGTCTGTTACTGAGTTTCTCTGTCCCATGTTCCGGAAGTCTGTATATTACAGGTGAAAACTGTGATACATTACTATCCTTTTTACACTTTTTCAGCATCTTCTCATCATTGGATGTTTTTATCCATATACTGTATACGGAATAAAGCTCCGGTTTCTTACGGGCATCCAGAGACTTTCTGATGATACCAAGTTCAAGGATATCCTCCTGTCTGATACCAAGCTTTCTTGTAACGGCTTTTATCAGGCCTTTATCATCCTTTGTAGGTGTGCACTTTATCTGATCTATCCTGATCATTTCGCTGCGCTCCTGCCCGCAATAAGCCCGGTTGCCCAGGCAAGATAGAGGTTATATCCTCCGCATTTGCCATCGATATCAAGAAGTTCTCCGGTAATATATAAACCGTCACTTCCCTTAAGACTCAGATCATCATTAACAGATGAAATGCTTACTCCTCCGCTCATCGTCTGAGCTTTGTCCTGTTTTTCGGTTCCTGTTATTTCAAATAACAGATGCTTAAAAAGCAAAATCAGCATATCTATTTTTTCGGAAGGCAGATCCAGGACTTTATCTCTTCCGGAAATACCTGCACCAAGATAGATATATTTAATGAGTTTATCATTTATAAGACCGTTGAGGATCTCATATATCTTTCTTGACGGATGTGCTTTAATCCTGTCATAAATTTCAGTTCTCAGTTCATCTTCTGTCATTTCAGGGATGAGATCCAATTCAGCGCTTACCGGCTGTCCTGCCTTCAAAGCATGTGCAGCCTGCCTGCTGACCTGAAAAACCGGAATTCCCGAAATGCATTCCTTTGTAAACTGAAGCTCGCCTTCATCGCATCCAAGCAATTCCTCGTATGAAAAGAGCGAAATCCCTCCTTTTGTCCTTACACCAGCGATGGATGTTATGTCCTCAGATACCACCAGACCGCAAAGAGCAGGTACCGGTGTTCTGTATTCAAAGGAATCTGACATCATACTCAGATCGCGCTTAATATCCATCCCTTCAGCTTTAACATCAAAACCGCCCGATCCGAATCCTGATGAAACAATAACTCTGTCTGCTTCATAACATGAATCAGCTGTTTTCAGGACAAATCTTCCATCCTTTTTGCAGATACTGTTTATTAGTGCGGAATATACGATACCGACTCCGGCATCGTTAATTTCCGTCATAAGTGCGTTCAAAACCGATGACGCCTGCATTGACCTTGGATAAAGATATCCGTTTTTCGATACAGTAATAATATCAAGTGATCTGAAGAATGCTTTGAGATCATCCGTATCAAATTCAGATAAGAGCCTTCCAAGAAGATCTTTACCCTGCTTACCATATGTATAAAAACATGAGGCTTCAAGATATTCGTTACCGAGATTGCATCTTCCGTTACCGGTCGCAAGTATCTTTCTTCCCGGTCTGTCAGAAGCTTCGAAGATTGTAATATCAGAAGGATCGGCACCGTTTCTTATTGCAGAAATGGCTGCAGTCATCCCTGAGGCGCCGCAGCCAATAATTGATATCTTCATATCAGATTACCTTTAATATCTGTCCGAGACTGTAAAGTATCCCGCCAAATGGCATAAGTCTTAGTTCGGCATCCGTGTAATTTCTGAGCAGAAGCAGAACGGAATGATAAATGATAAGTCCTATAGGGATGCACATTAACATTGTAAAGAGGTTGCCAAGATGTGCAGCTGCAGCATTTGTGATAAGAAGAAGAACAATAGCCGTAACAGCACCCGAAACAACAGGAAGAAGTATATTCCTGAATGGATCGAAAACCATCGCCATCCTGAAATAGGTGATCACGCACCATATGATCATATTGACTGCTGAAAAAACGAGTACAGCTATCATCAGAGTCATATAAAAGCTATGAGCCATGCCGGAACTTATCTTCACTGTAAGAAATGCCAGAAGACAGGATACGATATCAGAGACTATTCTGGACAGCCTGTCATCGCGCATCGCACACAGCTGATCACAAAACAGTGCGATTGAGTAAAATACGGAAGCTGTAGTGATAAGAACAAGCTCAATCGAAACAGACATTCCGGACTCAGACAGCAGAAGCCTGTTTACCAGTTTTGACACTGAAGCAAAGAAAGCCGTACAGAAAACTGCTGCGATAACTACAATATGAATTCCAAAATCAAAATATGATCTCGCAAGTCCCTTTTCATTCTTTCTTGCAGCTGATGCCCAGCTGACTGTGGCTGAAGTACCGCTGTATATTGCTATGATTGATGATATTGCAAATGGAATGAACAGCGTGTTAATCGATGTTCCGATAACAGATGCATTACCTGCAGTGGCAAATGCAGCCAAAAGAAATACACAGAATGCAGCTCCGTGGACCAGACTTCCCAGACGTCTTTTCCAAAGATTAAGAAAGATTGCAAAAGGATTCTCTCTCGGTGCATATGAATCGCGTTCCGATCCTGCTTTTATCTTAAGTCCAAGTCTGATGATAAAAAGGAAAAGAAAGACTAAGAATTCAGTTATGCAAAAACCGATGAAAAGACCGGAACCTGCATATATGTACTTCAGATCTTCATCCATCAAAAGCGTACTTGCGATAACTCCTTTATCATACATAACATTCATAAAGAAACATCCTGAAACGATCCTGAAAAACTCCCTGAGTACACCTGCAATACAGACTGCCTTATCTCCGGAAGATACGGAAGCATACCCTAGAAGAAATTCATTGATCATCCTGAAGAAAAAGAAAACACTTAAGTAAAGCCCGAGGAATCTCCCCTTAGGAAGTCCCATAATACCGGGCATCAGATGAAAGGTAAGTCCGGCACACAGCACTGCACCTATGATGCCGCCAAGAAACTGATTAACAAATGAAACGGACAGGATGTTCATAGCATTGTCCTTCTGTCCCTTTGAAAGCTTTGTTCTGATCATTCTCGACATCACGTCGGAAAAACCTTCACCAAGCACCATCCAAACAAGCGCACAGATCAGATATGCACCGGCAACATAGCCTATTCCCGTATCAGTAAGCAGAAATCTGTAGACATATACCGAAAATGCAGAAATGAGAAGTGCAATATAACCGGTCTTCTTTTTATATATATAATTCTTCATCAGTTTCCTCTGGTAATACCTAGTTTTTCAAGAATTTCTTCCTGTTTGGAAAACATTACTTTTTCTTCATCAGGTGTCATATGGTCATAACCGCACAAATGCAGACAGCTGTGTGCGGTAAGAAAAGCCATTTCTCTTTTAACGGAGTGTCCGAACTCCTCAGCCTGCGAAAAGATCCTGTCGGCATTGAGAATAATATCACCAAGTATCAGTTCACCTGTCTCAGGATCTGTATAATCCGCTCTTCTTTCCTCCGGAATGCTGAAATCCGATGGAACTTCAAAATCAATATTGGGGAAAGAAAGAACATCCGTGGGAGAATCGATATCACGATAATCCCTGTTGAGTAAACGTATGCCTTCGGAATCCGTGATTAGAACGTTTACGGATGAACTATCTACGGGTGCTCCTTCGGTTGAAAAAGCCTCCAGGCATACTTGTTCTATCAGTTCGGATTCATCAAATCCGAAATCTTTATCCGTTTCATTTTCGACGAAGAAAGTCATAACAGATCAATTCCTTTTATCATTTTGTTTCTTCACAGTATCTTTATCTGAATTATTTATCTGTGTTTCTTCTCTGCAGTTCTTCGTTTACTTTCGTAATCTTCATAACGCTTAACTATTTTCTGAACAAGAGGATGTCTTACAACGTCCTTGCTCGTCAGTGTACAGAATGCTATTTCATCCATACCTCCAAGTACTTTGGTTGCAACATCAAGCCCTGAAACAGTACCGGGTGCAAGGTCTTTCTGTGTAGCATCACCCGTAACAACCACCTTGGATCCAAAGCCTATTCTTGTCAGGAACATCTTCATCTGTGCAGGAGTGGTGTTCTGAGCCTCATCTAGTATTATGAATGCATTGTCCAGTGTTCTTCCCCTCATATATGCAAGAGGTGCAACTTCGATAAGTCCCTTTTCCATATTGAGCTGGAATTTTTCGGGACCCATGATCTGAAAAAGTGCATCATAGAGAGGTCTCAAATAAGGATCCACCTTGCTTTGAAGATCTCCCGGAAGAAATCCCAGTTTCTCACCGGCTTCTATGGCAGGTCTTGTAAGAATTATTCTCCCGACTTCCTCATTCTTAAAAGCCGTAATAGCCATTGCCATTGCAAGATATGTTTTTCCGGTACCTGCAGGACCTACACCAAAAGTTATCATCTTATCCCTGATCGAACGGACATATTTCTTTTGTCCGAGAGTCTTGGGAAGAACAGGCTTGCCCGCAGCGGTATGACAGATGACATCCGTAAGAGTTTCGCTCAGCGCTCCTTCATGATCTTCAGCTGCTTCTTCAATTGCGTAATTAACACTTTGTTCTTCTATCTCATTACCCTTTCCGGAATAATCCTTAAGATCCATGATAACGGACATTGCTTTTTTAGCATTCTCTTCATCTCCATAGACATAAAGATAACCGTTTCTGGATACCACACGCACATTCATGGATGATTCGACCTTTTTAATATGGGCATCCCTCATCCCAAATATATTTCTCATTTCATCGCCTGAAAGTTCAGCCTTTAATGAAAAACCTTCCATCTGTTTATTCAATCCCTATTCAACTATCATTTTGATAAGATCCTGCTTAGCAGGCTCTGTATCTGATATGATATAAGATGACTTCAGCTTATCAAGTGCCTCAGTCAGGTTCTTTTCCTCGTTATAATATACTATTGCAAGATCTTCACCTTCGGAGACATGATCTCCTCTTTTCTTTAAAAGTCTTATACCGACAGAAAGATCGATAACGTCTTCCTTGGACGCTCTTCCACCTCCAAGCATCATGCAGGCAACACCGACTTCGTCGCATATTATTCTCTCGACATATCCTGTCCTGTCAGCTTTTATCGTAGCCGTTTTTTCAGATACCTTAAGAGTTTCAGGATGATAAACCTGATCTGCACTTCCACCCTGTGCTTCTATGAACTCACCGAGTTTTTTAAGCGCTGCACCGCTCTTTACAGCATCTTCTGCCATCAGACGGGCCTCTGAAACTGATGAAGCCTTTCCTCCGAACATTATCATATATGACGCAAGTGTCATCACAAGTTCAGTAAAATCATCAGGGCCTTCACCTTTAAGGGTATCTATAGCCTCTCTTACCTCTATTGCATTACCTACGGCATTTCCGAGAGGCTGATCCATATCACTGATAACGGCTATGCATTTTCTTCCCGCGCCTTTTCCTATTCGGACCATTTCCTCAGCAAGAGCTTTGGAGTCTTCAAGAGTCTTCATAAATGCACCGCTGCCTGTCTTTACGTCAAGAACTATCGCATCGGCGCCTGCAGCCAGCTTCTTGCTCATTATGGAACTGGCGATAAGTGACATATTCTCTACTGTTCCGGTAACATCCCTGAGAGCGTAAAGCTTCTTATCCGCAGGTGCAAGATCCGCTGTCTGCCCCATGATCGATATGCCGATACTGTTAACGTTATTGATAAATTCTTCGGTTGATATGGAAACATTGAATCCATCAAAACTTTCAAGCTTATCTATAGTACCGCCCGTATGTCCGAGACCTCTGCCACTCATTTTGGCGATGGGAACTCCG
The DNA here is from genome assembly GCA_946631295.1 of uncultured Lachnospiraceae bacterium. Classification (GTDB taxonomy): domain Bacteria; phylum Bacillota; class Clostridia; order Lachnospirales; family Lachnospiraceae; genus AC2028. Next base: position 26,391 of record CAMOZY010000017.1, read on the forward strand.
CATGCAGATACAATGGGGGTGAGAGCAAGTGATGTCTTATCTCCGACTCCGCCGGTTGAATGCTTATCTACCTTGATCCCGTTGATTGCGGAAAGATCAAGCTTATCTCCGGAATTTTCCATTTCCATGGTAAGAGTAAGAGTTTCTCTTTCATTCATACCGCGGAAATATATTGCCATCATCAGAGCAGATACCTGATAATCAGGAATCTCACCTTTTGTATATCCTCTGACGAAAAAAGAGATCTCGTCATCAGTGAGTTCATTCCCGTTCCTTTTTGAGGTTATGATGTCCACCATTCTCATGATAAAGATCTCCTTTCAGATTGCGTTTATTTAGTTTCAAAATATTAAAAAGTTCGGATCTCAGATCTTCTTTTTGCAGATACCATTCAGAACACATTCTTCACATGACGGCTTTCCGGCCCTGCATACGGCTCTTCCATGGTCAACAAGTCTGTGACAAAAATCACCCGATTCATCCGGAGGGATTATCTTCCTCAGCTGCATCTCCACGGATAGCGGATCCTTAGATCCATCGGTAAGTCCGATTCTTCCCGTGAGCCTGATGCAGTGTGTGTCACATACATATGACTCTTTTCCGAAAATATCACCGAGTATCAGGTTGGCACTTTTCCTTCCTACTCCCGGAAGAGACAACAGTTCTTCCATGGTATCAGGAACTTTCCCTCCAAACTCAGTGCAGAGTTTATTCATGCAAAGCTTAATATCACGGGCTTTTGTCTTATACAGACCACAGGGATGAACTATCCTTTCGATATCCTCTATATCTGCAGCTGCAAGCGCTTCCGGAGTCGGATATTTTGCAAACAGCTCAGGAACAGTTTCATTCACTCTCTTATCCGTACATTGTGCTGCAAGCCTTACGCTTACGAGAAGCTGCCATGCCTGCCCTATATCGAGCGTACAAACAGAATCCGGATATTCCTTTTTCAGCCTCTCTATAACTTCGGCAGCAAGTTCTTTCTTTCTCATTTATGATACGGTTCTCCGCGCATGATCCTGAATGCCCTGTAAATCTGTTCGGACAGTATAACCCTCATAAGCTGATGAGGGAATGTCATATCAGAAAAACTAAGCCGCATATCCGCTCTTTCGGAAACAGATCTGTCCAGTCCGTTAGACCCGCCTATGATAAAAGCAATATCACTCTTTCCCGAAACAAAGAGATCTGAAAGCATTTTTGAAAAGCCTTCGGAATCAGTCTTTTTCCCTTTAATCTCAAGAGTCACAACATACATTCCGGGTTTTACAGCTTTAAGTATCCTCTCTGCTTCCTTAGACAGGATCAAGGATGCATCACCGGACAAAAAGCCCTGGTCGGACTCATCCTCTACTTCTATAACCCTGAATGTGCAGTATGCGGAAAGTCTCTTTGAATACTCCGCAACCGCTTCACGGTAAAAGGATTCCTTTATCTTTCCGACACAAATGATACTGATATTCATTCGTTGTCTCCGTCAAAGATCATGTCATAGATTTTGTCATCAATAAGAGTATCGAGAAAATCCGGATCTATTCCAACGAACTTATTACAGATCATTTTCTTCAATGTATCAGTTCTCTTAAAATACAGTATCTCCGGCTCATCGTCCTCAGATACTCCGGCTTTCTCATCTATGCTTTCCCGGTTCAGCTCTTCTTCCACAAAACCAAGAATTCTCTTTTCAAGTGAATGATCTGATTTTGCTCTCTTTTCAAACACGCCCGCACTTCTTATGGATATGATGCCCATAACAAGGAAAAGAACAAATACAGCAAATATTACACCGTAAGTAAGATAGGGATTTCCGAGAAATTCCGGGATTACGCCAAGTACCGTAAGAACAACAAAAATAATGCCAAGGCCGCCGAAACCCGTTAGCAGAAAACCTGTTGATCTGTAATCAGTGGCCTTATCATTATTTTTTATATAGGGAGCTCTGTGCTGCGGCTCTTCGGAAAATGCCTCTTCGATTTCAGGTTCTTCCGAAAAACCGTAGCTTGTGCTTAAATCCTTATCATCATCAGACATATAATCAGCCTCCGATGTGCTGAAATCCGATCATCCCTTTATGAATTCATCAATTGCCTTTGCTGCTTCCTTACCTGCACCCATTGCAAGGATAACGGTAGCTGCACCGGTAACCGCATCTCCTCCCGCATATACGCCTTCTCTGGATGTCTTACCGGTATTTTCCTCGGCAACGATACACTTTCTCTTATTGGTATCAAGTCCCTTTGTGGTCATGGATATAAGAGGATTAGGTGAAGTTCCGAGAGACATGATAACGGTATCAACATCAATATCAAACTCTGAACCTTCAACAGGCTGAGGACTTCTTCTTCCGGATTCGTCGGGCTCACCAAGCTCCATCTTTACACATCTGATACCCTTAACCCATCCCTTTTCATCACCGAGTATCTCGGTAGGATTGGTAAGAAGATCGAATATGATTCCTTCTTCCTTGGCATGATGTACTTCCTCAACTCTTGCAGGAAGCTCTTCCTCGCCTCTTCTGTAAACTATATGTACCTCTGCTCCAAGTCTGAGAGCGGTTCTTGCAGCATCCATAGCTACATTACCGCCGCCGACTACAGCAACCTTTTTGCTCTTCATAATGGGAGTAGGTGACTCCTCGCGGAAGGACTTCATAAGATTGCTTCTGGTAAGATACTCATTTGCGGAGAATACGCCGTTAAGAGTTTCACCGGGAATGTTCATGAATCTGGGAAGTCCTGCTCCGGAACCGATAAATACTGCCCTGAAGCCTTCCTTTTCCATAAGTTCATCAATGGTAACGCTTCTTCCTACAACAACGTTAGTCTCTATCTTTACACCAAGAGCCTTAACGTTTTCGATTTCCTTTGCAACAACTCTTTCCTTGGGAAGTCTGAACTCGGGAATTCCGTATACAAGAACACCGCCTGCCTGATGAAGAGCCTCAAAGATAGTCACGTCATATCCGAGCTTCGCAAGATCTCCGGCACATGTAAGTCCGCTTGGACCTGAACCGATGACAGCAACCTTTATTCCGTTATCGGGAGCTTCCTTCTTAGGCTTAAGACCATGCTCCATTGCATAATCGGCAACAAATCTCTCAAGCTTGCCGATTGAAACAGCTTCTCCCTTGATTCCTCTTACGCACTTGCCTTCACACTGTGTTTCCTGAGGACATACTCTTCCGCATACTGCAGGAAGTGCCGAGGATTTGGAAATGATATTATATGCTTCCTCAATATTGCCTTCCTTGATCTGCTGAATAAATCCGGGAATATCGATAGATACGGGACATCCCTTCATACACTGTGCATTCTTACAGTTAAGACATCTGCTCGCCTCAGCCTGTGCTTCTTCAAGGGTGTATCCGTAGCAGACCTCTTCAAAATTTGTAGCTCTTACCTTAGCTTCCTGTTCCCTGACAGGTACTTTCTTCATTACATCGATTTCCATTTATCGTATCTCCTTATTTAGCAATTTCCGCATCCACCGTGATGTGTAGCACCCTCCTGAAGTTCAAGCAGCTTTCTGCCTTCTTCAGTCTTATACATAGCCTGACGTCTCATGGATTCATCAAAATCAACAAGCCATCCGTCAAATTCGGGTCCGTCAATACATGCAAACTTGATCTCATCACCTACATGTACACGACATGCACCGCACATTCCGGTACCGTCTACCATTATCGGGTTCATTGAAACGATGGTAGGAATCTGAAGCTTTTTGGTAAGCTGAACAGCAAATTTCATCATGATGAGGGGACCTATAGCGACACATCTGTCATATTTCTTACCCTCATCGATAAGAGACTGGAGGCATACGCAAACGTTACCATTTCTTCCGTATGATCCGTCATCAGTAGTAACATATACATTTTCCGCAACTGTCTTAAAATCATCCTCAAGAATGACAAGATCCTTATTCCTTGCACCGATTATTACATCAGCAGGAACACCATGCTCCTTGAGCCACTTAAGCTGGGGATATACAGGAGCCGTTCCGACACCGCCTGCTATGAAGATTATCTTTTCTTTCTTAAGATCCTCCACACTCATTTCGCAAAGTTCTGAAGGGCATCCCAGAGGACCCACGATATCTGTAAAGGAATCGCCTTCCTTGAGATCTGCCATAAGAGTCGTAGATGCACCGATAGTCTGGAACACAAGTACTATTGTTCCCTTTTCGCGATCATAATCACAGATGGTGAGAGGAATTCTCTCTCCGTCGGATGAAGCTCTTACAATGACAAACTGTCCGGGAAGACATCTGTCTGCAGTACGCTTTGCCTCGACCTCCATTCTGATGATATTGTCGGTCAGATAGGATTTTGTTAAGATCTTGTACATTTTGTTTACCTTTCCCTTAATGTATTTTCTCCACCAGAAACCGTCTTTTATTTTACCTCATAACGGTTTAATTTTGATCTGTTATATTGCCCTCTTCAGGCGTCTGTGCTTCAGTCTGTGCTTCAGCCTGCACTTCAGTTTCTGCTTCCTCAGTCACAGATTCAGCGGGAACAGCTTCTGCTCCATCATCAGCCGGAATATTTTCATCCGGAGTATAAAATAGCAGTTCTCCATTTTCATTGAGTACAAACGGTATGCCGTCAATATATATAAGTCCGTCTTCTCCAAAGATTATTTCAGGCGTCTGTGTCTCAGCCTCGTTCTGAACACGTCCTCCGTTAGGCTCTATAGCCTCATAAAGTTCCTCGCTCTGGATTATTATATTTCTCTCTGCCACCGGACTCCATATACCGTATGGATTGAGAACACATACTTTGAAATTATATTCTCCCTTAGTCAGAAGAAGCGGGACCGTATACTCCGATGAATACAGATCAGGATCCGAACCGTCAAGTGTATAGAATATCCTTCCTTTGCCGGGAATGGTTATCTTAAATATCTGGTCCGTCCCATAATATCCGTTGTCAAGACTGAATTCGGGATTCATTATGCAGTAATCAATATACTTATCCCTTATCATGGCATTATTACAGCCAAGAAGGATATCAGCCATTGAAACATAATCCCCGCTGTTAAGATATATTGCAAGGAGCATCTCATAGCTTTCTGCATTCTGATCCGATGTTGCAAAGGGCATTCCTATCATGGAGATCAGGAGATTCTCATACTTGACCATATCTCCGTCTTCCTTGTACAGCTTGGCCAGATACATCAGCGCGTCGACATCAGAAGCATCCTTAGCCTCTATACCTTCAAGAATAGCCTTTGCCTTGGCAGGATCACCGCTTATCGCAGCTTCTCTTGCGGATTCAAGCAAAAAATCCGTTCTGGATGATCTGTTAATAAATCCGAGTGATACAGAAGCCAGGATCATGATGCTTGCAGCAAGCAGAGCGAACCTTATCCATCCGTATTTAGATTTTGGTTGTTCTTCAGGAACTTCGACCTTTCTGACTGGTCTCTCGTCATTAGCTCCTTCCGGGGATCTTCCGAAATCAGCTTCATCTCCGTCAAGATCATTCAGGAGATTCTTAACGGTATCTTCTGCTTTTTTTTCGGCAAACTCCGTAAAATCGGGAACTATATGAACATCCTTGCCACATTTGGGGCAGTAGAGAGTACCTTCAGGTATCTCGGTTCCGCATATTTCACATTTCATATTTGCTGCGGCTCATACCGCTTATCAGTCAAAGCTCCATACAGATGAAAGGCAATTGTACATGAGCATTGCAATAGTCATGGGGCCTACTCCGCCGGGAACCGGAGTTATTGCGGAAGCAACAGGTTCCACGGAATCAAAATCAACATCTCCGCAGAGCTTTCCGTCTTCATTTCTGTGAATTCCTACATCGATGACAACCGCACCTTCCTTCACATAAGAAGCATCGATAAACTTAGGCTTTCCTATAGCAACTACAAGTATATCCGCTCTCTTTGTCACACTCTTAAGGTCAGCTGTGCGTGAATGAGTTACAGTTACAGTGCCGTTCTCTCTGAGAAGAAGCATAGCCATGGGTTTTCCGACTATATTACTTCTTCCTACAACAACACATTCCTTTCCGGAAATTTCAATTCCGGAGCGCTTGAGAAGCTGTATTACACCGGCAGGAGTACAGCTGACATAACCCTTCTTTCCGATGGAAAGCTTACCAACATTGACAGGATGAAAACCATCAACATCCTTAAGCGGCGAAATAGCATCAAGAACCTTGTCTTCATTGATTCCTGTAGGAAGAGGAAGCTGTACAAGAATGCCGTTAACATCATCACGTCCGTTAAGTTCCTCGATCAGTTCAAGAAGCTTTCCTTCGGTTGTATCTGCGGGAAGTTCATATGAAAGTGATCTTATTCCGCAGTATTCGCAGGCTTTCTTTTTGTTCTTCACATACACCTGTGATGCAGGATCCTCACCAACAAGTATAACTGCAAGAGTTACGGTTATGCCCTTAGCTGCAAGTTCTTCGGTCTGAGCCTTGATCTCATCTTTAACAGCCTGGGATATTGCTTTTCCGTCTATAAGTTTAGCCATTTTGTACTCCTTTTAACCTACTATCAGAACAGTCCCGTGATCTTACCGTTTTCATCGACATCGATATTGTATGCTGCAGGTGACTTGGAAAGTCCGGGCATAGTCATTATGCTTCCGGTAAGAACAACAACAAATCCTGCACCGCTGCTTACATAAACTTCCCTGACATGCATCCTGAATCCTTCAGGTCTTCCGAGAAGCGAAGGATCATCGGAAAGTGAATACTGAGTCTTTGCCATACAGACAGGAAGATTTCCAAATCCCATATCCTCGATCTTCTTTATCTGCTTGACTGCCTCTGATGAAAACTCGACGCCGTCAGCTCCGTAGATCTTCTTTGCAACGGTTTCAATCTTTTCCCTGATGGGCATTTCATCGGGATATGCAGTCTTAAAATCAGCCTTACCCTCTCCTATTGTATCAATAAGCATCTTTGCAAGCTCGGTTCCGCCTTCTCCGCCCTTCTCCCAGACTCTTGCAACAGACACTGCACAGTTCTTCTTAGCACAGTAATCTCTGATAAAGGAGATCTCAGCTTCAGTATCCGTTACAAATGCATTGAGAGCAACAATAACAGGAAGTCCATAGCTCTGAATGTTCTCGATATGCTTTCCGAGGTTTTCTATTCCCTTTCCGAGAGCTTCGAGATTCTCTGTGCCAAGCTCTGTCTTGGGAACGCCACCATTATACTTGAGTGCCTTAACTGTTGCTACAAGAACAACTGCATCAGGCTTCAGACCTGCCTGTCTGCACTTGATATCGAAGAATTTCTCAGCTCCGAGATCTGCACCAAATCCTGCCTCTGTTATACAGTAATCTGCAAGTTTAAGAGCAGCTCTTGTTGCTATAACTGAATTACATCCGTGAGCGATATTTGCAAAAGGTCCGCCGTGAACGATCGCGGGAGTATGCTCAAGTGTCTGGATAAGATTAGGTCTTATCGCATCCTTGAGAAGTGCGGTCATAGCTCCGACAGCCTTGATATCTCCTGCAGTAACGGGATTACCGTCAAGATCGTATGCAACGATTATCCTTGAGAGTCTTTTCTTGAGATCCTGAAGATCCTCTGAAAGACAAAGGACTGCCATGATCTCACTTGCAACGGTGATAACGAAATGATCCTCCCTGACAAAGCCGTCAGATTTTGATCCAAGACCCACAACAATATTCCTAAGGCTTCTGTCGTTCATATCCATGCATCTTTTCCATACTACGCTTCTGGAATCGATGCGCTTTTCATTACCCTGCTGGATATGATTATCCAAAAGAGCTGCAAGAAGATTGTTTGCAGATGTTATGGCATGAAAATCTCCGGTAAAATGAAGGTTAAGATCCTCCATGGGAACAACCTGAGCCATTCCGCCTCCTGCAGCGCCGCCCTTTATTCCAAAGCAGGGGCCGAGTGAGGGCTCTCTGAGTGCAATTATCGCCTTTTCGCCAATCTTCGCAAAAGCCTCACCAAGTCCTACTGTTACAGTAGTCTTGCCCTCTCCGGCGGGAGTAGGATTGATAGCGGTAACGAGTATAAGCTTGCCGTTCTTATTGCCGGAAATCTTCTTAAGGCATTCATCACTAAGCTTTGCCTTATACTTTCCGTACAGCTCGAGGTCTTCCGGATCGATTCCGGCTCTTTTTGCAACCTCTGTAATGGGGAGCATTTCACAGCTCTGTGCGATCTCAATATCTGATTTCATTTCCTTTACCACCTGTAAAAAATTTCAACCGTTCATAATGTGATGACGGCAAATGATGTTGTCATTAAGAGGATCATTCGGGAGGCGTGTCTTTACTGTGCAGAAGAACATTGAACTCATCCTCTGTCATAAGTATATCTCTTGGCTTGGTACCCTGCTCAGGACCTACAACTCCGTACTCAGCAAGATAATCCATTATCCTGGCAGCTCTGTTGAAGCCTATCTTCAGAACTCTCTGCAGATAACCTATAGATGCCTTTCCGCTCCTGATTATATACAGACCTGCTTCTGCAAAAAGATCATCTCCGAAAACAGAGGAACCCTGCCCGGATGCAGCAGATGAAGTTCCTGATGAAGGAGTGGGATCCATTCCCGCCTCTATATCCTTGATAGTCTTCTTCAGCTCATTTATACCATCCGCATCCGCAAGAGGATTATGGAACGAAGGATCGTTGCTTATGCCTCTGAGATATCCCGTAACCTTACTTACTTCTTCATCCGATACAAAGGCTCCCTGAAGTCTGTCAGGCTTCATCTTACCCTGCGGATAGAAAAGCATATCTCCTTTTCCGAGAAGCTTCTCTGCACCGACAGTATCAAGTATAGTTCTCGAATCCACACCGCTCGATACCGCAAAAGCTATACGGCTGGGCATATTAGCCTTGATAAGACCGGTGATAACATCGACAGAGGGACGCTGTGTTGCAACTACAAGATGCATTCCCGCAGCTCTTGCAAGCTGTGCAAGACGGCATATCGATTCCTCGACTTCCTTGGCAGCAACCATCATCAGATCTGCAAGCTCATCGATTATGATAACGACTCTCGGAAGCTTTCTGAGTGCCGGTGCCAGCGAAGTACTTTCATCATGCTGATCGATAGGGAAAGGATCTCTCCTGCCGGAATTGACATCCTCAACATACTGATTATAACCTTCGATGTCCCTTACTTCCCTGTCGGCAAATGCTCTGTATCTTCTCTCCATCTCCCTTACGGACCACTTGAGCATCTCGGAAGCTGCCTTGGGCTTGGTCACAACATCAAAAGGAAGATGAGGAATATTGTTATAAACCTTAAGCTCAACAACCTTGGGATCCACCAGTATCAGCTGTACATCTTCAGGTGAGGACTTATACAGCAGACTCAGTATCAATGTATTGATACATACCGATTTTCCGGAACCGGTTGTTCCCGCAATAAGAACATGGGGGAACTTGGCAATATTGGATACTATCGTTCTTCCTTCTATATCCTTACCTACGGCAAAGGAAAGAGGATCCGAAGATTTTTTGTAATCCGTGCTCGAAAGCAGATCTCCCAGAAAAACAGGAACCGCCGATGAATTGGGCACCTCTATACCTATTGCACTCTTGCCGGGAATAGGAGCTTCAATCCTTATGTCAGTAGCGGCAAGCGCCATCTTGATCTCATCGGAAAGGCCTACAACCTTGGAAAGCTTTGTTCCCTGACTTACGGTGAATTCATATCTTGTAACCGTAGGCCCCTGACTGTAAGCACCCATCTCGGCTTCGATGCCAAACGATGACAGTGTCTCGATCAGCCTTGTCTGTACATTTCTTATCTCAGCTGCGGCATCAACCTTGGAAGAACCGTTCTTCTTAAGCAGATCAAGTCCGGGTGCCCTGTAAACAAACTTACCGCCTTTAGAAGGCTTTGCAGGTTTTGAAGCTGTGCCCCTTGAAGAAGGTGATACAATGGCAACTTTCTCTGCAGGCTTCTGAACCTTTACGTTCTCTGTATATGATACGGATTCTGTATTTGAGACAGGGTCTGCATCAGTAACAGGTACCGTATTAACTTCCTCATCTCCGGAAATCCTGATCTTATGCTCTGATTTTATCTGAACCTTTTCAAATGAAAGCTCTTCAGGCTCTGTATCTTCCTCGGGATAATACTCATCCTGTGAGGAATACTCTTCTGTGTCTTCATACTGAGCGGCTTTCTGCTGCAGGCTGCCGGGTCTCTTTGAAGGATTATCCCATCCGCCCAGAGCTTCGTTGTACTCAGGCTCGTCTTCATAATAATCATCCGGATCCGGTTCACTGTAATTCATCTGATGCATCTCGCCGGTATGCTTAGGCTCAAATGCCGCACCGTGAACAGGAGCTTTTTCAACCTTCAGAATATCTCTTGCATCCTCAGTTTCCTGGCGGATCTTTTTATTCTGCTCTTTTTTCAGATGCTCTTCTTCAGTTCTCTTTTTAACATTATTCTTCCAGTTCTCAAGTCCGTTTGAAACGCTTGAAAGAACCTCTTTCTTCCTGCCTTCGCGCTCTTTGTTTATCTTCTCGGTAACGGTGAGCGCTTCTCTTGAAGCAGGGAGCTGTGCATCTTCGCCTTCAGTATATTCCCTGTCATCTCCGTTATCCGGAAGTTCGGGAAATCTCTTGCTTTCGGCAATTCTTAATCTGCGCTCTTCACTCCTTGCCCTGGATTCCGAGATCAGTTCTCCGGTTCTTTCACCGGCACCTGTCAGGATGTTCCTGAAAAATTCGGAGAAGAACTGTCTGTTTATCGCAAAAAGACTCAGTATCAGAACAAGCAGACTTATGATCACTTCACCTGCGGTTCCGATATTTTTGTACATCAGATAGGACAGGCTTCCGGAGATTACACCACCTCCGTTTTTTCCTACGAAAGAAAGTCTGTAGACATCTCCCGCACTGTATGCCGCAAGCTCCTTTGCACTGCCTGACAGCATCTCGGAAAAGATACCGAATACAAGGAACAGACATACAGCTCCTGTCATTCTTATGGGAAGTACAGGATCATCGTCATTTCTGTAGAGCCACCATATGATCAGTCCGCCGATAAAAGCAGGTGCTATATAGCCTTCAAAACCGAATGCTCCAAAAATAACGGAAGCAACGCTCTCACCAAATTTACCGCAAATTCCGAAAGTACAGAGTGAAAGGAAAAGAACGATGCCGATGATTATTACAGTAATAAGAACCTTCTCGGAACCGTCATTTTCAGGTTCACTTTGTGCAGGTCTCCTCTGCGGAGCATGTCCTGAAGTACGTCCAGCAGAATTACCTGATGATCTTCTGCCCTGTGAAGTATTACGGTTAGGTGCAGCATTTCTGCTGCCTCCACCCAGTCTTTGATTGTTATTTCCGGTAGTACGCTGAGCCATTAATACACAAATCCTTTAAACATCATAATCGTCATCATCCGATATCGTAATATCATAATCGGAATTAGAATCATTAAGATCAACATCGTATTCCATCACCTTACGCTCTGTCTTTCTTGCGGGATGAGGAATGGGATTTTCGAGCAGAACCGCACCGTTTGGAGCAATTTCAGGAGCATGAGCGCTCTCTTTACCTGCTTCATTTTTCTGAGATGCTGCGGACTGAACCTCATCAGCATCCGATACGCCTGTTTTAGTCTGAACTGTCTTTACTTCCGGACCATTTACTTTTGCCGGATCGTTTACAGAGGCTGAATCAGACTTTGCCTCGTCGTCTTTGTTATTCTGAGTTCCCAGTTTTATTTCCTGAGAAACGCCTGCCGCCTTGTTTTTCTCATTGAGAGCCTGCATCCATGCACCGGGTCTTCTTCTGTACTCGGGCTTGAGCTGAGGCTTTCCGTAAGGGACATAAACGGATTTTTTCTTCTCTTCAGGTTCTGCTGTAGTTTCAGCAGAAGAAGTCTGCTGAAGTGTCTGAGTATCTACATTTTCAGTTGTGGTTCCCGAAGCAAATGAAACCTGTGAAGCATGCGAAGGAACTGCTGCAGGTGCCTCTGCAGGCTGCTCGGGAGGAAGTGAAGCCTGAATTGCCTGTGATGTAAGCTGGCCCTGTGAAATATGAGGCTTGGTATCCTGACCTGGCCTTGGAAGGATCACCGCATCAAACATCTCCATGGGAGTATATTCTCTGGGAGTTTCTGCAGATGACTGTGAATCCGATGAAGCTGACTGAGCGGCTGAAACCGAAGACTGTGCACCAACTGCAGACGGCTGAACATCACTTACAGGAGGCTGTACAAATCCATCATAAGTATTTCCTGCAGAACCTTTATCCGATGACTCGCTGTTGACAGCCTCTTTTGAATCGCTTTGCATCTCTTCACCAGTTTCTGGAGATACAGGATCAGGTTCCGGTTTTATATCAAGATCAGACAGATCGTCAAATTCAATCGATGGTGCTGCATTCTTAAGCCCAGAAGGAACATAGCCCTTATCGGGAGCTGAAAATTCATTGTCATACATCTCGGCACTCGCTTTGAAAACGTCACCCGTAATCTGCGCAGGAAAAAGTTCCCTGAATGAAATACCTGCGATCAGTGCACCGAGCATAAAGAAGATTTCTCTTCCGTCATTTTCAAGATAAGTCATCCCGAAATTGTTGATGATAAGGATCATGATCATGGAAAGCATAAGTATAAGCCTGTTTTCTTCCTCCGAGAAGAAACAGACGAATATTCCAAGAGCTGTGATCAATGCCATTATCACTATCTCGTCATATGAAGTCATATACGAGAAACCAAGTGAGAACATACCGGACGGCTTATAGAGTGAACATATTGAAGACAGCGTTGTGAAAGGATTCGAAGAAGTCAGATACGAATCAACAAAAATAAGAAGAACAAGGCCAAACACAACAGATACAAGAGTAAAGAACATCTTGCTCATCCTGAGTCCGAAGCTGTTGTCATCTTCTTCACTCAAATCATTTAAAAGAATACCGAAAACAAAAGGAATAAGAACAAGTCCTGCGATATCCGCATAAATACAGACTGCGACAAGAAGTCCCGAAATAAGATAACTGAAAAACTTGCCTGTTGAAGCAGGAATACAGATGCTGAGAACAAAAAGAGTAAGCGTTACGAGTAAAAATACAAGATTTCTGGAATTTAAAGTGAGTGATTCATGAACAGAAAAACCCGTGATAGTCCAGAACGCGGTAAAGAACAGAGCCGGAACGATACCAAGCATTTTTCTGAATGCCGCAAATCCAAGGATCACTGCGGCAAGCTGCAGAACGCAGTTGAATATTGCTGCTATAAAGACGCGGTTCCCGAAAAGAAAAAAGATTCCGTGGAGAATTGTAAGATACCAGTCATCGGAAGCATGAACATAGTGTCTCATCTCCCCGCCGGTAACCTTGGCAAGTTCAAAATACACATTACCGCCAAGTCCGTTCGATGAATAAAAAACGAACCTGAAAATGATCGAGAAAACAAGCAGTACCGCAAAAATGATAATACCGATAAGATCTCCTTTTTCGGCAAGAGCCTTGAACTTATCGGAACCTGCAGTAAAGGAAAGAACCTTTTTAAGGCCCAGGCCAAGCGCCATAATGACAGCAAACGCTATAAGACCCGGTAAATAAGAAAAACCGAATCCCTCAGCGGCATCCATGATCGTGATGATGCAGAGCGCGCTTGCTACGAGCACATATATGGCATTTATAACGATACTGGCCTTAGTCTTCCGAAGAGTCATCAGTTAAAACCTTTTCAATGTTATATCTGGGTCTTTGTTTGACCTCAATATAGGTCTTGCCGACATATTTTCCGACAAGTCCGATAGCAAGAAGTTGCATACCGCCCAGGAACCATATCGAAATAATAATCGATGTCCAGCCCGGTTCAACGTTTCCCGTAAAATACGAAACAAG
>CAMOZY010000018.1 GCA_946631295.1 uncultured Lachnospiraceae bacterium
AGAGATTTTTGCGGAAATCTACAGAAATAATAAGAAATATTTACTGTTCTGCATAACACTGTGTATGCTTTTTGCAATGTTTGCATTCGGAGGATCTCCCGTTGTAAATGCAGATGACATGAGCAGTGCGGAGCTTTCATCAAGACTTGGAGGAAGCTTCGGAAATTTCGTCGCACCTGTTGTCGGTGTCGGATACTTTGGAGGTATAGATACTTCATGGACGATGGTGCTTCTGAGTTTTGCATCAATATGTGCCAGTCTCGGACGTGAGGTCGGTATAGCCAAGCTTCAAATACTGGACAATTTCTCATTCGGAATCTTTGAAAACCAGACCTGTGCATGGCTCCTGTTTATCTGGTTCGGACTTCCTCTTCTCATGAAGGCCACGGGCAAGACTGAGGTTATGGGTATTGCCATGGAGAACATGAAGAAACTGAACGGTATTGTTGTGACTGTAGTGATCGTTTCTCAGATGATCGCAAATGTGGAACCTAAATCCATCGTCCGGGCAGCAGGCGTTGAAAATAGCGGTCTGTCATTTGGAATAGGTGCTCTGGCATGCTTTTTCATTCTGATCGTTACTCTCATGATCTATTTCCTTGTCAGATACATGTTCGCATTCATTGATATCGTGATGATCCCGGTGTGCACTTTTGTGCCGTTTATGTCTCTGTTCATGGTTATTGCAAAGCTCCTTGGAATATGGGTTCTTCTTATAATTGCCAAGTATCTTCCGGGAGCATTCCTGTTCATCATGGCGGTCACGGTCATTATCGCAGCATTCGTGTTCAGGACCGCATATATGGCTATCAGATATTTTGAGAATATTTACGCCAAACCCCTGATTCGTAGGATCTTCAGGGGCTTTGATCAAAATATCCCTCTCATAGCTCCCAAAATGCCTTCATGGGTAAAAGAGTATCTGAATGGACGTAATGTTCAGATAGCAATACCTGTATATCTCGTTCAGCCTATCCCCAATGTCTCTTCGATGCATAAGTGGGAAAGATGGTGGATGATATCGGAGAGCGGGCAAAACTACCTGATCAGATGTCCTTTGTTAAAAAAGGATTGCATACGGATACCTCTTGAGCATACTCCGGCGCAGAAGATATTTATCAATCAGTTCCTTACATATTTTGAGATATTCAATATTTATGGTTCTGAGGAAAATATAGTTAAGAAGCTGAAGAGAGTTCCCAAATACAGCCATATTGTATTCAGCAGGGAATACAGCTTCAGATATCCGGAAATCGTTAATATAACAGGCTTTGTTGATTATAAACAATACAGGGATTATCTGACTGCGATAGCAAACGGGCAGATACCCTACGCGCCGCAGTAAGGATATAATGGGATTGTCCCATGATATATAACGAAAAAAAGCGAGGGAAATATGGAAGAAAAAACATATCACAAGAATCCGATAGTTAAGGATATGTACACCGCGGATCCTGCACCTTCGGTATTCGGAGATACTCTGTATCTCTACACAACTCATGATGAGGATGAACTGAAGAACGATTTCTATACCATGTATGACTGGAGATGTTTCTCTACGACAGATATGGTGAACTGGACCGATCACGGCAAAATCTTTTCTCTTGATGATATCGAGTGGGCTGATGACAGAGCATGGGCGCCCCAGGCAATAGAAAAGAACGGCAAGTATTATCTGTATTGCCCCGTTCATAAGAAGGACAGCGGTATGGCAATAGCAGTAGGTGTTTCGGATTCACCCACGGGACCTTTCAAGGATCTCGGTCATCCCCTTGTTGATGAAGGTGACTGGAATGATATCGATCCTACTGTCTTTACAGATGATGATGGCAAAACATATCTGTATTTCGGAAATCCCGAGCTTCGTTATGTGATCCTTAATGATGACATGATCTCTTATGATGAGAGTGTGGGAGTTGTTAAGATCCCCATGACCGTGGAGTCCTTCGGAAAAGGAAGTCACATGACAGGTACCACTTATGGTGAAGGCCCCTGGTTCTACAAGAGAAACGGACTTTACTATATGGTATTTGCAGGATTTGCAGAAGGTGAAAAGCGTAATGAGCATTTCGGATACTCTACATCCGAATCATCTGTTGGTCCCTGGGTATACAGAGGTGTGCTGATGGAAGAGGGCCCCTGCTTCACCAATCATCCGGGAATCTGTGATTACAAGGGACATTCATATCTCTTCTATCATACAGATGAGCTTCCCGGCGGAAGCCTATTCCACAGAAGTGTATGCGTTGTTGAATTCAAATATAACGAAGACGGCACGATAGATACGATCTCAAAATGTGACGGTGTAGAAAAGATCTGACATTCCGGAATGATGAAAACTCTCCTGAATAATGCTTGGGAGATAAAGTAAAAAGAACGAGGGGACGGTTCCATTGTTCACTGAGCAGGTGAGCGTCGGAATCGTCTCCCCGCTTTTTTTTGCAATTCACCACGGAAACGATGCAACTCGCCACGGATTTCACACAGCACGTTATATGAGTGATAGTATGGCATCATCACAGAATTTCGTGATATGCCATGCTGTTTTTGTGTGGAAACGAAAAATCTGATCACCAAAAATGAGGAGGAAGCATGAAAAGATTTAAAAGACTGACGGCTCTTATCTGCGCAGCATCCCTGGTCGTATTTTCGGGATGTCAGGTTGAAATGCCGGAAGTAACCGAGGGAATGGAGAATACCGCATCTGAACAGACGGGACTTCCCCATGTCAGAGCACAGGATGATTTCTACTGGTATGTAAATCAGGAGACACTGGCTAATGCTGAGTTTGAGTACGGAGAAAGTTCTGCCGCCAGCTCATTTAACTCCAAGATGATCGAGGATCAGCTTAAGGAGATCATTAATGATGTCGTGTCCGGAAGCGGATATGCCGCAGGAACCGAGGAGTACATTATAAAAACGGCATATGACCTGTTTATGGCATATGATCAGGAAAATGCTCCCGTACCACAGATACTTGATGACCTGTTCCATGAGATTGACGGAGTTTCTTCGATGGAGGAACTGATCGCGATAGATGCTAAGATCCAGAAGGATTTCGGGTGTCAGGGTATTTTCAATATTGCAATAACACCAAATTATTTTGAGTCCGGAAAATATATAGTAACCTTTGGGCAGTATGCGGGAATGCTGGGTGTGAACTTTGAGGATCTGGAGGAAACGTACAGATCGCTTGATTCTGTGCAGACCATGGGCAGCTGTCTGCTTAAGGCCATGGGGCACGATGATGAGACATCGGATGATATCGGAAGGAATCTTGCCTATCTGGTAATGGATGTTTATAACGATACCGATATGGAGATCACCAAAGCTGAGAATCAGTATGAGTACTTTAATGTAATTTCCGCGGATGAGGCTAAGAAGATCCTCTCTAACGTTGATCTGGATAAATATCTTAAAGCTATAGGAATGGATCTGAAATATTGTAATGAATTCGGCATCATTGATCCAGGCCAGCTTGAGTGCCTGAACGAGATCTTTACCATGGATAATCTCGAAGCTCTCAAGGTCTGTGAGATGTGTATCGTAGGTACTGATTACCGCGGATTTATAGTGAACGGATATGAGGACCTTGCACAATATGCAAGGGTAGATTATGCCTCTTTGGAAGAGCAGGCCATGAATGAGGTCCTTTTAGAATATTATGCCGAAACCGATCCGCTTTATGTTGATAAGCATTATTCCGATGCTACCGATCAGGCACTTATCTCCATGTGTGATGACATAAGAGAAGGATACAGAACCCTTATTTCAGATGCTGACTGGCTGAGTTCATCGACCAGACGAAAACTGCTGGAGAAGCTTGATAATATCGTTTATGTTACCGGAAGTGACCTCGAAAGACATGACCCTGCCGAATACAGAAATGTAAAAGGAAAGGACTATTTTGAATTTTACCTGGCTTACAGACAGAAGCAGACAAGTGATATGACGGAAAGCCTTGGAGAAGGCATGGACAGAAAAGAGATCTCAATGCCCATGCAGATGTTCAATGCATGCTATGATCCATCGCTCAATAACATCACAATAACGGTTGCCATCACCAACGCTCCGTTCTTTGATGTTAAAGCTGATTACTTTACCAATCTGGGCGGACTGGGAATGGTTATCGCTCACGAGATGGGGCACGCATTCGACAGCAACTGCATAATGTTCAACCAGGACGGTGTCTATGATCCTTCGTGGATATCATCGGCAGATGTGGACAAACTGCATGAAAGAAATGAACAGGCGATTGAATACTTCGAAAAGTATTTTACTGTTTTCGGTGTATATCATGTTGACGGAAAGCTGACTCTCGGCGAGAATTATGCGGATCTGGGAGGAATGGAATGCATCGTGTCCCTTACATCCACGGATGAAGAAAGAAAGCTTCTATTTACAAATTACGCAAGGATATGGTGCATCAAGCAGATCAGCGATGATCTGATCTCTCAGCTGGAATACGATCCCCACAGTCCTAATGTGATAAGAGTAAATGCGATACTTGGTTCGATCAATGAATTTTATACTACTTTCCATGTTGCACAGAGTGACGGCATGTATATAAAGCCCGAGAACAGAATCTCGAGATGGCACTGAAGTGCGGGGGTGTGAGATGAATCTTATATTAAAAACAACATTAAAGAATACATTTGGAAAACCGTTCAGATCCCTGCTGGTCATATTCTCGATATTTGTCTGTGCATTTGCGGCTCTTTTCTGTTTTGATCTTGCGCAGACCGAAAAGGGACTTGTCGGTTATCTGTTCAGGGAAATTAGCGGAGAAGCGGATATCATGGTCAGTTCTTTTAAGGCTGATCTGTCCATTCTTCCGGAAGGATTCCCTGAAAATGAAAGCGTAAATGTAAGGTATTTTTCCAATACGATATATAAGGATATTCCCGGAGAATACAATCTGGTCACTGCAGAGTCCTTACAGATCTATGGTGTTGATCCGTTTCTTGCAACCAAAATGGGATACATGAATAATGAGGATCTCGGATTTATGGAGATCATCGTGACCAATAAGTATGCTAATGATTTCGGAATAGAGACCGGTGATACCATCAAGGTGTACGATAATGCCGGACATCCTCTGGAAATGACGGTTGTCGGTATAGCGAAGGATGATCTTAAGAACCTTCTGTTCCGTGATTACAGTGGTGCCGTAAATGATGAAACAGCAGATATCCTTGCATGCGGAAAGAGCGTGTCGGGAGCATTCATGATCAATGTCCTTGATGATTCCAGGATTGATGAAGCGGAGGAGATGCTCAAGGCACAGTTCAAATCAGAAAACGTACAGCGTTTTGCTCTGACCGAAGATATGGAAGCAATGATGAATGAGCTCTTTGGTTTTCTGTTCATCCTCTTTGCGGTTGCTTTCCTGCTGGTAATATTCATAACATTCTCGATATGCGAGAGGATAGTGAGCGAAAGAATGTCTTACATCGGAACTCTCAGAAGCTTCGGTATGAGTCCTCGCGGAACAGCTATTGTACTGCTTCTTGAGAATGTTATGTATGCACTTCTCGGAAGTATACCGGGTGTGCTTCTTTACTTGGGTATCAGGGGACCGATGATGGCTGTTCTGTTTGATGTGTCGACGGCTACCGAATCGACCATCGAAATTGAAATTCCGTCGATATCAATTGCCCTTGTTGTCGGAACAGTCATTATTGCCATAGCGATAGAATGTCTTATTCCGTTAAAGGCAGTTCTCAGAGCACTTAAGATATCCATAAGAGATATCATCTTCGATAACAGGGATACGGAATATAAGTTCAATAAGCACGGAATAATAACAGGATATATCATGGCCGGAATCGCACTGATCACATTCTTTATTCCCGGAGGATTCGTCACGGCTGCAATCTGCCTTATTACGTCGGTAATGGCACTTGCATTTCTGTTCCCTCTGATACTGAAGGGCGTTACCACATGCATTTTCAGCCTGTCGGAAAAGCTCGGTAAAGAGAAGATGTCTCTTGCTTCAAGAGAGGCAATCTCCAGAAAGAGCACTGTCGGAAGCGGTGTACTATGTGCCACCTCAGCTGTAATGACCATGCTTGTGTATGTCTTGGCAACATCAATGAGCGGAATGATGGATACAGAGATCTATCAGTGCGATGTTGTTGCGGAACTCAGGGGACAGCCCAAGGATCTTGCCTTTGTGGAGTATCTGGACGGTGTTACAGAAACAGAATATATCTACCAGAAGATGGATTATGTTTATTTCGGGGATGAGACCTTTGAAAAAACCGCTCAGGTTTTTGGTGTTCCCGATGGCGGATATGAAATGTACTGGGCACTGACGGGACTGCCCGAAGTCATAGAAAACGGTACCATTTATATTGATAAAGGCTGGGGCAATAATAACGGATATTCAGTAGGCGATACACTCAAGATAACATTTAATCCTGCCGGCGTATTTCCTATCATAAGAGAATATACTGTTGCAGGTTACTTCAAACTTGACAGTTATGAAGCCATTAAAAATAACTTTGTCATATCTCAGGATGATTTTATAAGTGTATTTCATAATAATCCCGGTTATCTGATGATAAGATGCGATAAGCCTGAAAAGACAAGGGATGAGATTCTGAGGTATGGTGTAGGTAATGTCTCGACTGTCAGGACCAAACAGGAGATCATAGAAGATTTCGAAGATGATAATGCACAGTCAAACAGGATCTATAACATAGTGATAATCGTCGCTGTAGTCATGACCTGTATAGGAATGATCAGCAATCAGTTACTCGGATTCGAAGGCAGAAAGAAGGAATGTGCAGTAATGATATCAACATCCATGAGCAAGAAGACTCTGTCAGGTATCCTGTTCAGGGAGATGCTTATAACATCACTGACTGCCGCAACATCCGGATGTCTGCTTGCATCATTGCTTTTGCTTGTTCTTAAAAAAGCCTTCACTGCTGCAGAGACTCTCGCTCTGACAATGGAATTCAATCCGGGCACGATGGTGAAGTTCTGGATACTTCTTACGATAGTCTTTACAATGACAGTTCTCTTCCCGATAAAGAACGTAAGGAAGATGAAGCTTTCAGAGCAGCTTAAGTATGAGTAAATAGTAATTACTGATGACTAAATCTGACACGAGTATCATATTCGGATGATAATTTGTGATGATTGCTGATAACAGGAGATAAATATATGAATACCGTAATTGAAGTAAGTAACGTTAGCAAGACATTTGGAAAGGGCGCCAACATTAATAAGGTTCTGGATGAAGCATGTATGTATGTCAGTGAGGGAGAGTTCGTGTCTCTTATGGGTGCGTCGGGTTCCGGTAAATCCACACTGCTTTATCTTATCGGAGGCCTTGACAGAAGCTTCGAAGGAAAGATCATGCTCTGCGGGGAGGATATCGGTTCGCTTAAGGAAAGTAAGCTTTCAAAACTCAGGCTTTCCAAACTGGGATTTGTATTTCAGTTCTATAATCTGGTAATGAATCTGAACGTTGCAGATAATATAATGCTTCCCGCAACCATAAACGGAAAGAAGAAAAGTGAACTTAAGGATCAGCTTGATGAGATACTCGAGATCACAGGTCTTACCGAGAAGAGAAAGGCGATGCCTGCAACTCTTTCCGGAGGACAGCAGCAGAGAGTTGCAATAGCAAGGGCAATTCTTGGAAATCCTGCACTTATCCTTGCGGATGAGCCTACGGGTAACCTTGATTCCAAGTCCTCACAGGAGATCATGGAGCTTTTTAAGAGGCTCAATGAGGAGAAAAAAATGACCATCCTTCAGGTCACACACTCCGAAAAATGCGCATCTTACGGAACAAGAACCATAGTGCTTGAAAACGGCAAGACTGTCGGATAAAGGTGTTCTTTTAACAGGAATGTGATAAAATCATAATTGGATCTGATGTGGCAGCCATCCGGGCTGCCACATATCATATATGAAGGCATGGGGAGAAAAAATGCGCATCGCGATAGTCGATGATGAAAGTGTATTCAGAAAACAGATAACGGAATCCATTTCTTCGCTTTATGGAAAGGGCGAGGTAAGCTGCTTTCAGTATGCAGACGGAAAGGAACTGATCACCGCATTCAGGAACGGTTTTGAACTTGATGCGGTTTTTCTGGATATTGAGATGAAAGAGATGGACGGAATGGAAACTGCCAGACTCATCCGCACATATTCGACAGATATCCCGATAGTATTCATGACCAGTCATACGGAAATGGCTATGGAGGGTTATGAAGTCAGTGCGTTCAGATTCTTAAGCAAGCCTGCTTCTATGGATAAGCTCAGGGAAACTTTGATGGATCTTGAGAAGAAACTGAAGGTCGAAGAGAAGATAGTACTGAAAGTGGATGGGGAGGAAGTAATATATCCTGTCTCATCCCTTGTATACGCAGAAGCGGCCAATAACTGTGTGCGTTTTGTTTTTACGAATGACAGCATAGAGACAAGGATGAAATTCTCCGAGGCTGTAACGATAATAGACAGTATGTCCGGAGATTTCTTCAAATGTCACAGATCTTATTATATAAATCTTGGAAGAGTAAAGAAAATGGGAACCACCGATGTATGTATGGATAACGGTGATGATCTTCCGATATCAAGAAGCGTTGCATCTTCGGCAAAACAGAAACTTTTTGAGTTCATAAGGAGAACCGGAAGATGAATGAGACCCTTATGAATATTTACCGGATCATTCTCATAATACTTCCACCGATGATCTCCGCACCTCTTTTTGTCTATTTTATCACGGAGGTTCTGAGATACAGGATACGCAGAAAAAAAACGGCATATATCCTTGCACTTGCAACGGGTTTGTTTTCCGGGCTTATATATGCGTTTGTCAGTCATGATACTGCAGCAAATGCGCTTTCGATATATGATATTGCACTGCTGCTTGTTTCGCTTGGGTTTCTGATATTCTTAGGTTTTAATATGATCGAGAGAAGATGGGTCAGATTTTTTGTCGTCTTTTTCTCGATGGATATACTTTCAGATCTTAATTCAATATTCGGAGGATTGAGAAATCAGATATACAGCACAGGTGTGCTGAACGGGAATGTCGGTATAGTGGTTACGCAGCCGGTTATATCTCTTCCGATGTTATCCCTGCCTGCGATATTTCTGGAATTTCTTCTGTTCTGGCTTATCGCACGGATGAGAAAAAAGAGGGACGATGAACCTCTTCCTCTTCCAATCATCATTGGTCTATTTCTGATACTCAACATATTTACCATGTTCCTTCCCGGCGATCTCGATGACCCTGGTGTGCTCCCAGTCGAAAAACCGATCAGAATAGTATTCATGCTTTCTGCTCTTGCATTTGTTACCCTGATCTTCTATATAAGGGTTGCAAGAAAAGAACGTGACGATCTCAGGGAGATGAACCGTATCAATGAGGAACTGATCGAATCCGAGACACGATATTTTGAGGCGTCCGCCGACGCAAATAACAGGATCCGTGCAATGAAGCACGATATGAAGAACAATACACAGGTGCTTCTCCTTCTTCTCGAAAACAAAGAGTATGACAAGATGAAGGAATATCTGGAAGAGATGGGAGAGACAATCGTAAATGCGGATATCAGTGCTCACACTGAAAACACCATAGCCGATGCGATAATCTCCGAGAAAAAGGAAAAAGCTGAAAAAGCTGGTGTCCATCTCAAAGTTTCAGGCAAGATAACCGATATAGATTTTTCACCTGTTGATACATGCAAGATTCTGGCCAACATGCTTGATAATGCAATAGAAGCTGTTTCGGATGTCAGATTTTGTGATCTCGATCCTTCCTATAAAGTGATAGATCTGAATTTTAAAAGAACTGAGAAGTTCTTTATGATATCCATGACAAATCCATGTTCAGACAAGCCCTCTATAAAGGATGGACTGATTGAAACCATAAAGTCAGATGTGATCAATCACGGCTTCGGACTAAAGAGCATAAGAGAAGCTACAGAAAATTATGGCGGAGAACTTTCACTTGACTGTGTACAGAAGCCTTATGGATATGAATTTATAACAGAGCTGCTGTTTCCGATTGAACATTAAAATTGGTATCGGATTAATAGCCTCAAAATAGCGGAGTGAAAATGGCAAGATCCTTTACAAAAAATGACGCGATAAGAATCACAAATGAACATAATGGTCTTCTTAATGAACTGCAGAGGATCTCTTATTGTCCTGATGGGTACAGGACTCAGATAAGTAAATCAGCTGATGCCATGATGGACGCAGCGGTTCAGGAAATTCTTAAGGGAATTCCCGTAGAGGAACTGAACCGTGACGGAGCGGGACTTCGTATCAAGAATCTGAAGGATGCCGGGTGCACTACCATTGCAGATGCTGTATCACGGGGAACCTATGAACTTGCATCAATCGACGGAATAAGTGAAAACGGCGCGCATGTCATAAAAAAGATCACTCAGGATTTTGCAGATCAGGCCAGGAAGGATCTGCGTGTTAAAATCAGCTCTGATACAAAGACTGAAGGAAACACTCTGCTTGTCAGTTCCATATACAGATACAGAATGTGTAAAGCTTTATCTGAAGAGGCATCGGGGCTTATATATGGAAATGCCGGCCAGATCAAATATGATCTGGCGGATCTGGAGCCTTCGAAGGGAACCTTCAAATGGATCTTTTCATCATCACAGATCAAGCAGAAAGCGGAGAAAGCATATAATGAACTGGATGCAATGCTCCGCGGGGAATATGGAAGTAAAGCACGTGAAATCTGTGACAGGATGCAGCGGGCAGACCGGGCAGACTCTGTCACGGTGTGGGAAGATTTTAATAAAAATTCCATTTCATATTTCACAATACTCGAAGAGGTGTGCCCGGGCCTTCTCGGAAGTTCTGATGAAGTATACGGTCTTCCTGAAGAACTTGCAAAAGAAGTTTCGGAAGAAAGCTATGATAAGGGTGGCCTTCTCTGTACTCTCAGAAAGTATCAGGAGTGGGGCGTCAGGTATGCCCTTCACCAGAAAAGAGTTTTGCTTGGTGACGAGATGGGACTCGGAAAAACAGTTCAGGCAATTGCGACAATGGTGTCACTTAAAAATACCGGTGCAACACATTTTGTTGTTGTATGTCCCGCAAGTGTTCTGACTAACTGGTGCAGGGAGATCCAAAAGCATTCAACATTGTCTGTCATCAAGGTTCATGGTCAGAGCAGGGAAGAGGCACTCGCAGAGTGGATTCAGGCAGGTGATGTTGCCGTTACCACCTACGAAACAACTGCGCATTTTCAGCTGGATCCCGAATTTCGATTCGATATGATCGTGGTTGATGAAGCCCATTATATTAAAAACCCTGGAGCTGCAAGAACAAGGAATGTAAAGGAACTATGCTCTCATACTGACAGGATGCTGTTCATGACAGGAACAGCTCTTGAGAATAATGTTGATGAGATGATATCACTCATGGGTATCCTTCAGCCAAACGTTGCATCATCAGTAAAGAATATGGCATTCATGTCCAATGCACCTCAGTTCAGGGAAAAAGTTGCTCCCGTATATTACAGGAGAAAACGCGACCAGGTGCTTACAGAGCTTCCTGAACTGATTGAAAATATGGAATGGTGTACCATGACACCTCAGGAAGAAGAGGTATATGTCAGAACCTTATATTCCGGAAATCTTATGGCGGTCAGGAGAGTGTCGTGGAATGTAGAAGATCTTCAGTATTCATCCAAGGCAAACCGTCTTAAGGAAATAGTAGCTGATGCAAAAGAAGATGACAGGAAGGTGATAGTATTCTCATTCTTCCTTGATACATTAAAGGCTGTCACTGAAGTGCTGAAGGATGTATGTGTGGAACCGATAAACGGATCCGTACCTCCTGCGCGCAGACAGGAGATCATAGATGAATTTGACAAGGCTCCTGCAGGAACGGTACTGCCTGCGCAGATTCAGTCCGGAGGAACGGGACTTAATATTCAGTCTGCAAGCGTTGTTGTAATATGTGAACCGCAGTACAAGCCTTCAACTGAAAATCAGGCAATATCCAGAGCCTATCGTATGGGTCAGGCAAGAAATGTTCTGGTCTACAGACTTCTGAGTGATGAAACGGTTGATGAACGCATCCTTGAGATACTCGACAGAAAACAGAAAGAATTCGATGCATTCGCTGATAAGTCCGTGGCAGGTGAAGAGAGTATAGCAGTAGATGAAAAGGAACTCGGTGATATCATCGGTGCAGAGATTGAAAGAATCAAAGCGGAAAAGAAGGGGGAGACTTAATGCTCATCATTACAACTAATTCCGGAACTGAAAAATATAAAGTAGTTGCAGAGGATTTTGATTCATTCGTGGTCGCCGGTATCGATAAGCCGGTAGAAAACGGATTTTTGTACACCAACAGATATGAGACGGAAGCATCATGCATGATCATAAAAAAAGATCAGGTCGATGAATACTACAACGAATGGGAAGATACTTACGATCTATACAAAGGTATAAGAGTAGATTGTTATGAAGAGGACGGAAAGGTCGAGATAGAAGTCAGTGACGTTCCTGAGGAACTTGAAAAGGAATTTACCCGGGAAGAATATCTTGACTATGCAAGGGGCGATAATTATCCCCCGTTTAATTCCGTCAGATATTTAAAGACAGTTGATGCAGATGACCCTGATCTTAAGATGGAAGTATGCGAGCTTTGTCACAAGAATCTGGAAGTTAATAACTATGGCATTGTTCCCGGAATAAGCAGCACTGATTACGACAGACTTCACATGGAATATCTGGCAGACATGCTGGATAAATCCGACAGCGGAAATAATGATCCTATCTACAGACTGTTTCTCGGATGCTATGGATTTGCTTATCCCGGTGAAAATGGACTTCAGGATCTTGATGTTATTTTTGAAAAGATAATTCCCCTGGCATATCAGAAGCTGGTAGATGAAGGAACTCCATACGGAGCAAAGAATTTTATTCGTGAACTGGGGCAGTGTGCTTTCAGAAGAAGGATCATTCTTGAATTCAATAAAGATGATATCTATACTGTTCTTATGGATGGAAAAAAGGCAGAACTGCCAGATGAATATATATACTATTCATACTTGCAGCGTGCATTGAAAATAAAAAAATATCATGAGGCAGGTATGACACCGTACAATATTTTAGATCTTACAAATGTATGGTACTGGTTTGACAAGGAATGCAGCGATTATTTGGAAAACACAAATCCCGTGGTATTTAATGGCTTGACTCTTTGCGACAACCTTGGAGAATATGTAAAGAATATCAGAGGTGAAATGGAATACTACAGACAGTTTGATTCCCATTCGGATAATTGAGTAAAAACAAAGCCCCTGCGGAAAATTGCCGCAGGGGCATTATTATCTGTCAAAAGTTTCTTATCCCTTTGTCGGCATGTAGGGAAGAAGTGAACCTGCAAGCTGGGGAACCGGCATGGTCTGAAGCCACAGATGTCCGGGGCCTGTTACTACGGTGTTAAAGATTCCTTCTCCGCCCAAGAATATATTCTTAAGACCGGGAACTGTCTGAATATCGATGCTGCAGGTTGCGGTCATTGCGGCAAGATAGCCTGTATCGATCACCATCTGCTGTCCGGGCTGAAGATCATACTCTTTTACGAATCCGTCGAACTCAAGGAAAGCCATTCCCTGACCGGATAATTTCTGCATAATGAAGCCTTCACCGCCTACAAGACCTGCTCCGACCTTCCTCTGGAAAAAGACTGAAAGATCAACGCCGGATGTGGATGCAAGGAAAGCCTTCTTCTGTGCGACTATCTCCTGACCCGGGGCAATCTGGAATGCACGGATAGAGCCCGGAAAGCTTGATGCAAATGCTATCATTCCTTCACCACCCTGAGCAGTATAGCGGTTTTGAAAGAGATTCTCTCCTGAAAAAGCTCTGCCAAGCATTTTACCAATTCCGCCGCCTGATGTTTCCATCTTCATATTCGGAGTCATCCAGCTCATTGCACCACTTTCGGTGATCATTGTCTCACCGGGATCAAGTGTACAGATAACTACCGGTAAAGGTTCACCCTCTATTGAATATCTCATTTAACATTCCTCCCTGTAGTAAGATCAGTTATATCTGAATTTTGAAAATACTGCGGATCCGCCTGCTTCCTTTGTGCTGAAGACAAACAGTCCAATCCTTGCTCCTGTAAAGTGGTCGAGCTTGAAAACAAGCTTGTGTGGAGTTCCGATCGAATGTCTTGTTCCCTCGGGCTCACGATATCCGAAATATGCAGTGTCATCTTCTTCGGGAAGTTTTACAAGACTTCCTGTTTTGTCGGGATCGACATTTTTTGCAAGAAGCAAATGATCGAAGCAGATTGCGGAGTGAAGCTTTATCTTAGGTGAAGAGAGCTTAACCTTCTCTGCAATCCTGGGAGATTCGTTATCGTGTCTTTCTCCCCATATGCCGCCGTCTATTGTTCTGGTGCACATAACGGCATAGTATTCACCGTTTTCTTTTGTGATGCCGGCATATGCATAACAGCTTTCAAGAACGCACAGTCCCGCAACATCTCCATCGCCAAGCCCGGATGCGTCTATCTCAACACTGCAGGAGCATCCCGGGAATCTGGTTCTCTGTGTCAGAACATTTTTTGCCTGAACAAGATTGGTGCAGATCTTATCGGTTGTGACGGTTACGGTTCCTGCTTCCGCATCTCTTGTGATCAGGGAAAGGTCAGGCTCGTGTGAAAACTGCCAGCAGCTTTTGAATCCGAAGGAGTCGTTTATTCCAGGAATTTTGGAAGTGTCCTTGAAATCATCACCGGATACAAGAGGCGTATATCTGTAACCGGGGTAAAGATCTCTGACTTCAAAACTTTCAGGGATCTTTCTGTCAGTTCCGAACATGGGGAAATATGCTTCATATGTTCCGTCAAGAGGAGTGATGGTTTTATCCTCTGCGGAAGTGACATATGTGTCAGCAAGAGATCCGAGATTTATTTTCTTCCATGTAACGGGGATCAGTACGGGTATTCTTCCGACGGCGCCGCTGTCCTGGAAAAGGATTGCGTATTCTTTTCCGTCAGGGTCACAGACTATACCGCCCTGTGCGACACCGCTTCTTCTGAAGCCTCTGTCATCGTCCATTACATCCATTCCGTAGTAGGGACCATAAGGAGAATTCGCAACATAACAACCTTCGGTGCGCTTTCCCGTGGATTTGGGCATATGGATCATGAAGAGGTAATATTTTCCGTTTATGCGGTAAAGATGTGATCCTTCATATCCAAGATAAACTTCATCGGTATCACGAAGTATGAGCGTCTCGGGTGCAGAATCTTCATCACTCAGGATCAGCCTCGTTCCTTCATCGGAAGAGTCCTCCCTGTCGGGTATTCCCTTGAGTTCTCTGATGTAGATTTCCTTATTTCCATAGACAATGTATATACGTCCGTCATTGTCAAAAAGTATGGAGTTGTCGTGATAGAAGCCGTTGAGTGTACTCTTTTTCCAGGGACCTGTAATGGATGCGGAAGTATAGACATAGGTCTTGTGAGTATCATTTGCAACGAAGCATATGTAGAAATAGCCGTCATGATATCTCAGTGATGCCGCCCACATACCCTGTCCATAGATGTTTTCTGAGCCTTCCATCTGCTGTGCGGGTGTGGAATCCAGCCTGTCATAAACATATGCGGCATGTTCCCAGTTGATAAGATCATATGATCTGAGAATCTCACATCCCGGCATAAAATACATTGTGGTACTGACCATATAATATGTGTCATCCACACGGATGACGTCGGGATCCGGATAATCGAGTTTTAACAGTGGATTGATATTCATGATGCCCCCTTGAAGAATTGACTGTTACATAACGGTATTATAGCATTTTGTGATAAAATAGTCCGTATGAACGAGCCATTTGTGGAAATTGATCTTCACGGCATGAGAGCTGATGAAGCGGAACGGGTCGTAGAAAAAGCTGTTGCCTCTGCGGGCCCCGGAACATATCAGATCCGGGTTATACACGGGTTTAACCGTGGGACCAGTCTGCGTGACATGATATACGACAGTTTCAGGTATAACTCCAAGGTAAAACGCATTATGCCCGGAGATAACAGAGGTATTACAATTCTTGTCCTTAGAGAACTTTATTAAGTATCTGCATTCGTGATGGTAGAAATCAATAGAATATATTAAATCAGGTCAATTTTGCCTTGCGTCATAATTGGCCTGATTTTTTGCTAAAACACAGTAAATATGGCAATCTGTGGCAATATAACAATAAAATCAATCAATAAATCAGATTAAAATCGCTCTTGATTTTATATTCTCATAGTGATATTGTTTCGTTATCAGATTGCAGTGCGGAATAATACGATTCCGCGGATAGGAGATAATATGAGCAAGGTCAGGGTCAGTGAAAAATACAAACCGACATATCACATGCCACCTGTATGTGAGCATAACTGGGTAAAGAAGGATCGTATCAAAAAGGCGCCCATCTGGTGCAGCGTAGATTTGAGAGACGGTAACCAGGCACTTATCGATCCCATGAGCCTTGAGACCAAGCTTGAGTTTTTTAAACTGCTCGTAGATGTAGGATTTAAGGAGATAGAGGTCGGATTTCCCGCTTCTTCCGATACTGAATTTGAATTCATCAGAGCGCTTATCGATAAGGATATGATCCCCGATGATGTCACGATACAGGTTCTGACACAGGCAAGAGAGCATATCATCCGCAAGACCTTTGAGGCAGTAAAGGGCTGCCCCAAGGCAATAGTTCATCTTTATAATTCAACTTCCGTTGAGCAGAGAGAGCAGGTATTCAAAAAGGAAAAGCCCGAGATCAAAAAGCTTGCCGTTGACGGAGCAAAGCTTCTCAAGAAGCTCGCCGATGAGACCGACGGAAATTTCATGTTCGAATACAGTCCCGAGAGTTTTTCGCAGACAGAGCCTGAATTTGCACTTGAAGTATGTAATGCGGTTCTCGATGTATGGAAGCCCACACCTGAAAAGAAGGCAATCATCAATCTTCCTTCAACCGTCCAGGTTGCAATGCCTCATGTATTTGCGGACCAGATCGAGTATATGTCCGATAATCTTAAGTACAGAAAGGGAGTTGTTGTATCGGTTCATCCTCACAATGACAGGGGTACCGGTGTTGCTGATGCAGAACTCGGTGTACTTGCGGGTGCTGACAGGGTTGAGGGAACTCTTTTCGGAAACGGCGAGAGAACCGGAAATGTCGATCTTGTGACAGTAGCGCTCAATATGACCACACATGGTGTCGACAGCGGACTTGATTTCTCCAATATCATGAAGATCAGGGCCGACTATGAGAGATTTACCAATATGAAGGTTCATGAGAGAACTCCTTACGGAGGGGACCTGGTATTTACCGCATTCTCAGGATCTCACCAGGATGCTATCAGTAAGGGAATGAATTACCGTGCGGAGGGCAAGACCGGAAAGCGCTGGGATATCCCCTATATTCCCATCGATCCTTCAGACGTTGGAAGAGAGTATGAATCCGATGTTATCCGCATCAATTCAACCTCAGGAAAGGGCGGCGTGGCATTCGTTCTCAAGCAGCAGTTTGGTTTCAGCCTGCCCGCTGCAATGAAGGAAGAGGTCGGTTATCTCATGAAGGGCGTATCCGACAGGAAACACAAAGAGCTCAAGCCCGATGAGATGTTCCAGATTTTTGAGGATGTATATATCACTTCAAGACCTGTTTTCGATGTTACAGCCGTTCATTACAAACAGCTCGGAGAGGGCGGCATCGAGGCAGCAGTAAGCTTTAAGGATAAGAGCGGAGAGATGGATGTTTCCACCATAGGAAACGGAAGACTCGATTCAGTCAGCAATGCGCTTAAGCTGTACCTTGGTGTTGATTATGAACTCACCGGTTATGAGGAGCATGCAATCTCCAGAACCAGTTCATCCAAGGCTGCATCATATGTCAGTGTTGTATCTGAGGGTAAGACTTACTGGGGCGTCGGAGTCAATGAGGATATTATCAAGGCTTCAACCGCTGCACTTGTCAGTGTTGTAAATAAGGTGGCTACGGACCAGCACATTAACCGCGGGCGTGAAGAGAGACTTGTCGAGATCCTTACATATATTCAGAGGAATTATATCGATGTTACTCTTGACGGACTTGCAGATGAATTCCACCTTTCAAGACCTTATCTCTCAAAATATATCAAGGACAAG
Source organism: uncultured Lachnospiraceae bacterium (assembly GCA_946631295.1). Taxonomy (GTDB): domain Bacteria; phylum Bacillota; class Clostridia; order Lachnospirales; family Lachnospiraceae; genus AC2028. The sequence goes on from CAMOZY010000018.1 coordinate 18,158, forward strand.
GCAGGCGAGACCTTCCAGGATGTTGTCCGTATAGAAAGACTTAAGCGTGCCAAGACTCTATTAAAGGATACCGGCAAGAGCATAGAGACCGTTGCAGGAGAGATCGGATATGAGAACGTTGAGCATTTCAACAGACTCTTTAAAAAGACCTATGGAATAACTCCCGCACAGTTCCGCAAGAGCTGATATTTATAGTTTGAATCTCTTAACGTGAAGTTTACAGACATGGCAGGATGAAGTATTATCTGTCATGTCTGTATTTTTCAAAAATCATATGATGATCAGGCAACTATAGGATGCTGAATGAGAGGAATGTCGTGAAGGGCTGGTTAATAGTTAATTCATTTGTAAAATGGGATAAATTTACGGAGATTTATGAACTGCTCCTTGATGCAGGAAAGGCGAAGGGTATCGATCTTGAGATGAAATCTTCTTCGGATGTTTTCTGCAGTGTGCAGAGCGGTTTTGGTGAAATCCCCCTTCCGGATTTTGTCATCTTCTGGGATAAGGACATACTTCTTGCAAGACGTCTTGAAAAGATCGGACTCAGGCTTTTTAATCCTTCCGAAAGTATTGAGGTATGCGATGATAAGGGTCAGACAGCCATTGCCCTAAGTGAAAAAGGGATCATGACTCCGCTTACATTCCTGTCACCCAAGGCATACCCAAGCTTTGGATGTACGGATCTGTCCTTCCTTGACAAGGCAGAAGACTCCCTGGGATATCCCATGGTCATAAAGGAAAACAGGGGGTCCTTCGGAAAGCAGGTCCATCTGGTCAGATCCCGGGCCGAGGCTGAGGAACTCATAGCGGGATTTAAAGAGCATCCTTTTATCATGCAGGAATATATTGAAGAGTCCGGCGGACGAGATGTGAGAGTCAATGTGGTCGGTGGTAAGGTCGTTGCCTCAATGTACCGCTATAATGACAATGACTTCCGGTCCAATATCACAAACGGCGGAAGCATGAAATGCTACGAAGCAGATCCTGCTCAGGCTGAGATTGCCATAAAAGCATGTGAAGCGATAGGACTTGATTTTGCAGGGGTTGATGTGCTCTTTGGAAATGACGGACCTGTCATATGTGAGGTTAATTCGAATCCCCATTTCAAGACCACTCTTGAATGCACCGGTATCAATATGGCAGAGCATATAATGGCTCATATCCTGGAAGTTATGTCAAAGTAAAAAACATGAAAAATAAGGCGCTTCTCATATATGCATATGAGGATATAGAAAAGAATAAGTGGTTTGCAGACAGACTCACAGAGCTTGCAGCAGAGCAAGGCATCCGGATGAAGCTCATGTCTGCCGAGGAAATTAATGAGCGTGTTATTTCCGAATTCAGGGTGAATGAGAAGGGGCTTCTTAACACTGCCATTGTGAATTTCCTTGACGCGATTTCCTATGTGATAAACAGATCGAGGGACGATAAAATCTCTCTTTTTTTTGAGGAACACGGCATCCCCTCATTTAATAATTCGGATACCGTCCGTTTTGGGAACGATAAATTTCTGGAGTACGGCTTCTTCTCAGGGCTTGGTCTTCCCGTGATGCCTACGGTATGCGGTGATACAGCAGAAGACGAAATACCTTTTGCTCCTCCGTATGTCGTAAAGCACCGAAGAGGACATGGCGGCAGCATGGTTTTCAGGGCTGATTCATATAAGGATGCTCTTGATGTAATGGGGAAAATACCTCGTAAGGACTGGATCATACAGAAGTTGTGTGATGAGCCCGGATGTGATATGAGGCTGTATATATTAGGTAACCGCATTCTTGCCGGGGTGCTCAGAAGATCTGAGGAAGATTTCAGAAGCAATTTCAGCCTGGGCGGAAGTGCCGGGCTTGTCACTCCTGAGCCCGAGATCTGTGAGCAGGCTCTGAAAGCAGCAGGAAACTTAGGTGCCGATTATATAGGAATAGATCTTATACGGGATGGGGGAAGATTTGTTTTTAATGAGATCGAAGATGCGGTCGGAGCAAGAATGCTGTACGAAGTATCTGAGCTTGATGCCGCCAGAGAGCTCATGACGCATATTTATGAAAAAACTTTTCAAAATCCCGAAAATGGGATAAAATAGGCAAATGTTCGGGGTTTAGAGGTAAAAACCCGTTGAAAGGAGATTCACATGTCCGAAAAAAATGAAAGTGCTGTAGTGGCAGAAGAGACAGAAAAGAAAGCTGTCAGGACACACTATGATATGAAAATGGAACAGCGCGCAAAGGCTAAGAAGCGTGCAAAGAAGGAACAGACTGCATGGAGAATAACCGGGATCATCATCCTGGCTGCCATTTGCGCATTCATTCTCTCATTTCCCATCAGACATTACATGGCAATACATGAGACTATCTGTACGATAGGCGGAAGAAATGTCAGCAGGGTTGAATTTGACTATAACTATAATATGGTCAAGAACGCATATATGAACAGCTACGGCCAGTATCTGTCATATTACGGAATGGACAGTGCTCACATTGAAGAAGAGACATATGACGGAAATCTTACATTCAGGGATTATTTTGAGCAGGAAGCTGTTGAGCGTATCAAGCAGACGGTTGCTCTTGCTGATGAAATAAAGAGGGAAGGCTACACTGCCGACATCACCTCTGACTATGATACCTATGTAGAGACTATGAAGGACAGCGCCGATGAAGCCGGAATAAGCCTCGGTGAACTCTATAAGCAGTCTCTTGGCGAGTATGCAACTCCGAGAAGGATCGAGCCTCTTGTAAGAGAGTCTCTTCTTGTTTCGCAGTTCTCCGATGACAAGCAGAATTCCTTTGCACCTACAGATGATGAGATCGATGCACGTTATGTAGAGGAAGCTGATGACTATGATCTCTTTGATTACAGACTTACCAGAATAGATGCAGAACTTCCCGAAGCTCCCACAGAGCTTGCCGATGAGGGTGCAGCTGTTGCTGATGACGGATCCTATACACCTTCCGATGCAGAGGTCGAAGCTGCCATGAAGGAAGCAAAGGAACTTGCCGATCAGGCAGAGGGCCGTATTTTCCAGGATGGAGATCTTCATGAAGGTGAGAAGGCTTCATCAGTTGTTTACCAGATCCGTAACTGGCTCCTTGACAGCTCAAGGAAAAACGGGGATTCCACGGTTGTTGAGGCAGATACCATCAACTGCTACTATGTCGTAGGATTTGTTGGAAGATATATGGACGAAAAGGACACCGTAAGTCTCAGGATCATCTCCACATCCGAGGATAATGGTGCTGCCATCATCTCCGAATATACCTCTGCAGGAAGCACGGAGCAGGCATTCATCGATCTTGTTGAAAAGTATTCCGATTCCGATAACGGTGACGGCGGTCTTTACGAGGGACTTACAGGAGCAGAACTTCCCGGTGATCTTGAAACCTGGATGACAGACAGTGCGCGTAAGACCGGTGATGTGAATTACTACTTTGACGAATCCATATCTCTTACTTATGTTTGTTATTATGTAGGCGGAGGAAAGCCTTCGTGGTATTATAATATTAAGAATCTCATTGAGTCAGAGAAGATGGATGATTATCTGACGGGACTTACAACGTCTCTTACGGTGGATGATCCCAAGGGAAATCTTGAGTACATTGCGCTTAATGCAGCTGCCGAGCAGCTTCAGGAAAACGTTGAGGAAGCAGTAGCCGTTCCCGCCGAATAAGATATAAACTGACCGATAAACTATTACGGCCGTGAGATTCGTTTTACCGGATCTGCGGCCGTTTTTTACTATGAAGATAAATATACCTGAAGGTGCAAAGAAAATACTTGATAAGCTGAGCAGCGCCGGCTACGAAGCTTATGTGGTAGGAGGCTGTGTAAGAGACAGTCTTCTAGGTGATGTTCCGCATGACTGGGATATCACCACAAATGCTCTTCCTCTTCAGGTAAAGGAGCTTTTCAGAAGAACGGTTGATACAGGTCTTCAGCACGGTACCGTGACGGTAATGATAGGTGATGAAGGTTATGAGATCACGACATATCGGACGGATGGTCAGTATACTGACGGAAGGCATCCCGATAAGGTGACATTTGTCCCGAATCTTGAAGAAGATCTTAAGAGAAGGGATTTTACCATCAACGCAATGGCATATAATGATGTCGACGGACTGGTGGATCTGTTCGGAGGAACGGAGGATCTCAAAAACGGTATCATAAGGTGTGTCGGAAGGGCGGAGGACAGGTTTTCGGAAGATGCTCTCAGGATGATGAGAGCGATAAGATTTGCCGCAAGGTTCGGATTCAGGATGGATGATGATGTGCGGAACTCCATTTCCGGATTGTCAGGAACTCTTTCCAAAGTATCTGCAGAAAGGATAACCTCTGAGTTCATAGGTCTCCTGACATCTGATCATCCCGAGATGATAAGGGATATGTATGAGACAGGACTTACGGCCGTTTTTTTCCCGGAATTCGACAGAGCGATGGAAACGCCTCAGAATCACCCTCATCACTGTTATAGCGTAGGTGAGCATTTGATAGAATCGGTAAGAGTTTCCAAAAATGACAGGATTGTCAGACTGACGATGATCCTGCATGATATCGGAAAGCCCGCTACACTTAAGACAGATGAAGACGGTATCACGCATTTCCACGGTCATCCGAAGGTTTCCGCCGAGATGGCTGAAGAGATAATGAGGAGATGGAAGCTTGATAACGATACCATCCGCAGGGTGTGCAGGCTCGTAAGATATCACGATCATGCAAATGAGGCATGTACAATGTCCCTTGCAAGAAGAGCTGTGTCTGTTCTTGAAGATGATGTAGAGCTCTTCCTCGAAGTAAAGAGAGCGGATGTTCTGGCACAGAGCACCTATATGCGTGATGAGAAGCTGAAACTGATAGATGACTACAGGGCAGCATATGAAGAGATCATAAACAATAAACAGTGCTGCAGCCTGAAGGAACTGGCTATAGGAGGGCTTGAACTTAAGGAGCTCGGAGTCAGTCCCGGTCCGGATATGGGTAGGATACTTAAGGAACTCCTTGAGACAGTTATCGAAGATCCCGAAAAAAATGACAGAGATGAACTTCTGAAACTCGCAAAGCAGATGATGGGGTAATGACTTTCCGAAACCGGTGGAACAGATGAAGGGTAAATGACCTTCCATAGAAAATGATAAGCAGACTATTTTGGAAAAACGGAATATCAAAAGACAGGCTGAGCAGATTTATGGTCTGTTTACTTTCCTGTATTCTTTTTGTCTCCATGGTCACAGGATGTACTCCGGATTCCGGTCTTCCCACAGGCCGGGAAACACAGGAACCCGATTCGGGATTTGTGCTTTACGGAACATATGATTATGATTCCATCGACACGGCAGTTCTCGTCAAAAAGAATGTCGAGGAGATGACTCTAACCTTTCTGAATGTGGCACTTGGAAGAAGATATACCCTGGGTTATGACGGGACCACCGGATTCTACGACAGGTATGGTCAGGTGATTTCCATAGGACAGATCTCGGAAGGCGATATAATAGACATCCGTTTTGTTAAGGCAAAGAGACACCTGACAGCAGCGACACTTTCTTCCACCGCATGGGTCAAGACATCCTCGGACCAGTATGTTTTTGACAGTACAAAGCGGGAAGTTACGATAGGCGCGGATGTTTATAAACTGTCGGATTCACTGTTCTGTTATTCAGGTAAGGAAGAGCTTTTATACCAGGAACTTAACAGTGTGGATGTTCTTACTTTTCACGGAATGGATTCAACGGTCCTCAGCGTGAACGTCGAAAAAGGCCATGGCTATCTGAGACTGTCGGGACAGGAGTATTTTGTCGGAGGCTGGATTGAGATCGGAACCAAGTTCATACAGAAGATTACCGATGATATGCTTCTTACTGTTCCGGAAGGAACTTATAACATCGCACTCTCCGGAAGCGGAATGACAGTGGACAGGACCGTGACGATCAAAAGAGGTCTTGAAACTGTTCTCGATCTTTCGGATGTTGTCCCCGAGACACCGAAGGAAGGACTGGTTTTATTCTCCCTGACTCCCGCAGAGGCAACTCTTTTTATCGATGGTGAAAAAACAGACACCTCTTCTGCAGTATCTCTCACATACGGACTTCATCAGCTCATGGCAACCTGCGACGGTTATCTTACACTTACAAGATATCTTAGTGTGGGTGAAGAAAATGCCGGCATCAGCATAACGATGGAGAAGGAACCAGAAGAAACAACTGCGGACGGTCAGTCATCCGACACACAGAATTCAGGAACACAGAATTCCGAAACGCAGAATACGGATACTCAGAATACAGGTCAGACTGATGATACGGTGACATCAACGTCATATTATAAAGTTTATATCAATGCCCCGGCAGGTGCGGAATGCTATGTCGATGGTAATTACGTAGGTATCATCCCCTGCTCCTTCAGAAGGGTCGAAGGCTCCCATGTGGTAACTCTTAGCCTGTCCGGATATAACACAAGAAGCTATACGATAAGTGTCGAAAACGGCATCGGAGACATGTCATTTTCGTTCACGGACCTCGAACCGAGAAATCCTTAGAAAACCGCATGTTTACGGGCTTTTTGGGGATGTGCCGAAAAACGTGATATTTCCGTTCAAAAACCCTAAAAACCTTGACAAATAGGGCATTTGTGGGTATAAATATGTGTAGTGGTTTCAAGAGAGATCACGATAACATTTATGCATATATACAGGAGGAGTTATATCATGAACAAGACCGAATTGGTTGCAGCTATTGCAGATTCTGCTGATATTACCAAGAAGGACGCTGAGAAGGCTGTTAAGGCTTTCACTGATGTTATTACCAAGGCTCTTAAGAAGGGTGACAAGGTTCAGCTCGTTGGCTTCGGTACCTTCGAAGTTGTTAAGAGAGCAGCCAGAGAAGGAAGAAATCCTCAGACCGGCAAGGCTATGAAGATTAAGGCTTCAAAGGCTCCCAAGTTCAAGGCAGGTAAGGCACTTAAGGACGCTCTGAACTGATAGAAAGTCGTTTATACGCTGCACCCGCCATACAAGTAAGGCGGGTGCACTTTTGTATAAGAGGAAAGTATTATGAGACTCGACAAGTACCTTAAGGTATCAAGACTGATCAAGAGAAGAACCGTTGCAAATTCAGCCTGTGATGCCGGAAGGGTCACGATCAATGACAGACCGGCAAAGGCATCCACCGAGGTCAAGGCCGGTGATGTACTCTGTATCTCCTTTGGAAACCGCGAAATGAAAGTGAGAGTCACCGATGTTCGTGAGACCGTCAAAAAGGAAGAAGCAGATGCTATGTATGAGGAAATTTAATGGCTTCATCAAGGTCATCTAAAAACAGAATGACTGCAATGGAGAAGCGCCGCAGAAGATCGGGTGCTTCCGGTTACCTGCTGATAGCACTTATCGTCAGCCTTATTACCGGCGTCGTTATGATCCAGATCCATGATGTAAAATCCAGACTTAAGGTTTACGAGGAGCAGGATCAGGCACTTGATGAACAGATTGCGGCGGAGCTAGAAAGAGCCGAGGAACTGAACGAACTTGAGAAGTATGTTCAGACCAAGGCCTATGCCGAGGAGCAGGCCCATGAGAAACTGGGTCTTGTCAACGAAGGCGAGATCATATTCAGGTTAGAGGATAATTAGTTGGGATTAAAAGCGGAGATCGTCTGTAAGAAATATATGGATGAGTTCCTGATGGCTGAAAGTGATCCGCATCTGGTCATCGGGGTATCAGGCGGGGCAGATTCTATCTGCCTTTTATTTTTGATGAAAGAATTCATTCCTGCAGACAATATCCGTGTTGTTCATATAAATCATATGATCCGCGGAAAAGAAGCGGATGAAGATTCAAAATTCGTAGAAGATATCTGCAAAAGGGAAGGTATCAGATTCAGAGAGATCAGGAAGGATATTCCCGCTATATCAAAGGAAATGGGATATTCCGAGGAAGAGGCGGGAAGACGGATCCGGTATGAGTGCTTTGAGGAAGAAGCTCAAATATGGGAAGAAGAGCAGGGACTTGTTAAAGGAAGCGTGCGCATAGCCGTTGCACATCATACGGAGGACAATGCCGAAACGGTTCTTTTTAATCTGTTCAGAGGTACGGGAATAAGAGGACTTTCCGGTATCGCACCGGAGCGGGGAAGAATAATACGTCCCCTGCTGGGGGCTTCCAGAAAAGATATAGAAGAGTACCTGAAGGACAGGGGAGAAACCTTTAGAACGGACAGGACCAATGAAGATACTGCCTACGCCAGAAACAGGATAAGAAATCTTATTCTGCCTCAGGCCGAAGAAGTAAGTGCGATGGCTTCCGAACACATCGCTGCCGCATCTTCAAAGCTCAGAGAAATACTTACGTTCCTTGAAAAAAAGGTCGATGAAGAAAGTGACAGGCTTGTCATTTCCGGTGATGATCTTTTCAGGATTGATAAAAAAGGACTTAACGATCTTCCGGATGTGATCGCATCGATGCTTGTCTTAAAACTTCTCACAGAACTGACTCCGATGAAAAAGGATATCGGGGAGGTTCATGCAGAGGCAGTTTTAAAGCTCGCAAAGGGAGACGCCGGAAAGCATGCGGATCTTCCATATGGGATAAAGGCTGATGTATCTCATGATGAGGTCCTTTTGAGACGAAGAACTTCAGCATCATCTGCGGATGAAAACAAAGAAGCAGAGGATATCGAAGTACTTGAGCTGTATTACAGAGCGGACGAATACAGTGACGACGAGCTGGAGAGCCTTACTGAGGCCGCGCATGACGGAAATAAGTACACTAAATATTTTGATTATGATAAAATATGCTACATCGCATCACAGCAGGGGATCATCGACAAACCGTTCATAAAGATTAGAAAACGACGGGACGGAGATTATCTCAGGATCAAAAAAAGTGATGGCAGCCCGGCAACCAAATCTCTCGGAGATTATCTTACCGATCTTAAACTGTCTCCCGATGAGAGGGAAAGCATAAGAGTCTGTGCGGTGGGCAGTGAGATCATGTGGGTCATAGGATACCGCATGGGTGATTCGGCCAAGATTTCCCGTGATACGGAGAATATATTAAGACTAGAGGTGAAAAAACATGAGTGATCATCATATCGAAGTAATGTTTACCGAAGAAGAAGTTGATCGCAGGATCCAGGAGATCGGAGACCAGATCACCAAAGATTACGAGGGAAAGCAGATTCATATGGTATGTGTTCTCAAGGGTGGAGCTTTCTTCATGTGCGAGCTTGCCAAGCGCATCAAGCTTGATGTATCCCTCGATTTTATGAGTGCATCCAGTTACGGCTCCGGCACCGAGTCCAGCGGACTTGTGAAGATCGTAAAGGATCTTGACGAGCCTCTCAAGGGTAAGGATGTTCTCGTTGTTGAAGATATCGTTGACAGCGGAAGGACTCTCAGTTATCTGCTTAAGATGCTTTCGGAAAGAGAGCCTGCATCACTCAGACTCTGCACTCTTCTCGACAAGCCTTCGAGACGTGTTACTGACGTTGATGTCACATATACGGGATTCAAGATTCCCGATGAGTTCGTAGTAGGTTACGGACTTGATTACGATCAGTTGTACAGAAATCTGCCTTATATAGGCGTGGTTAAGTTCGACTGATACTGCTTCATGGAGGAAGAAAATTGGAAAAGACCTCAAGAAATCCTTTCAGATCATATCTGTGGCTGATCTTTATAGTGCTTCTGATCGTATGGCTGGCACAGACACTGAAGGGTAATTCGGCAACTTATTCATACGGTCAGATGGCAGCGGACCTGACTGCCGGAAAAATAGTATCAGCCACGATCACCCCCGATTCATCCGGAACTACCGGTTATGTTGCGGTCACCACCAAAAGCGGAGTGATCGAAAGGGTATACGTAACTGATGTAAGCGGTGCGGAAAATATGCTGCGAAGCGCAGGGGTAGATCCCGTTATCAGGGACAGGACCCTTATCAACTGGTTTACCAACACACTGCTTCCGATAATACTTCTTGCATTTGTTGTGGTATTCCTGCTTTCGGCGATCATCGGGCCCGGATCGAATCAGAGTCAGGGAAACCGGATGCTGAATTTCGGCAAGATAAGGTTCAACCTTATAAACGGTGACGGCAAGATCACTTTTGAGGATGTTGCCGGATTAAAGGAAGAAAAGGAAGAACTTGCGGAGATAGTTGATTTCCTCAAGGACCCCGGAAAATATTCAGCACTTGGTGCACGTATCCCTAAGGGTGTTTTGCTCGAAGGTTCTCCCGGAACAGGTAAGACACTGCTTGCCAAGGCTGTGGCAGGTGAGGCGAAGGTTCCCTTCCTCTCGATATCAGGATCCGATTTTGTTGAGATGTTCGTAGGTGTCGGTGCTTCGAGAGTCAGAGATCTTTTTGAGGAAGCCAAGAAGCGCTGTCCCTGTATCGTATTCATAGATGAGATCGATGCCGTAGCAAGAAGAAGAGGAACCGGACTCGGCGGAGGACATGATGAGAGAGAACAGACTCTCAACCAGCTCCTTGTTGAGATGGACGGATTCACCGAGAATTCCGGAATAATCGTAATGGCTGCGACAAACAGAGTGGATATTCTCGATCCCGCAATACTGCGTCCCGGAAGATTTGACCGTAAGGTTACCGTTCAGAGACCTGATGTTGCAGGACGTGAAGAGATACTCAAGGTACATGCAAGGAATAAGAAGCTCTCCGAGGATGTGGATCTGGAAAAGATAGCAAGGACTACAGCCGGATTTACCGGTGCTGATCTTGAAAACCTTATGAACGAAGCTGCGATCGGTGCAGCAAGAGGCGGAGACAGATTCATATCAATGGACCGTATCAATAATGCCTTTATCAAGGTTGGTATGGGAACAGAGAAGAAGAGCCGTATCATTTCCGAGAAGGAAAAGAAGATCACCGCTTATCACGAGACCGGACATGCAATACTGTTCCATGTCCTTCCTGATGTGGGCCCTGTTTATACCGTATCCATCATCCCCACGGGTGTGGGTGCCGCCGGATATACAATGCCGCTTCCCGAAAAAGATGAGATGTACTGGTCCAAGGGAAAGATGCTTCAGGATATCATGGTCACTCTCGGCGGAAGGATCGCAGAGGAGATAATATTCGGCGATATCACGACCGGAGCTTCCTCAGACATAAAGCGTGCAACAAAGGTGGCACGCAGCATGGTCACCAAATACGGCATGAGCGACAATATCGGTGTTGTCTGCTATGACAACGACGATGACGAGGTATTCATCGGACGTGACCTTGCACATGCGAAGAATCACAGCGAGGAGATCGCGGGTGAGATCGACAAGGAAGTCAGAGCGATAATTGATGACTGCTACAGCAAGGCCAAAGAGATCATCCTCGAACACCAGGGAGTTCTGCATAAGTGTGCTGAGCTTCTCATGGAGAAGGAAAAGATCGGAAGAGAGGAGTTTGAAGCTCTTTTCTCCACAAACATGTAAGAAATGCACAAAAAGCATTCTAAGAATCTGTGAAGTTTGTGAATCTTTGGCATAGTAAGACAGGGGGTCAGGTGCTACTATATGAATGTACCCCCAATACATTTTGTTTTGGAAATACCCCAAGAGATAGATTCTCTGGAGAAAAGACAGCTTCCCCGGCTGTCTTTTTTCTTTTTCACCCGGAGATTTTATTTCATCTGCCTTACTTGTGTAAGTAATTATAATAGGCTACAATATGTTGTGGTTTTTTGTGAATATTGCAGACATGCAAATGATTCCGGAGGATACAAATGTTCGTGGGTCTTGAACATCGGAAGAAGGTACTTGGTGATCAGCGCTACATTCTAACCATGCGTCCCGTATTTAATACAAGGGCGCTTTATTCCGATACTACTTCCAATTTCCTTAGTCCTGAAGAACCTGAGTCCGGTGACACGGTCACCGTAAGGTTCCGTACAGCCAAGAATAATGTCGATGTTGTTCTGCTTGTTGCAGGCGGAAGAAGATATTCCCTGCGCAAGGCAGAAACGGAAAGACATTTTGATTATTATGAGACTCAGATCGAGCTTTCAGGAGGAAAGTTCGCATATCATTTCGAGATATGGTCTGGATCTTTGAAGGTTTTCTTTGATTCAAGGGGAGTCGTTACAGAGGCTAACGAATACTATGATTTTGTTGTATTTCCCGGCTTTTCAACCCCTGACTGGAGCAAGGGTGCCGTCATGTACCAGATTTATGTGGACAGATTTTGTGACGGAGACCCTTCGAATAACGTCTTAGAGGGTGAATACACTTATATTGGTCAGCCTGTCCACCGTGTGGAGGATTGGAACACTCCTCCTTCACAGATGGATGTGAGGAATTTTTACGGAGGAGATCTTCAGGGCGTTCTTGATAAGATGGACTATATCAAGAGTCTTGGCGTGGAGGTCATATATTTTAATCCTCTGTTTGTATCGCCTTCGAACCATAAGTATGATATCCAGGATTATGACCATATCGATCCTCATTTCGGAAAGATCGTGGATGACGGAGGAGACCTTCTTCCCCAGGGACAGAAGGAAAACCGTCTCGCGACCAGATATATCAGGAGAGTTGCGGGAAGAGCCAATCTGACCGCAAGTGACGAGCTGTTCATCAAGGTGGTTCAGGAAGCACATAAGAGGGGAATGAAAGTCATACTCGACGGTGTGTTCAATCACTGTGGTTCGTTCAATAAATGGATGGACAGAGAGCGCATTTATGAAAATGAGGAAGGGTATGAAAAGGGAGCGTATGTAAGTCCCGCAAGCCCTTACAGGAACTATTTTTCGTTCAATAACGAAAACGGATGGCCTTATAACGGATCCTATGACGGATGGTGGGGCCATGATACACTTCCGAAGCTTAACTACGAAGGCTCCGAGCAGCTGTTTGCGTATGTACTCAGGATAGGTGCCAAGTGGGTGTCCGAACCCTTCTGTGCAGACGGCTGGAGACTGGATGTTGCCGCGGATCTAGGACATTCACAGGATTATAATCACTACTTCTGGAAAAGATTCCGCAAGGCGGTAAAAGAAGCCAATCCCGATGCCCTTATACTGGCTGAGCATTACGGTGACAAGAAGGCCTGGCTTCAGGGCGATGAATGGGATTCCGTAATGAATTATGATGCATTTATGGAGCCTGTTACATGGTTCCTTACAGGCATGGAGAAGCATTCCGACGATTTCCGCGAGGATCTTCTCGGAAATGCCGACAGTTTCTGGGGTGCGATGAAGCATCACGGGGCGACATTCTCGACTCCGAGCATGCAGTCGGCCATGAATGAACTGTCCAATCATGATCATTCAAGATTCCTTACAAGGACCAATCATATGGTCGGAAGAACAGGAACTCTTGGTCCCGATGCTGCTTCAAGGAATATCAACAAGGCAGTTTTCAGGGAGGCTGTTGTGATCCAGATGACCTGGATGGGCGCACCTACCATCTATTATGGTGATGAGGCGGGGGTCTGCGGTTTTACCGATCCCGATAACAGGCGTACATACCCCTGGGGGCATGAGGATCAGGAAATGATCTCTTTTCACAGGGATCTGATATCCTTAAGGCACAGGCATCCTGTATTCAAAACCGGCTCCATCAAGATGGTGGACAGTGATTATAACTTCATTGCATACGGAAGATTCGACAGAAAAGAACAGTTCCTTATTCTCATAAATAACAACAATCATGAGATAGTAAGGAATCTCACCGTATGGGAGATAGGTACTACAAGATCCGGAATGATGAGGACCGTGTTCAGATCCGACAGAAACGGTTATTCCATGACCGGTGACGAATATAAGCTGTCAGGCGGACTGCTCGATATCGCAATACCTCCTGAGTCTGCTACGATTCTTGCTTTTTATAAGTCTGTATGATACAATTCACACTTGCAGATTGCAGACGCGGGTATGGCGAAATAGGTAGACGCAAGGGACTTAAAATCCCTCGGGGGCGACTCCGTGCCGGTTCAAGTCCGGCTACCCGCATTTTTTTGTGTCTGTAAAAGGTATCATGTTATGAAACTTAAGAATCTGAATAAAAAAATCATAGGACTGACACTGGCGTCCCTTGTGGCCATAACCGGCTGCAGTCCCGATGCCAATGCATATAAGCCTGCTGAACAGCAGGGAGACCCCGTTTCAACCCAGCCCGGTCAGATTTCACAGACCGAGCCCCATACCCCCGATACTCCTCAGGGACTTATGGCTATCGGTGAGAGGTATGAGTTAAACGGAAAGATGGAAAGCTATCTTACCGGACAGTGGGTAAGTACCGATATAGCAACCAGACGTCCCATGGCTGTAATGATCCCCAATAACAAGAACTGCCTGCCTCAGTACGGTGTTTCTTTTGCGGATGTGATATATGAAGCTCCGATGGAGAGCTGCAGCTGTACGAGACTTATGGGACTGTTCCAGGATTATGATAAGCTGGAATTCATTGAGCCCATACGAAGCAGCAGACATTATTTCCTGTATGAGGCACTCAGTTATGATGCAATCTACTGTAACTGGGGACTTGCCGTTCCGTATGTAGGTCCTCTTATCAACAGTGACTGGGTTGATAATGTCAGCGCAGCCGTATCAGGAATAGATGTAGCTGCAAGCGAAGCTTTTTCCAGGGATAAGGAAAGACAGGAACAGGGCTATTCGCTCGAATATACGGGTATCATGTCTATCGAAGGCTATAATGCGGCAGTCGCAAGACTGGGATATGACACAAAGTACCCTACTCCGAACTATACATTCCCGCTTCAGTTCGCAACGGATGCATATCTTGCAGAATATGAAGATTATCTGGATATAACGGAGATCTATCCCGGCGGTGATCATAACCAGGCACGTGCCAACGGATATCAGGAGCTTAATCCGTACTTCATATACAATCCCGAGGATCATCTTTATTACAGATATCAGAACGGTGCTCCTCATGTCGATGAAGTCAACGGAGAACAGCTTGCCGTCACAAATGTCATCATCAAATATGTGTCGGGTTCGGTTCTTGATGATCACGGATATATGAACTTTGATGTATTCGGTAACGGAGAAGGTGTTCTGTTCACTAACGGAAAATGCGTTGATCTGAAGTGGTCCAGAATATACCCTATCGACGAGAATCTTGATTACAATGAAAATCTTTATTCTCAGACAAGATTCTATGACGCACAGACCGGTGATGAGGTAATACTCAACAGAGGAAAAACCTGGATCTGTCTTGTGTGGGATGAATACAGACTGTATACCAAGTACATCTGATATGAAAGCTGATGTGACGAGGGCCCATATCAATGAGGCCCTCGTTTTTTCATATAAATTATTTCCTTGCAGTGTACAGATACGGGGGATAAAATAAAAAAAGGTTTTTACGAGGAGTTTAAGGAGGAAATATGGAACAGGAAACAAAATGCATACAGGCGGGATATGAACCTAAAAACGGCGAGTCCCGTATGATACCTATCGTTCAGAGCACTACTTTCAAATATGACACCAGCGAGGATATGGGAAAGCTCTTCGATCTCGAAGCAAGCGGATATTTCTATACCAGACTGCAGAATCCCACCAACGATTACGTTGCTGCCAAGATCGCAGCTCTTGAGGGCGGAACCGCCGCAATGCTCACAAGCTCAGGACAGGCAGCCAATATGTTCGCTGTTTTTAATCTTGCAAACTGCGGAGATCATGTTATCGCATCATCTTCGATATACGGCGGAACCTTCAATCTTTTCAATGTCACCATGAGAAAGATGGGCATTGATTTTACATTCATCTCTCCCGACTGTACCGAGGAAGAACTGAATGCCGCATTTAAGCCTAACACCAAGGCGGTATTCGGTGAGACCATCGCTAATCCCGCTCTTACCGTTTTTGATTTTGAGAAGTTTTCAAAGGCAGCTCACGAGCACGGCGTTCCCCTGATCGTTGACAATACCTTTGCAACTCCCATCAACTGCAGACCTTTTGAATGGGGAGTCGATATCGTAACTCATTCAACGACCAAGTATATGGACGGTCATGATGTTGCAGTCGGAGGATGTATCGTCGATTCTGGTAAGTTTGACTGGATGGCTCATGCCGACAAGTTCCCCGGACTCTGCACACCCGATGAAAGCTATCATGGCATCACTTATGCCGAAAGATTCGGAAAAGAAGGAGCATTCATCACAAAGTGTACAGCACAGCTGATGAGAGACCTCGGTTCGATCCAGGCTCCTCAGAATGCGTTCTATCTCAATCTCGGACTCGAATCCCTTGCAGTAAGGATTCCCAGACATTGTGAGAATGCACTTAAGGTTGCAAAGTTCCTCAAGGATAACGAGCAGGTTGCATGGATCACCTATCCCGGACTTGAGGGAGACAAGTATTATGATCTTGCCAAAAAATATATGCCTAACGGTACCTGCGGAGTCATTTCCTTTGGCGTCAAGGGAGGCAGACCTGCAGCAGAAAGCTTCATGAAGAAGCTTAAGATCGCCATGATCGCCACACATGTTGCGGATGCTCACACCTGCGTGCTTCATCCCGCATCTTCAACACACAGACAGCTTACGGATGAGGAACTGATCGCAGCAGGCGTTGGTCCCGATCTTATCAGGCTCAGCGTCGGACTTGAGAATGCTGATGATATTATTGCAGACCTTAAGCAGGCACTCGGCTGATATTTTAATCGTAATCATTTAACGGGGTATTTTATGGAAAGTGCACAGGAGATTAAAGCAGAGGTACTTAAAGTCTTTGCGGAAAAGTACGGATCTGATGAGGGGGTTAGAGTCTTTTTTGCTCCGGGCAGAGTCAATTTGATCGGTGAGCACACGGATTATAACGGGGGACATGTTTTTCCCTGTGCTCTTACGATAGGAACTTACGGGGCAGTCAGACTTCGTGATGACCGTAAGCTCAGATTCTATTCGATGAATTTTGAGGACAAGGGAGTCGTGGAGTCTTCCCTTGATGATCTTAAGCCACTGAAGGATGAAGACTGGACTGCTTATCCGAAGGGAGTCATCTGGGCTTTTGGAGAAAAGGGACATGTAGTGGACAGAGGTTTCGACCTGGTTCTCTACGGAAATATTCCAAACGGTTCCGGACTGAGCTCTTCTGCGTCGGTTGAAGTCCTTACGGGATATTTCTTAAGATCCCTGTTCAGATTCGAGGGTGTCACGAATATTGACCTCGCCCTTATCGGACAGTATTCGGAGAACAATTATAACGGTGTAAACTGCGGAATAATGGACCAGTTTGCGATAGCGATGGGCAAGAAGGATCATGCTATCTTCCTCGATACCGCATCGCTTCAGTATACCTATGCTCCGATCAATCTTATGAACATGAAGCTGGTGATCACCTGCTCCAACAAAAAGAGAGGCCTCGGAGATTCCAAGTATAATGAAAGACGCGCCGAATGTGAGAAGGCGTTGTCTGAGATTCAGACACTGGTTGATGTTAAGAGTCTCGGAGAACTTGATGAGCCGACGTTTGGAAAGGTAGAGTCCCTGATAAGGGATGATGCCAGAACAAGAAGGGCACGTCATGCGGTTTATGAAAACAGAAGAACCATCTCTGCAGCGAAGGCTCTTAAGGCCGGAAACATCACTCTTTTCGGACAGCTTATGAACGCCTCACACGAATCACTGAGAGATGATTACGAAGTGACCGGAAAAGAGCTGGATACACTGGTTGATGCTGCAAGAAAGGTTCCCGGAGTCATAGGATCGAGAATGACCGGAGCCGGCTTTGGCGGATGTACCGTCAGCATTGTGAAGGATGCGAATGTTGATGAGTTCATAGAAAAGGTTGGAAGTGAATATCTCGAGAAGATCGGATATGCCGCAGACTTTTATGTAGTGGATATCGGAGACGGTCCGCAGGAAATAGTATAAAAACAGAATAAAAATATAAGAGAGCTCCTCAGTTTCGAAATGAAACGAAGGAGCTCTTTTTTATACAGGATTTTCCGCAAGGGAATTCAGTATCACTTTTTTGTTTGAGGAATTAAGGGTTTCGGCGGTTTTTTTAAGGTCCTCTATCTTTTCCGGCATGCCGTTTTCTCTGTAATAAGCTGCGAGCTTGCGATATACTGCGGAGATATCAGCGTGCAGTCTGACCTGTTCTTCAAGGATTGGCACGGCTTCTTTTACATATCCGTTATCCCAGAGCTTATCCGCCCATTTCTGAAGTGTCTGTACAAGAAGAATGTATCTGTCGTCGTATTCCGTCAATGTGGGAAGATTGGCAACTCCGTAGCGGAACTTGAGATCGGTATTGGTGAAGCCCGTAAGATTTACGATCTTTTGTGAAGAAAGCTCTTCGATCATTTTGCGGTATTCGGCAATGTCTTCATTGTCCGCCATTGTATCGAGTGGGAAGCCCGTCATATCGGGAGTCAGAAAGATCAGGTCATCCATGGGCTTTCTTCGTACCGCATTGGCTGCACGTTCCCTGTCCCAGAATGAATCCTCCGCATTTTCCCCTCTGCGGCGGTTTCTTCTGATCGCATGCCTGATGACCAGTGTCAGTATTATGAAACTTGCAAATATAGGGTATTTCATACTATAATACTTCCCGATATGTCACAAATATAAGGGTATTTTGATATGATGAATTTTCACTCTCGTAAAACAAAAAGAACCATGGCCGCGGTGATAGTCATTGTGCTTGCACTCGCGATGATAGTACCGATTATAGCATCTGCCTTCGGCTGATTCAATCAGCCGGGGATTTGGCAGGTTAACGGCGAACGTTTATCATTAGGGCTTGGAGGCCCTGCAGTATGAATAATGATAATGGCGCAGCTGTAAACTGCGCCTCTTTTGCTATCATGGTAAAAGGCTTTGCGGGTTCGTACGGAGCGGCGAAGGCATGTCTTGAATGTCCGGACATACCTGATGGAGTCCGGAGTGATCTGTGGAACAGACTGAAAAAATGGGCTTCCTCAGTGATGGATGAAAAGACGCCCGTCACTATCACCTCCGGGATATACAGTGCTCTCTGGGATATTGGGAGCGAAGGATACGGATTCAGAGTCACGGTAAGGGATATACCGCTTGAACAGGAAGCGGTTGAGATATGTGAGATCCTCGGACTCAATATTTTTGAGACGGAATCGGCAGATCTTGAAACGGGGCTTTACGGATACCCCTATCCGGAAGATGGGAAGCTTATCGGATTTGCCGCAAAGGGCAGGGACAAACTGCTGGTCAACGGAGAGGACATTTCCTTTCTCAATAAGCCGGCTCATGAAGAATAAAGAACCAGTGTACTATTAATGTACTGATGGGAGGAACGATATGGAATTCAGAGAAGAACTGCTTCGCATAATTGAAAAGAACAGCCGCATGAACACTAAGGAACTGGCGGTCATACTCGGAGTATCTGAAGATGTGGTGGCGGCGGAGCTTAAGAATCTTGAAGATGAAGGCACTATCTGCGGTTACCATACAATGGTCAACTGGGAGAATGTTTCCACAGAGACTGTTACCGCTCTTATCGAGGTTAAAGTAACTCCCCAGAGAGGACAGGGTTTCGACAATATAGCGGAGCGCATATACAATTATCCCGAGGTTGAAAGCGTATACCTCATGGCGGGTGGTTATGATCTTATGGTAATACTTGAGGGCAAGACGATCAGGGAAGTATCAGGATTTGTTTCGGAAAAGCTTTCCGCGCTTGAAACCGTCACAGGCACCGCGACACATTTCATTCTCAAGAAATATAAGGACCACGGAACCGTTCTTGGCAAAAAGAAGGAAGATACGAGGGAGATAGTTACACCATGAGAGATCCTTTGGCAAAAAAAGTAGTAGATATCAAACCTTCCGGAATAAGGAAGTTTTTCGACATAGTAAGTGAAATGAAGGATGCCATTTCCCTGGGCGTGGGAGAACCTGATTTTGATACTCCCTGGCATATAAGGGATGAGGGCATATATGCTCTTGAAAAGGGCAGAACCTTCTATACATCCAATGCGGGACTTAAGGAACTCAGGGTGGAGATTGCAAATTACATGAAGCGCTCCCAGGATCTTGAGTACGATCCTCTTAATCAGATCCTTGTTACTGTCGGAGGATCCGAGGGAATCGATATGGCACTCAGGGCAATGTGTGACCCGGGTGATGAAGTTCTTATCCCCCAGCCCAGTTATGTATCATACGAGCCCTGTGCAATACTTGCAGGTGCTGTTCCCGTGATAATCGATCTTAAGCCCGAGAATGAATTCCGTCTCACCGCACAGGAGATCGAAGACGCAGTTACCGACAAGACCAAGGTCATAGTTCTTCCTTTCCCCAACAATCCTACCGGTGCAATCATGGAAAAGAGTGATCTCGAGGCAGTGGCCGAGGTTATCGCAAAGCATGATCTTTATGTTATTTCCGATGAGATATACGGAGAGCTTACCTATAAGGGAAAGCACATCTCGATCGCAACAATGCCCGGAATGAAGGAAAGAACGATCCTCATTAACGGCTTTTCCAAGGCTTATGCCATGACCGGATGGAGACTGGGATATGCATGCGGCCCCGCAAATATCATTGCGCAGATGACCAAGATCCATCAGTTCGCCATCATGTGCGCTCCCACCACCAGTCAGTATGCAGCTGTGGAAGCTATCAGGAATGGTGATGCGGATATAGCAAGAATGCGTGAAAGCTATAATATGCGAAGAAGATTCCTCCTCAATTCCTTCAGGGAGATGGGCATCGAATGCTTCGAGCCTTATGGTGCGTTCTATGTATTCCCCTGCATCAAGGAATTCGGCATGACCAGCGATGAGTTTGCCACAAGATTCCTT
>CAMOZY010000019.1 GCA_946631295.1 uncultured Lachnospiraceae bacterium
TATCTGATGCACGGAGGCGGAGGAAGCGAGGAAGAGTTCATATACGGACAGGACAGAAGTCTTTCGCTTCTTCATATCATCGACCATATGATAGCGTCAGGTGAGCTGGAGCCTCTTATCATTGTGACACCGAGTTTCTATTACTCTGCTGAACAGAGCACTACTCATGATATCCAGGAAGCAGGCATGCTTACGAAGTTCTATCACAATGAGTTCAGAAACGAACTTGTTCCTCTTATTGATTCAAAGTACCGCACCATCGCAGACAGAGAGCACAGAGCCTTCGGCGGATTTTCTATGGGCAGTGAGACAACATGGGAGATCATGCTGAACTGTCTCGATCTTGTTAAGAATTACATGCCTCTCAGCGGTGACTGCTGGATCGCAGGTGAAAAGGGAGGAGCCACATTTGCTGAGAAGACTTCACAGCTTATGAGGGAATATATTGCGGACAAGGGATTTGCAGATCTGTCATACAATATATTTGCATTTACCGGTGATCAGGATATAGCATTCCCTGCACTTGATGCACAGATAAATGCGATGAATGCAGATGGATGGAATTCCGATGCGGACCACCGCGTCCGCTACGGAACATGGGCAGAAGGTACTCACTGCTATCAGTATATCTATGAGTACATATACAACATACTTCCGGATGTATTCTGACCTGCATCCCGCATAAAATCAGGGTTTTCCGAAGGCTCTGCCTCCTCATACATGACTACAGTTTTGAAATTTAAAGTAAAACTTTAAAAAATTTATTGACGACTTGAAATTCTGATGGTATTATCAAGCCACAACTTAAATATTTAAAGTGACACTTTAAAAACTAAAACAACAAACTGCAGATCATGCATAGTTTCATATGAGGAGGTTAGCAATGAAAAAGAATTTATCCAAAGAAGAGACCAGAAGAAAATACCTGAACGGTTTCAATGCTTTTGCATTTATGCTGGTGATGATAGTTATACTTACAGCCCAGGATCTGATCGGGGACATTATGACCGATGCATCGGCTTATGAGATCCGCTATGAGAATGATGAAATGTTCGCTGAACATGGAAAGATCTACCGTCTGTATATTGACGATGAGTATTGCAGGGATATCGATTATAACAGGTTCAGCCTTTCTGATGAGAGCGGCAACACAGATTATAAATACTGCCAGCTTATAGAGGATGCATCTAGACTGACATATACGCTCATCCTGTCCGCAATGCTTTACATTGTGGTGATCATCGCAAGGAACTCTGTCGGATCGACTCCATTTACTGTAGAGAACAGCAGACTTATAAGGGTGATTGCTGGACTTCAGCTTTCTCTGTGCGTTGTTCCGGGATTGGTCAGAATGGTAATGTCATTCATTAAGTTCAATTATTATAGTTCAACCTTTGACGTAGGTTCCATGTATATGCTTGCAATTGCTTTTGTAATAGCGATGATAGCATACGTCTTCGAAAAGGGACGCAGTCTTCAGGAAGACGTTGACAGCATTGCATAAGGAGGCGGCATATGGCGATAATAGTCAGACTTGACCGCATGATGGCGGACAGAAAAATGTCA
Organism: uncultured Lachnospiraceae bacterium; assembly: GCA_946631295.1. Classification (GTDB taxonomy): domain Bacteria; phylum Bacillota; class Clostridia; order Lachnospirales; family Lachnospiraceae; genus AC2028. Next base: position 1,567 of record CAMOZY010000019.1, read on the forward strand.
TTAAACGAGCTGGCCGACAAAGTGGGACTTTCCAATGTCAACATGTCCAATCTTAAGACTGGCAAGATGAAAGGCATCAGATTCGAGACACTAAATTCAATATGTAAAGTGCTGGATTGTCAGCCCGGTGAGATACTTGAGTATACGCCGGATGAAGATGACGAGTGAGCGTAAAACAGATAAGGAGGTGCTTCATGGCATTAATTCAGGTCAATTACCTATCAAGAGCATTGTTCAGAACGGTTCCTCTAAACGTCATACTTCCTGCAGATAAGATCAATTATATGACAGGTGATTATATTGAGAGTAACGGACAGAAGTTCAAGACTCTTTATCTGCTGCACGGACTGCTTGGCAATTACACCGACTGGGTGACAGGTACCCGTATCCAGAGATGGGCCGAAGAAAGAAACCTTGCGGTTGTGATGCCTTCAGGAGATAACTCGTTTTATTTTAACGGAAGAATGCCGATGGATGATTACGAAACATTTATCGGTAAGGAGTTGCCTGAGATTACCAGGAAGATGTTTCCTCTTTCGGAGAAAAGAGAAGATACGTTCATTGCAGGACTTTCGATGGGCGGATACGGTGCGTTCAGAAACGGTATAGTCTTTTCTGATACGTTCAGTCATGTCGGAGAATTCTCTGGTGCGATGCATCTGTTTGAAAAGAAGGAAGCTGACAAGGGTGTCAGTGAATTCGATAAGAAGCTTTTTGAAGATCCGGAAGCGGCCGGAAAGACGAATCTCAATCCTGAAGTTGCATATGAAGAAATGCTTTCTGAAGGACGTCCTGTGCCCAGGTTCTATATGTCCTGCGGAACTCTTGATCCTCTTTATCAGGCAAATGTGGATATGAGGGATTTCGTAAAGAGTAAGGGCGGAGATGTAACATGGGATGAGGAAGAACGTGCACATGACTGGGATTTCTGGGATTCACAGATACTTAAATATCTTAACTGGCTTCCTCTCGGTGATGTTAATTCCGGACTAAGCAGCGGTAATGTAAAGGTGAACAAATGAACATACGGAGAGCAGAAAATAAGGATACGGGAAGACTGATCGAATTGCTCAGGGAAGTGCTTGAAGTTCATGCAGCCATAAGACCCGATATTTTTGTTACAGGTACTACCAAATACTCAGTGTCTGAACTGGAAGAGATCATCAGTGATGATTCAAAACCAATATATGTTGCCACTGATGAGAATGATATCGTGATTGGATACTGCTTCTGTCAGATCATTAATCAGCCTTCGTCAGCCTGTCTGGTTCCTTTTAACACACTGTATATCGATGACCTGTGCGTAGACCCGGGTGTCAGAGGCGGCGGAGTTTCAACGGCCCTGTTTGAATACGCGAAGTCTGAAGCTGTAAGGCTTGGCTGTTATAACGTGACTCTGAATGTCTGGACGGGAAACGAACGTGCAGAACACTTTTATGAGAAGATGGGAATGAAGCCCATGAAAAAATACATGGAAGTGATCCTGCAGTCTTCCGCAGATGAGTCATAAAAGCAAAAAATCCAAAGATGGATAAATAAGTCTTTACATAAGTCCCGCAGCGATGAACTGCGGGACCAAAAGTATTCTGAAGAATTAATATAATTGAAAGCGGAATCAGATAAGTATATGAATATCCGAAATGTAACAATCGAAGATGCAGACAGACTTCTTGATATCTATTCATATTATGTGGAAAAGACTGCGATCACTTTCGAGTATGATGTTCCCTCCCCTGAAGAGTTCAGGGAAAGGATAATCCGTATCACCGGAAAATACCCCTATATTGTTCTGGAGGAAAACGGAGTGATAATGGGATATGCCTATGCACATGAATTCCATGAAAGAGCGGCATATTCACACTCTGCAGAAGTCACCATATATCTTGGCCACGATGTACACGGGCATGGATATGGAAGAGCCTTATATGAAGAACTTGAAATGCGTCTGAAGGATATGGGTATCTCTAACCTCTATGCCTGTATTGGTGATCCGATAGAGGAGGATGAGACTCTTACCCGGAATAGCGAACTTTTCCATCATCACATGGGATACACGAAGTGCGGAACATTCCATAAATGCGGATACAAGTTTAACCGCTGGTATAACATGATCTGGATGGAGAAGATAATAGCAGAGCATGACTTGAATCCATGAAGATATTATTCAACAATAAGTTAAGTGAAGATCAGGTCTGAATATAGGAGAATGGAAAATGCATTTTAATTATTGCCCTTATTGCGGAACCAAAACTGTTGACAGAGAGATAGGCGATGAAGGCATGGTGCCTTATTGTGAGAAATGCGATTTTCCTCTTTTTGATATGTTCAGTACGAGCATCATCACCGCGGTGGTGAATGAATACGGAGAGATTGCACTTCTCAGGCAGAACTATGTCTCGACGTCGAATTATGTCTGTGTTGCAGGATATATCAAGGTCGGTGAATCTGCAGAAGAGACTGTCATGAGGGAAGTGAAAGAGGAACTCGGACAGGATGCGGAATCCATAGAGTTCATCCGCAGTTATCCTTATGAGAAAAAGCAGATGCTGATGCTCGGATATAAGACAACTGTTAAGAAGAAGGATTTTAGTCTGTCCGGTGAAGTTGATTCTGCAGAGTGGGTCAGGCTTGAAGATGCTCCCGCACTCCTTAGAGAAGGCGGTATCGCATGGCAGCTGGTAAGGGCGATAATCGAAGAAAGGAGAGCAGATGGCTAAGCAGAATATTTTTGACAATGAAGTTTTTTTTGACGGATATAAGAAACTCAGGGAAAGAGAAGTTAATGCAAATAACCTTTTTGAACTTCCGACACTTTATAAACTTCTTCCTGATGTGAAGGGAAAAAGGATACTTGATCTTGGATGCGGATTCGGAGAACACTGTATCGAATATGTCAATGCAGGCGCCGTAAGAGTTGTGGGTGTTGATATTTCCGAGAAGATGCTGGAAGTTGCAATGAATGAGAACAGTGATCCGAAGATCACGTATCTTCATATGCCCATGGAGGATATAGGACAGATAGATGAGAAGTTCAATCTTGTGATCAGTTCGCTTGCTCTTCATTATGTCGAGGATTTTGCCGGTGTAGTCAAAAATGTCCATAATCTGTTGAACAATGACGGGGTATTTCTGTTTTCACAGGAGCATCCGTTCAGTACATGTCATTCGGGTGGTGACAGATGGACAAGGGATGAGACCGGTAAGAAGATACATCTTAACCTTATGTACTATGGACGCGAGGTGGAAACGGATAATACATGGTTTGTAGATAATGTGAAAAGATATCACAGAATGTTCTCTACCATAGTAAACACTCTTGCTGATACCGGATTTGTTATTGAGAAGATGGCAGAGCCCCTTCCTGATGATGAACTGCTGACTAAGTATCCGGAGTATTATGATCTTTTCTTTAAGCCGGACTTTCTGTTTGTAAGATCACGAAAGAAATAATTATGGAAAAGGATTACGACATAACAAAAGCGGATGTAACGTTGAAATCCCGGACGACAGGAAATACTTATTATCTCTTTTCTGACAGGATCGTCATAAAAGGAGAACGTGACGGGGTTATTATATTACCCGGGAAAAATGAGATTCTGTGTTTTGCTGATATGTATTACGAACTCGGTGAACTTCATGTGTTTGCACCGACAACCAAAAGTTTTGATGTTATGTATGTCCTTGATGAAAATGATCTTACCATCATTCAGAAGGGATATCGTAAATAAGTGGAGACAGTATGAACGGACAGCTTTATCAGATGGCCAGGATAATATCATATGTCAAAAAGACGAACTTTTGTGGTCAGGAATCTCAGTTTATAAAGAGTGACCATGAATGGCTTATCAGTTACACCTTTGCAGATAAGAGATCTTCATCGGATGCAGAAAATGAAACGGTGAATGATACATCTGAATGGAGCCGGATCTTAAGCAGTAAAGGACTAAAGAAAATCTTCCTTCTTGTAAGGGTTTCCGCCAATGACCCCAGACTTGCCGGATTTGCAAACAGTGAATCGCAGGGCATTGTTACAGTGTATGACGATGGTAAAGCCTCCATATGGATCCCCGGATGGGAGTTCGATAACTCAAGGGGGATGTGGAATATTTACTATACTGAAAAGGTATTGAACGACGTACCGGCAGATTATTCCACATTCGAAAACAATATAGATTCCTTCAGGGATATACTTAGAAGGATTCAGGTGTTTGCAAATGAGATTGGTGCAAAGGGTTTTTCGTCCATGTTCCATGATGCCTATATGACTCTTGAAAAAGATGAAACACCTGTGATTCCCAAGTGGATGAACGGGACTGTTCCGAAACTGAATGACGATGCACTCAGGATGTTCATTGCCGCATCCAAAGCGGATGTGTTCGGAGGCATGGGGTCATGGAATGATGATCCTGCAGGAATGGCTCATGCAGCAGGTAAGGGAGAATTATACAGGGCCTTATCGAATGAACTGTATATCCAGATCAGAAAAGCAGTTATGTATGCTGTGAACACTTGAAATAATACCGGCGTAAGCGGATCAATGATCTTAATAACGGAGGTATAGCTTTGAGTTTATTTCGTAAAAAGGAAACAAAACCCGAGATAGAATATGATCCTGCAGTCATGACCCCGATCATCAGATCTTCAATCTGTACCGGAGAGAAGGTGGCGGGATTTAAAGATAAGAGGGACGGGCATTTTACCGAAATAATGCTGATCGCATGTCCGGCAGATGAGAAACATTTCAAGGATATGTACGGACTTGATACTGTTAAGACGGAATATTGAGCGGAGGAGCTATGAAGAATAAGAGCATACACATCAAGACATATATAATGCTTTGGCTCTGTATCATATTGGGCATGAACGTTGTGGTGACTCCTGTTGTGAAGGCTTTGAACGGCAGTATTCCTCTTGCGATGGTTATATGCCTTGTGATCTCATTTCCTGCTGCATTCTTTGGCTTGAAAATCCTTTATGCAAGAGCAGAAAAGAAACCTCTTTCCAGAACTCATACCGAACTTCTGAAGGAATTTCAGGAAAACGGTCTTTCCGACAGGGCACTGGAACTGGCCGACCGCGGGATTTCCGAAGTGGGAAGCAGCGCGGGAGATTTTGTATACCTGAAGACTTTTGCGATAGCGGGATGTGAGTGTTCCATCTATAAGGGCGACAATATGAAGGCTCTTCAGTATATCAACCTGATCGATATTAAGAAGATCAAGGGTGGAGATCTGTCCTTCCTTGACGGGGGAGCAAGCGTTGTTTCTTATTTTACCGCGCAGATGGAACTGGCAAAGGCTATGAATGACCCTGTTAGGGCCAATAATGTTATTGCTGACGGCAAGCCATTTCTGGATAAATTCTATGGTAAGAATGATGCAGTAGATATGCTGATCGATGATGTGTGGTTTATGTATCATTTCACTCTCGGAGATATTATTCATGCAAGGGAACATGCACTTAAGATCCTGAACAATAAGATCCATGAGAGGGATAAACAGATTGCAGGATATATAGATATGGCGCTGGTCTGCAGAAGGATGGGTGACGAAGCAGGTGTTCAGAAGTTTATCACTGATGCAAAAAAGATCACGGAAGACTCAGACAAGGCAGTGAACCGTCAGATTCTGGAGATGTGCTTCAGGGAACTTGCACTTTCCACGGAACTTACAGAAAAATCCTGAAAAGATGGTTAAATATTGGAAAATCGGAAGCGTCTGGGCAGTCTGTTAATCTGTTCAGATGCTTTTCTTTGATATATAATATGTATATATGATTTTTCTGATCTGAGTACGAAAATGATGATCTGCACATATAGCTGATCATTTCCGGGGGCTTTTTTGTATGATCGACGCAGCAATCTATATAATATATTTTCTGTATATCTTTACAGCTGTTTTTTTCGCGTTTGTAACGAGGAAATTATTCTTTGAAAAAAGAAGACCGGTCGCAACCTTTCTTTCAGCACTGATTTCTCCCGCTGTATCCAATTTCATATCGTATATGGTCTATATCAATTTCTTTGATGATCTGACCAAATACGACAGAGATTCGATCATTTCTTTTTCGGCATTTTTCACTTTGATGCAGGTGATAATGTATGTGTTCTGCATGTATCTTTACGTAAAACTTGTAAATCCACAGAACAGATCCATAGCTATTTTCACATATGTATGTTCCATAATGCTCGTTCCGAGTCTGTTATTCATGGCCGTGAGTACAAATCCTCTTATTATCACGGTTGCTTATATGGGATTGTCGGTCGCATTTTATATAATGACGATACGTCCGCTTTCCGAACTCACACATACGAAACAGAAAACGGATATAAGGATATTCGTGATATTGCCCATAATCGTGTTTATCTTCAACACATTGATACATGTTCTCTACATGTACTATGAGGGATTATTCGATAATTCTCTTTTTGCGATATCCAAGATGGCTGAAGGACTTAATGCCACTTCCCCTATTCTTAAGTATTTCCAGATGATCGTGGTAAACGAAAGGGAATACATGGGCGCTATGCTCAATGCGGTACTGGTAGCAGATGTCTTTATACTTATAGTGCTGATGATCGCATTCTCTGTCATCACCAAGAATATCAAGTATATGAATGAGACGATCAAGGCACATAACCAGATCAAGACATTATCGGTAGAGGTCATGGAGGCGCTTGCACATACGATCGATGCCAAGGATAAGTACACAAGAGGTCATTCCGTAAGAGTCGCGAAATATTCCAAAATGATCGCAACGAAGATGGGACTGTCTGATGAAGAACTGGATAATGCATATTATTACGGCCTGCTCCATGACATAGGTAAGATCGCAGTGCCAAACGAGATAATCAACAGTCCGTCTAAACTGACAGAAGATGAATATTCCCAGATAAAGGTTCATCCCGGAGTGGGAAATGATATTCTCGGAGAAATAAAAAGCCGTCCCGACCTTGCGATAGGTGCGAGGTATCACCATGAGAGGTATGACGGCACCGGATATCCGGACGGTAAAAAAGGTGAGGAAATCCCTCTTTTGGCGAGGATAATAGCGGTTGCTGACAGCTATGACGCAATGACTTCCAACAGAAGTTACAGAAATTACCTTTCACAGGATAAGGTCAGAAAGGAACTTGAAGATAATAAGGGAACGCAGTTTGATCCGGAAATCGTTGATTATATGATACAGATCATTGATGAGGACAAGGAATACACTCTTCATGAGTAATCTCAAAAGGAATTCTTATTTCCACAAAAACCATATGAAGAGATAACCGCCGAGAACTGCGGCAAGTGTGAAGGGAATACCTATTCTTGCAAAATCCCGGAATGATACTTCGTGTCCTTCCTTTCTCAGCATTCCGACACCTGCGATGTTGCAGCTTGCACCTACCGGAGTGATGTTTCCACCGAGGGTGGCGCCGGTCAGAAGTCCGAAGTACAGAAGATGAGGGGCAATACCGAGAGATGCCGTAACGCCCTGAAGAACGGGAAGCATGGTGGCAACATAAGGTATATTGTCTATGAAAGCGGAGATGAGAACGGATCCCCACACGATTATGGTATAAAGCAGGAAGATATTATCTCCGCCTGCTTTTACGATAAGGGATGCAAGATCGTCAACGACGCCCTGATGTGTGATGCCGCCTATTACCATGAAGAGCCCGGTAAGAAGCAGGACAGTATCATAGTCGATATTCTTCATTACTTTCTTTACTTTTTCCTTGTCATGATCCTTGAGATATTCCCAGACCATTCCGATAATGCTGCATACCAGGCAGATAATACCGTTGGTGAGCTCCGGCTTGTTGGGGATGAAGGATGCTGCCATGAGAAGAACGATGTGTGCGAGCATCATGATAGTGGGAACGTAATCGGTGACCTTGGTCACTTCGGTTGAGGTGACAGGCTGCTTGTCTTTCCTGAAGAGGATCATCATGATGGGAACGGTAAGGAGTGCACCAATCTCAACAGCAAAGAATATGCTGGGCTTTCCGTTCATCCAGAAGAAATCCATGAAGTCCATGGAGGCATATGCACCGAGCATGATAGATGTCGTGTCACCTACGAGAGTTGCTGCACCCTGAAGGTTGGATGAAACTGCAATACAGATGATCATGGGCACGGGATTGAGCTTGAGCTTCTTACAGATGGCAAGTCCGACCGGTGCTACCATGAGAAGTGTTGCAACATTATCGATGAATGCGGAAATGAGCCCCGAAAAAAGTGACATGAGTATCGTTACCCACATTACATTGGGCGCTATCTTCAGGAGCTTGTCCGCAATGAGGTTCGGCATTTTGGAATCTATGAAATAGTCGACAAGAAGGAGCGTTCCAAAGATCATCAGGAGTACGTTCCAGTCGACAACAGAAATAACTTCTCTTATTGGAAGGATGCCGGTGACTATATAGATAAGAGCAACGCCTAAAGCGATGAAGGGCTTCTTTTTCGGGAATATGATAAGTCCGGCATACATTGCCACGAACAGTATTATTGCAAAGATTTTCATGATATATCTACCTATATTTATAATTTCTGTACAAAATCAACGAAAAAGATAACAAAATCGGGATGAAAAGTCAAATATGATGCAGTGATGCACAAAGGGGGTAAATATGTTAACAGCAATCAGTCCAAGGAGCAGTAAGATCACCAAAATAGAGAGAAAGAGCGAGAGTCTCGAACTGATTTCAGAAGCGGGGATCCTTGAGATCACACCTGTGACTGGATCAATCGTTCGTGTGCGCTGTTCGCCTCGAGGCTCATTTTCGGAAAACGAAAGACCCGGAGTGATCTGTGATGAACGGTACAGAGGATGGGAGTACAGGGAAGAGGGAGAAAAAATTGTTGTCACTCTCCCTGAACTTGTCCTTTGCGTAGACAGGTCCACAGGAGCCGTCACATACTCGGACGCATCAGGCAGGGTTCTTTTAGCCGAGCGTAAGGATGATGCCAGGGAATTTGAGGAATTCGAGACATACAAACTCGGCAGGCCTAAAACAAAGATCATCGAGACTGCGGACGGAAAAAAGGAAGTTCTGGATGATCCCGAGAAACTTCCTGCAGGGAAGAGCTTCCACATAAGATATAATTTCGTTCCGGGCGACGAGGACCTCTACGGATTCGGACAGCAGGAAAAGGGATTTGCTTCTCTCAGAGGCCGCACTCTTTATATTCATCAGGGTAACAGAAAGATCGCTGTTCCCATGTTTGTTTCCACCTCTGGATACGGACTGCTGACAGATACATACAGTCCGATGATCTTCAGGGATGATGAGAGAGGAGCATATATCTATACGGAATCGGATCAGGAACTGGTGCAGTATTTTATTGCAGGTTCCATGAATGAGGTTATCGCTGGATACAGGCATCTTACGGGTAAGGCTTCTCTTCTTCCGAAGTGGGCATACGGATATGTACAGTCACAGGAAAGGTATGAGACTCAGGAGGAAATCCTTGAAACGGTCGCAAAATCCCGTGATCTCGGACTGGGACTTGACTGCATAGTTCTTGACTGGATCAGCTGGAAGGATGGTGAATGGGGCCAGAAATCCTACGATCCGTCCAGATTCCCGGATCCAAAGGCAATGATAGATAAGCTCCATGAAGACCATGTACATTTCATGATCTCCATCTGGCCTACGATGGCCGGCAATACCGAAAACCATAAGGAGTTTGCGGAAAAAGGATTATTCCTTCCGGCAAATACTGCATATAACGCGCTGGATAAGGACGCCAGGAAACTTTATTTTGACCAGCTTAAAAGAACTCATTTTGCATATGGAACAGATGCGTGGTGGTGTGACAGCAGTGAGCCCTTCACTCCTGAATGGGGACATAAGATAAGGATGGAGGAAGGTGATCTCTACAGGGCATTCTGTGAAGAAGCGGGTCTCAGGATGCCTTATGATTACTGCAACAGTTATCCTTTTTTCCATGCAATGGGAATCTATGAAAATCAGAGAAGAGCAATGGATGAAGGAGACTTCGGATCGGAGAAGAGGGTATGTAATCTGACAAGAAGTGCATACACCGGGCAGCAGAGATTCGGAACCGTCATGTGGTCCGGAGATACGGGCGCAAGCTGGGATACTTACCGTGATCAGATTGCGATAGGCCTTCACTTCAGTGCATCCGGAATCCCGTACTGGACAATGGATATAGGTGCCTTCTTTGTAAAACGCGGCGAGCTCTGGTACTGGGACGGACGCTACGATGATACTCTGGATAACAGGGGGTATTGTGAGCTTTATACGAGATGGTATCAGTTTGCTGCATTTCTTCCGATGTTCAGGGCACATGGAACCGACTGCAGAAGAGAGATGTGGAACTTCACCGGCGAATTCTATGATGCGCTTGAGAAGGCAAACAGGCTCAGGTATTCACTGATGCCGTATATTTATTCCGAAGCCGGAAAAGTATGGCTTAAGGACCGGTCTCTGATAAGATGGCTTGCTTTTGATTTTACGGATGATAAAAAGTGTCGCGATATTCAGGATCAGTTTATGTTCGGTGAATCGCTCATGGTTTGTCCCGTAACGCAGCCCATGTATTACGGAGAAAACGGTGAAGAACTTTCTGATGGTGTCAGGACACGCAGTGTATATTTCCCTTCCGGGTGCGGATGGTACGATCTGTATTCCGGCAAGAGATATGAGGGAGGTACAAGTGCTGAAGTGGATGCTCCCCTTGATAAGATACCTGTTTTCGTAAAGGAAGGAAGCATCATACCGATGACTGCACCTGCCATGTCGACCGAAGAACAAAAAGGTGAAGTGGAATTCAGGAAATTCGGAGAAGGCCCTGCATCATATGAGATGTATGAGGATGCGGGAGACGGATACGGATATGAGAATGGAGAATACACTCTCCGTAAAATAGAGATGTGATATAATATTTAGCATCTGGTGCCACAGGGGGTAACCGGTGTTTAATTAAATAATCCGGGAGGAATAATATGCTAAAGCAGTTAAACAGATCAGATGTAAAGGTGACCGGCGGGGTTTTCAGGGACAGAATGAACGTTGACAAGCGTTATCTTATGGAACTGGATTCACAGTGTCTTCTTCAGAATTTCTATATTGAGGCAGGGATAATAATGCCCGGACTTCAGATGGTTCCGGATCCCACAAAAGCAAATCTTCACTGGGGATGGGAAGCTCCGGTATGTCAGCTCAGAGGTCATTTCCTCGGACACTGGCTTTCAGCAGCTGCTGCATTCGTAGCTACCGACGGGGATAACGATCTTAAGGTTAAACTTGATTTTATAGTTTCCGAGCTTGCAAGATGTCAGGAACTTAACGGCGGAGAATGGGTCGGTTCGATACCCGAGAAATACATGAACAGGCTTGCAAGACCAGAGTATATCTGGTCTCCGCAGTACACCATGCACAAGACTGTAATGGGACTTGTTGATGCATACAGATTTGCAGGTAATAAGCAGGCCCTTGAGATAGTTGACAAACTTGCCGACTGGTATGTGAAGTGGGTTGATACCATGAGCAGTATTGATCCTCAGATCGCGTATAAGGGCGAGCAGGGCGGAATGCTTGAGGAGTGGGCAGAGCTTTATTCGATCACCGGAAATGCTAAATACCGTAAGCTCATCGATGCCTACAAGGATCATGATATATACAAGAGACTTGAAAAAGAAGGTGACGCTCTTTCCGACGATCATACCAACGCAAGTATTCCCGTATCCCATGGTTCTGCAAGACTGTATGAGGTTCTTGAAGATAAGGAACAGAAGGAATATTTCCGTAAGATAACTGAGAGATTCTGGGAAGAAGCGGTCGATAAGCGCGGCATGCTTGCAACAACCGGAGCAAATGCGGGTGAGTTCTGGATCCCGCCTCACAAGATGGCACAGTATATCGGGGATAACGATCAGGAATTCTGTACCGTCTATAATATGGTAAGGCTTGCCGATTACCTCTTCAGATGGACCGGAGATGTCAAGTATTCCAACTATATTGAATCTGCGATCTATAACGGATTCCTTGCGCAGCAGAACATGTTCACAGGAATGCCCACATATTTCCTTCCTCTCAAGGCGGGTTCAAAGAAAAAGTGGGGAAGCAAGAGGAATGATTTCTGGTGCTGCCACGGAACCATGGTTCAGTCACCAACGCTTTATCCTAGCCTGATCTATTTTGCGGATGAGGATGAAAAGAGTATTGTCGTATCACAGTACATTCCTTCACGCGCTGAAGTAAAACTCGGAAATGACAGCATTGTCATTTCACAGAAGACCGATATGATGAATTACAACAATCAGGTCTTCTTCGATGATCATGCGGGAGGAGAAAAGACCAGATGGTCCATAAGATTCGATATAAGCGGATCGGGAGATGAGGCGTTCAGTGTAAAACTCAGAATACCTGCATGGACCGTAACAGAACCTAAGGTTGTGATCACAAACGGTGATGGCGTAAAGTACAGTGTCTGCGGAGACTACATTAAGATAGAAGCGGATAAGCCTTCCGATATATCCATAAATATTCTCTTTGATGCGAAGGTAAAAGAACTTCCTCTTGATGACCAGCCTGAGCTTGCTGCACTTGTGGACGGACCTATAGTTCTTGCGGGACTTACTGACAAGGACCGCGGAATCGCATATTCGGGCGAGATTAAGGATGCTCTGTATCAGAGAACTGAGCACACCTATACAACGTACGTATGGAAACAGAATACATATATCACAAAGGATCAGCCCGAAAATTTCGAGTTGAAACCTTTGTATGATGTTACTGATGAGACCTATACCGTATACTTTACGCTGAAGAAGAAAGACTTATAAGAGAGGCTGATATGATCTATTTTGACCATCTGCCGCTTAACAAAGAAATACTCGAAGCACTTGGAAAGCTTTCCATAAATTATGCCTTTCAGCCGATTTTTTTGCCGGACGGCAAGACAATCTATGCAAGAGAGGCACTCATGCGACCCACCGAAATGTCGGTTACCGAACTGATAGGAATGTACAATAAGGATAACAATCTGCATGTACTGGAGGTGGCTACATTCTTCGGGGCAATGCAGGAATATCAGCTCAGGGGATATAACGAGCATGTATGCCTTAACTCATTTCCTTCCGACAATTTCAGGGCGGATGAGGTAGAAGCATTTAATGAGTATTTCGGAGACATGAGCGGTATCGGGATTGTGGAGATACTTGAATATCCTTCCATTAACGAGGATGCATGCAGAATAAAGAGAACTGCATGCTCGATCCAGGATCTTCAGATAGCGGTTGATGACTTTGGTATCGGCCTCAGCAATATGGATATGGTGGATCTGTGTGATCCGGATATCGTGAAGATAGACAGAGATCTTATCAGTAATGTAGATAAATATACATCCAAGCAGAATAATGTGAAGAAGCTGGTCGAGGAATTCCATTCGCGCGGGATAAGGGTTGTCGGCGAGGGCGTAGAGACTAAGGAAGAATTTGAATTTCTGAAGGGTATTGATGTCGATTATTATCAGGGATATTTACTTGCAATGCCGGAATAGCATTCACGGTAAATACATGAATGATATCAAACCTGAAACGGATGATATTCAACGCAAAGTTTAATGACAAAATCCTCCTGCTGTGATATTTTATTCTGAAGCACATTGAAAGCGCTGCGGGATGAGACCTGTTAACGAAGGTTGTACTCACACAGAGAGTACGGAGGGGAGGAAAGTTATGAAAATGCGTCCTGAATATGACTTAAAAGTAGTCGGACAAAATCTGAGAAGACTGCGTATGGCCAAGCACTTATCGGTTGAAGATGTCAGAGCGTATCTGTGTCTCGGTTCCGTGCAGGCAATATACAAATATGAGAAGGGCAAGGGTTATCCTCAGGCGGACACGATGTTCGCACTGATGGAACTCTACGGAGCCGGAATCAATGATATAGTGTGTAAACATGAAGAGGACGAAATGTCCTCTTCTGCCGTTTATGGGGAAACGGATGAACTATGCGCTTAATGACGAAATGTATCTGCGGTGATATCATAGGTTTACATGGAGAAGGTATTAACCGTTTTAAATGGAGGGAAAATTATGACTAAGATGACATCTGCATACGCAAACAAAATGATCAGAAAGCTTAACGAGGATAAGGCGTTTCTCAGATCAAAGGAAGTCAGCGGCTATATCTATATCGCTGCTCTTGATGAGGAACCCGTTATTCCCGATTATGATTATTCCGAGGTTTCCGCAAAGATTAAGGAGATAGATGAAAAGATCGCAAAGATCAGACATGCGATCAATCTGGCCAACTGCACCAATACTGTGGAAGAAAGCGGAGAGAAGATGACCATCGATACGGTTCTTGTCAGGATGGCCCAGCTTAACAGACGTAAGGAAGAACTTGACCAGATGCGTAAGCTTCAGCCCAAGGTAAGACTTAGTACCGGACTTTATTCACAGAAGAAGACCGCACCTGAGTATCAGTACATCAATTACGATCTTGAACAGGTTCAGAAGGATTATGATGTGATCGATGCAAGGATTGCAGCACTTCAGCTTGTTCTCGACAGGTACAACCAGACTGTTGAATTTGACGTGGATATCTGATCTGCGTGCTGCCGGTTTTACAGGTATCGGACTTTTGATCTAAAAATTTTCCGGGTTAAGGATTCATAAATACTCTCGGTATAGAGAAACTCATGGCGATAATGTTTATTGTTGCGGTTTTATCGTTATTTTCTTATTTACTATGGTCAGAGTTTATTGTTTGAGTTACAACTCCTATGGATAATATAAATGAATCTTAACCGAAAACTTGGTATCCTGCCGGATACTGCGGGCATGGAAGTTCGGTTATAAATGCCCATCTGAAAGGTCGCCTGTGCGGAGACCTTTTTTTATTTCCGGATCCTTATAATGACCTTAACAAGTTGATCATCCGCCAAAAAGAGCAGGCAGTCGCTGAAATGGCGGATCATTAAAAAGGAGGAAATCATTATGCGTAAGGATCTTACAGAAGTTGTATTCATTCTCGACAGAAGCGGTTCCATGGCAGGACTCGAATCAGATACGATCGGGGGCTTCAATTCACTTATCGAAAAGCAGAAAAAAGAAGAAGGAGAAGCATATATTTCCACTGTGCTGTTTGATGATCAGCAGGAGGTTATTTACGACAGAGTTCCGATTTCAAAGATAGAGCCTATGACAGACAGTCAGTATTATGTGAGGGGATGTACCGCACTTCTCGATGCTGTCGGCGGAGCAATAAAGCATATTTCCGGTGTTCAGAATGCTCTTCCCGAAGATGACAGACCTGAGAAGACTCTTTTTATCATCACGACAGACGGAATGGAAAATGCCAGCAGGAAGTATGATTATGACAAGGTTAAGAAGCTGGTTGAAAAGAAGCAGAAAAAAAGCGGATGGGAATTTCTTTTCCTTGGAGCCAATATCGATTCGATACAGACAGCAGGAAGGTTTGGTATAGGCGCATCAAGAGCGATTGATTACTGCTGCGATGAAGCGGGAACTGAACTGAACTACAAAGTATTATCCGATGTTGTAAGCGGTGTAAGAAAGGCAAAGCACAAGGCTGATGTGGATTGCTGTATGGCACTCGGAGCGGCTGCAATAGGCGAGGATTTTAAAAAGAGACACAAGTAAAAAGTTCGTGCAAAATGCTTTCAGTGAATATATTATATTTTCGGAAAGCCTAATTGAGTCAGTACTCCGGGATGCTCTTAAGGTGTCCCGGAGTTTTTTCAGGAGAGAATATGAACATTACTCAGATAAAATACGTCCTTGCTGTGGCGTCGTCTTCATCCATGAGGGCTGCAGCAGCCGGGCTTTATGTATCACAGCCGGCGCTTTCTGCAAGCATCTCTGAGCTTGAGGATGAACTTGGATTCCTTATTTTTGAGAGAACCAATAAGGGAATATCTCTCACGGATGCGGGAAGAGATTTTGTCACATACGCCAAGAAAGCTGTCGGTCAGTATGAGATACTGGAAGACAGATATCTGTCCAGGGATTCCGACAAGGAGAGATTCTCAGTATCCGCACAGCATTATAATGTTGCGATAAAGGCATTTGCGGATGTGATCAAAAAGGCAGATCCCGAAAAGTATGTCTTCTCGATTCATGAGACCAAGACCAAGAACGTACTTGAGGATGTAAGGGATCTGAAGAGTGAGGTCGGCATTATTTCTTTTTCGGGAGCAAATGAGGAGGTTATCAAGAAACTGTTCAAGGAATACCAGCTTGAGTTTACTCCGCTCATGATAAGAGAAACCTATGCTTATGTGTGGAAGAATCATAAGTTTGCAAAACGCAAGGAGATATCGATAGAAGAACTTCAGGATTACCCCTGTGTGTCGTTTGACCAGAGCGATGACAGTAATTTTTATCTGAATGAAGAGGCAATGGCGGATTATGATTTCAAGAAGATGATCAAGTCCGATGACAGAGCTACGACGATGGAGATCATTTCAAAACTTCACGGATATTCGATTGGCTCCGGAATGCTTGCAGGAGACGATGCGATACTTAAGGGATTTGTATCGATCAAACTGAAGGAGGAGGATCCTCTTGTTATCGGATATATTACAAGAAAGGGAAGCAAGCTCTCCGAGTACGGCAAGCTTTATCTGAAGGAACTTAGCAAATACAAAGAGATCAGGTAAAAAAATCATATTGTTTATGAGTAACCGGTGATAAGTTTTACTTATCACCGGTTATAAATTTCTGATAATTTTCAAATAACGTGACAGGGAATATCATTAGTGACAGGTGATAAGGAAACAGTTCACGAAGGCTGTGGGCCTGAAGTGAAGAGATAAAAAAGGAGGTAAATGTTATGTCAAAGATTTATAAGAGCGCACTTGAACTTGTAGGAAATACCCCTCTTGTAGAGGTTTCCAATATCGAGAAGGAACTCGGACTTGAAGCAACCGTGCTGGTAAAGCTGGAATATTTCAATCCCGCAGGAAGTGTTAAGGACCGTGTGGCAAAGGCTCTTATCGAAGATGCGGAAAGCAATGGAATCCTTAAGGCCGGTTCGGTGATCATCGAGCCTACCAGCGGAAACACCGGAATCGGACTTGCATCCATCGCAACTGCAAAGGGATATCGTATAATCCTTACCATGCCTGAGACGATGAGCGTGGAGAGAAGAAACATTCTCCTTGCATATGGTGCTGAGCTTGTTCTTACAGAGGGATCCAAGGGAATGAAGGGGGCTATTGCCAAGGCTGAAGAGCTTGCAAAGGAAATCCCGAACAGCTGGATCGCAGGACAGTTCGTAAATCCCGCAAATCCTGCAATTCACAGAGCAACAACAGGCCCCGAAATCTGGAATGATACCGACGGTAAGGTTGACCTCTTTATTGCAGGTGTAGGAACCGGCGGAACTGTAACAGGTGTCGGTGAATATCTCAAGAGTCAGAATCCCGATGTTAAGGTCGTTGCTCTCGAACCTGAAGATTCACCCGTTCTGTCTGAGGGAAGATCAGGATCTCATAAGATTCAGGGTATCGGAGCAGGATTTGTTCCCGATGTACTCAATACCAAGGTTTACGACGAAGTGTTCAAGGCACCTAATGAGAAGGCATTTGAAACTGCCAAGCTTCTTGCCAAGAAAGAGGGTATTTCCGTAGGTATTTCTTCCGGAGCTGCTCTCTACGGAGCTATAGAACTGGCAAAACGTCCCGAAAATAAGGGAAAGACCATCGTGGCTCTTCTTCCCGACAGCGGAGACAGATATTATTCAACTCCTCTTTTTGCTCAGTAATTTTACGTTTTTACAGTGTTCCATAACCTTTCATACTTCTGATAGCACATGTATTACCATACCTCTTACACGAAAAAAGCGCGGCACCGCCGTGCTTTTTTCATGTGATAAAGTGTCCGGAGCCGATTTGCTTTAACGGATGCATGCATGTTATTATTATCGACGTGCGCAGTAAGACACACATGCAGATTTTGAATAAGATGTATACGGGCCTGTAAGACCGGGCACGGATACGGTGTTAAGAGGATGAAGAAATGATCTGTGATAATGTTCTCGAATATATAGGACACACCCCGATAATAAGACTCGGAAGAATGAATGATCCTGATGCGGCAGAAGTGCTGGTTAAGTATGAGGGACTGAATGTTGGCGGTTCCATCAAAACACGTACCGCATATAACATGATAAAGCAGGCTCTCAAGGACGGACGCATCAAGGATGATACGATAATCGTAGAACCCACGAGCGGTAATCAGGGAATAGGCCTCGCACTTATCGGTGCCGTAATGGGCTATGAGACAAGGATCATCATGCCTGACAGTGTAAGTGAAGAGAGAAGACTTCTTGTAAAGCATTACGGAGCACAGGTGATACTGGTTCATGATGCGGGAGATATCGGAGCATGCATGGATGAGTGTCTGCAGACCGCACTGAGAATGGCAGAAGAAGATCCGAGGGTTTATATCCCCCAGCAGTTTGAAAATCCTGCAAATCCTGCTGTTCACAAGCATCACACCGGACTCGAGATACTTGAGCAGGTAGCGGGCCCCATTCACGGGTTCTGTTCGGGAATAGGTACCGGAGGAACGATAAGCGGTATCGGAGAGACTCTTAAGGCACAGTATCCCGATATAGAGATCTGGGCAGTTGAACCTGAAAATGCAGCCATCCTTGCCGGAGGAAATATAGGAACTCATCTTCAGATGGGTATAGGTGATGGAATAATACCCAAGAATCTTAACAGAAATATTTACGATGATATCTATATTGTGACTGATGAAGAGGCTATTCAGACCGCTAAAGACCTTGCCAGAAAAGAAGGAATCATGTGCGGTATAAGTTCGGGAACCAATGTCGCAGCGGCTCTGAAACTTGCGAAGAAACTCGGAAAAGGAAAGACTGTGGTAACAGTCCTTCCGGATACTGCTGAAAGATACTTCTCAACACCTCTTTTTGAAAATGACTGATCGTTTTTTCCCCGTCTGTAAAGGACGGGGATTTTTTTATGAATAATGGAAAATAAATAACATTTGTGATATCATATGAAGTGGCTTTTTATACCCTGAATGGGGGTTTTGTATATATGTTTTCACTTTGGGTTTAACGGAGGATTTGAAGTGAGCAGCAGTTCGAGGGTGACACATGCTGACAGCATGCACCGCGCGGAGTCGGTCATTGTCGGCGTTTTGATCAATACATTATCAGCCTTTCTTGCATACAGGCTGGGATTGCCGTTATATCTGGATACCATTGGAACCATTGCAGTAACTGCAATAGGAGGATTGTTCCCGGGAATCATTACGGCGGCTGCGACTAATCTGTTATGTTGTCTTTTCAACAGTATGTCGCTCTACTATGTTCTGATCAATATTCTGATCGCAATTTTCACTGCATGGTTCGTAAGAGCGGGTAAGCACAAGGTTAAGGCTTTGCTTCCTCTGTATCTTTGCGTTATTGCATTTCTTGGCGGTTTCTTTGGTCTTTTATTCCAATGGCTTCTTCTCGGCGGACCGCAGTTTGACGATATATCGCAGGCGGCCGAGGTTTTTTCCGAGAGAGTTAAACTCAGTGTATTTTCATGTGCGATGATCCTGAATATAGGACTTAATCTGGTTGATAAGTCCATAACGGCAGGTGTTGCATTTATCGTAGTGAGTCTTCTTCCCGAAAAGCTTAAGACTTCAATACGAAACAGCGTATGGAAGCAGAAGCCTCTCAGTGATGAAGAAATAATGTCATATCGCAGAAGAGGCAGCGATAAGAGGTTTTCACTCAAGCAGAGGCTTACGGTTCTGCTTGTTTTTGCTGTTGTATCAATGTCTCTTGTGATGGTCATAAGCGGATTGTCATTCTATTACCGCAGTACCCGTGAGAAGTACACGGAAGCCGCTGAAAGCGCTGCACAGTTTGCAGCAAGTGTGATAAACGGAGACCATGTCGAGAGATATCTGGCAGACGGTGCAAGGATTGCTGATTACGACGATGAGGAATACAGAAGGATCAATTCGATCCTTATCTCATATTATGAGTCGATACCCAGCATTGTCTATCTGTATGTATATGAGATAGCTGATGACGGATGTCATGTTGTTTTCGATACAGATCCGTTATCTCAGGCAGCATCAAGCATAAATGAGGTAGTCCCTTTTGATCCTACCTTCGTACCCTACCTCGAACAGCTGAAGAGAGGGGAGCACATAGAAGTACTTGCTTCCAACGATTCATACGGATATCTTCTTACGGCATATGAACCCATATATGATTCATACGGAAATGTTGTTGCCTATGCGGGCGCGGATGCATCCATGGATCTCCTTACATCGGATATATGGAATTTCATTTTCAGAATGGCACTTATTTTCAGCGGATTCATCATCCTTATAATCGCATGTGGTCTATGGGTTGCGGATTACAGCATTGTTTTTCCCATTAAGGTAATGGCAAGGACTGCAGGCAGTTTCGTGAGCGGAAATAATGACCAGAAGGAACTGGATGAGCATGTCAGGATCATAAGATCACTGGATATACATACTCAGGATGAAATGGAGGATCTGTATCAGTCCATAAGCGGAATGGCTTCCGAAATGGCCGAGCAGATGCGCGATATAAGACATTATATGGATACCACTACCAAGATGCAGAGCGGTCTGATAAACACTATGGCGGACATGGTTGAGAGCCGTGATTCAGATACCGGAGCGCATGTTCAGAAAACCGCAGCATATGTAAGGATCATTCTCGAGGGATTAAAGCGTAAGGGTTACTATTCAGAAAAACTCACAACGCAGTATATGAATGCTGTTGAAATGTCGGCACCTCTTCACGATGTCGGCAAGATCAATATTTCCGATGCAATCCTGAACAAGCCTGGCAAGCTTACAGATGAGGAATACACCATAATGAAAACCCATACCACTGCCGGCAAGCATATCATGGAAAAAGCAATAAGCACCGTACGTGGTGAGAGTTATCTCAAGGAAGCAAGGAACATGGCTGCATACCATCATGAAAGATGGGATGGAAAGGGTTATCCCGAGGGGCTTCACGGTGAGGTTATTCCTCTTTCAGCACGTGTAATGGCTGTTGCGGATGTGTTTGATGCTCTTACCTCGCCCAGAGTCTATAAGCCGGCATTTCCGGTTGAAAAGGCTCTTGAGATGCTTCAGGAAGGTGCCGGTACGCAGTTTGATGCAAAGTGCGTTGAAGTGTTTATGGATTCTCTTCCGGAGGTTAAGGCGGTTCTTAAGAAATACCACAACATGTAGCATATGGAGTGATTAGATAAATTGGAGGCATGCTGAATTGAAAAGTTCAAGTTTTTTGAGATCAGCGGCATTTGTCATAGCGTTTTTATTCTCTGTCCCGTCAATACTGTGCTCGGGGATGACAGCACGTGCTGCAGATCGGGGCACGGTATCCTTATCAGCTGCAGCGGATGAAGGGACCGGGGAACTGATAGGAGGAGGATATGCGATAACAGGCCAGATCAGGGACGCGGGTTATACATCCATGGTCTATGATGTGTCGAACGGACTTCCGACATCCGATTCCAACTTTATCCTCGGAGCAAAGAACGGATATGTGTGGATTGGCGGATACAGCGGTATTTTCCGTTATGATGGAGTGAATTTTGAAAGACTCGATACAGCTAACGGACTTACCAGCGGAAGGGTGTTGTTCGAGGACAGCCATTCCAGGATATGGGTCGGAACAAATGACAACGGTGTCGTGATGATAGACGGTGAAAACCAGATACATTATACCTACAAGGATGGACTTCCTTCATCCTCAATACGTATTTTCACCGAGGATAATCTCGGAAATATCTATGTGGGTACCACTGCAGGTGTGTTCTGGTTTGATGAAGATCTTCAGATACATGTTATAGATGATGAGAGGCTTGTGAACCAGAAAATCCTGAAGCTTGTGTGTGATGTGAAGGGACATGTTTTTGGCCAGACTTCCGACGGGCATATTTTTTCACTGGAACACGATCAGATTGGGGAGATCTATTCAAGTGAAGTTCTTGGACTTGAAAGGATCACAACCATACTTGAAGATCCTGAGAAGCCGGGAGTTTTATATCTCGGATCTGACTCGGGTGTCATTTATCATGGCGAGTTTGGAAAAAGAGCACCTGAACTTGAAAAAATCCCGGTTCCTACCATCGGTGAAGTACACTGGCTGAGCTATGACTGCGGCAGAGTCTGGGTGTCCTCCACGACAGCAGTGGGATATATCGATCAGTATGACAGTGTCCACACACTTGACAGCATACCCTTTACCAGCGGCATAGAAATGACCACTTCTGATTATCAGGGAAATATCTGGGTTTCTTCCTCGACACAGGGAGTTATGAAGCTGGTTGCCAGCAACTTCAGTAATATTTCCGAATATGCCGGAGTTTCGGCCGATGTAGTCAATTCAGTCTGCCTGGTGGGCGGAAGATTCTATATAGGTACCAATGACGGCCTTGAGATCATCACCTTATCCATGTCACCGCTTAGAAATGATCTTACGGAATATCTTAAGGGAGTAAGGATAAGATGCATCGAGGCAGACGAAGAGGGTAATGTCTGGATTGCAACATATAACCATGGAAAAGGACTGGTCTGTTTCAGCAAATTCGGAAATATTACAAGTATAACCACGGAGGATGGACTTCCGAGTGATCAGATAAGATGTATTAAGTGTGCATCCGACGGATCCATAATCATCGGTTCCAACGGAGGAGTATCTGTCATCAGAGACAGAAAGGTCGTAAGGAATATAGGTACGGAAGAAGGCATCAGGAATACCACGATCCTTACTGTGGAAGAAGGCAAGGACGGAGTGATCTATGCAGGTTCCGACGGAGACGGTATTTACATCATTGGATCAGATACTGTCCAGAGAATCGGAAGAGAGGACGGACTCAGCAGTGATGTTATTCTGAGAATTAAAAGAGATGAAAACAGAGGACTTTTCTGGGTCATCACTTCCAACTCAATAGAATACCTGAGAGGCGGAAGAATACATAATATTGATTCTTTCCCGTTCAATAACAACTATGATATGTTCAGGGATTCTTCGGGGAATTTCTGGATACTGTCATCATTCGGATTATATGTTGTTAATGCGGATGATATGGAAAATGACTGCATCACCGATTATGATCTGTACACCATAGCAAACGGACTTCCGGCACCTCCTACGTCTAATTCCTACAGTGTGGTTGACGAAAACGGTACCCTTTATATGGCAAGCCGTACAGGTGTTATAAGGGTTAATATCGATCATTATTTTGAGACCATATCAGATGTAAAGATGGATGTCGGTTCAATATATCTTGACGGAGAACGCCTTGTTCCCAATGAAAACGGAGCTTACGTCATTCCGGCATCGGGAGGACGTATAAGCATTACTCCCGCAGTTCTGGATTATACACTTACCAATCCTCTTGTAAGAGTATATCTTGATGGTAGTAACGATGATGGTATCACTGTGACAAGGGATAAGCTTACTTCTCTTGAATATACAGGATTGTCATTCGGTGATTATATTCTTCATGTTCAGATTCTGGATAAAGACAATGGATCCGTTCTCCAGGATGAATCGTTCTATATCAAGAAAAAACCAAAACTTTATGAGCTGTTTGTCACAAGGATACTTCTTGTTGTGATCATAGCTGCCATTGTCGGTCTCGTTATCTGGAGAATGATGGCAGAGAGGATCATACGCAGACAATATGAAGAAATAAGAGCTGCGAAGGAAGAGGCTGAGCGTGCAAACTCTGCAAAGTCCAGATTCCTTGCGAATATGTCACACGAGATAAGAACCCCCATCAATACCATTATGGGTATGGATGAGATGATACTCAGGGAAGATGCGAAGGATGTTCCCAAGAACTATTTTCTTTCCGTGGTCAATTATGCAATCGATATAAGAAGCGCAACGGAATCTCTGCTGAGCCTGATCAATGATCTGCTTGATATATCCAAGATCGAATCCGGTAAGATGAACGTTGTGGAACAGGAATATGATACGCAGGAGCTGCTCCGCTCTCTGGTCACTATGATAAAGGTCAGAGCAAGGGAGAAGGATCTTACATTTGATCTTGATCTTGATGAAACACTTCCTGTACGTCTTCACGGTGATTCCGGTAAGATCAAGCAGGTTCTCCTGAATCTTCTCACCAATGCGGTAAAGTACACCAACATGGGCGGATTCGTGCTGAAAGCAATGGTAACCGAGAAGACCAATGACACCTGTAAGATCCGGTTTTCTGTTAAGGATACCGGAATAGGCATTAAGAAGGAAGACCTCGGAAGACTCTTCAATGCTTACGAAAGACTTGATGAAGAAAAGAACAGTGCCGTACAGGGAACAGGCCTCGGTCTGGATATCTCCAGAAAATTTGCTGAGCTTCTCGGCGGTGAGCTGACCTGTGAAAGTGTGTACGGAGAAGGTTCTGAATTCATATTCACTCTTGAACAGGGAATAGTCGACAGATCGCCTATGGGTGAATTCAGGGAGGCTGATGAAGAAAAGATCTCCGGACCTTATGTTCCCAGATTCATCGCTCCCGATGCAGAGGTTCTCATAGTTGATGACAATCCCATGAACCTTATGGTTGCAAAGGAGCTGCTCAAGGCAACAAAGATATTTGTCTCGACTGCAGAAAGCGGAGAGGAATGCCTTGAGAGGATCAAATACGGCAATTTCAATGTGGTATTGCTTGATCATATGATGCCGGGAATGGATGGCGTGGAAACAGTTGCAAGGATAAGAAAGACACATCCTGATCTTCCTGTATATGCTCTTACGGCTAACTCCACGGCGGGTGAAGAATTTTATATTTCAAAGGGATTCAACGGATATCTGGGCAAGCCCATCGATTCCTATCTGCTTGAAAAGACCATCCTTAAGCATCTGCCTAAGGAGATGGTCATGGAGACTGCAGAAGAAACAGAGGCGAAGGCACCTTCAAAGCTTTCTGACGAGATGGAATGGATCAAAAACGTTGAAGGTATTTCGGTTCCTGATGGCATTAAGAATTCCGGTGGCGCTGATCAGTATGTTTTCTCGCTTTCTCTTTTCCGGGATACGCTTGATGATAATGCGGATATTATTGAGAAGGCATATAACGAAGGTGATCTGAGACTCTATACCGTCAAGGTTCACTCACTCAAGACTTCCGCCAGGATCATAGGTGCTCTGGAACTTTCTAAACTTGCGGCACAGCTCGAAGAGGCCGGAAATAAGGAAAACAAGGAGTTTATTGATGCAAATACTGCAAGGCTTCTTGAAGATTACAGATCATACAAGGAAAAACTTGCCAAGATCGCGGAGATGAACGGTTCTGCTCCTGATGGAGATAAGCCTGAGATTCCTGATGACGAACTTAAGGATGCATACAGTGCTCTTAAGGAAGTGATACCGCAGATGGATTATGATGCGGTGGAGATGATCGTAGGACAGCTGAACGAGTATAAGCTTCCTTCCGGTGACAGAGAAAAGATTGATAAACTGACAGGACTTCTCAAAGCATTTGACTGGGACAGCCTGGAAAAAATGGCTGAAGAATTCTGACGAGGTAATACTACATGAAAAATAAGCACGTAATGCTGATCGGCGAAAAGGAAACGTTCATGGTAAGAGTCCTGTCCGGAAAGATCCATGATGCCGGATATGAATGTGATTTTGTGAACTGGAATGTCACCGATATAAATGCAAAGTGGGAAGATGCAGGGCTTGTCACTCTTTTTATGGATGATAACAGCAGGCCTTCTGAAGCGGTTATTCATTTCCTCAGCGAAAAAACAAGTGAGGATGATACAAAGCTTCTTGTTATAGGAGATAAGAATGACGTACAGACCGTTTTGGAGAGCATGCCGAAGGAAGCGATATTTAAATCGTTCATCCGTCCTATTGATAATGCAGAATATGTTTCCGTGGTAAAAGATCTCATGGGCAAGGTGGAATCCGGAGAGTTCATGAAGACCATACTTGTTGTTGATGATGATGCGGGATATCTTGCACTTGTCAGGGAGTGGCTCAAGGGTTCGTACAAGGTTGCGATGGTCAATTCCGGATTGCAGGCGATAAAGTGGCTCGGAAAGAATAAGGCGGATCTTATATTGCTCGATCATGAAATGCCGGTCACAAGCGGACCTCAGGTTCTTGAAATGCTAAGGAGCGACAGTGACACTAAGAATATTCCCGTCATCTTCCTTACCGGAAAAGGAGACAAGGAAAGTGTAATGGCTGTTGTGGCATTAAGGCCGGAGGGATATTTTCTTAAGACAATCGAAAAAAATGAACTGCTCGAAAAGCTGAAAGAGTTTTTTATCTTACATAAGTAATGGAGTGGGATATGCTGGAGTTATTCAGGGAACACCAATTGAATATCATGCTGGTGCTTGCATGTATGTGCGGATTGATCATGTTTTTTATAATGATCTCTTCATACATGACAAACACCAGAAAAAGATCGCTGATACTTATGGAATTCAGCAGTATGATGCTGCTTATCTTTGACAGATATGCATATATCTACCGCGGAAATACGTCCACTCTCGGATACTGGATGGTAAGGGTCAGTAATTTTGCCGTGTTCTTCCTCACACTTACTACTCTCATGTTTTTCACGATGTATTTTACTGATCTTCTCATACATGACGGAGGGCTTGAGGTTGCTCCTCTGAGGCTGAAATCCACATATATTCTGCTGGCCCTGGGAATGATACTTATTGTGATATCCCAGTTTACCGGCATGTACTATACCTTTAATGAGAATAATGAATATCAGAGGGGGCAGGCATTTTTACTGTGCTATTTATTCCCTATCATTGTTCTGCTCATCCTGCTTACCGTTATCTTCCAGTACGGACACAGATTCAGTCTGGAAATAAGGATATCACTTGAACTGTTTTCCGTAGGACCTCTTTTGGCTTCCGGTGCTCAGGCATTTCTGTATGGACTGTCACTTACTAATATCTCCATTGCCGCAATGTGTCTGGTTGTTTATATATTTGCTCTTATTGACATGAACAAGCAGATCGATCGTTCTCACAGGCAGGAGGTCGAATATCTGGAAGAGCAGCAGAAGAATATGAGTAAACTCTTCAAAGAAACTGCAAGTTCCATATCGGAGGCGATTGACTATAATAAGACCCATTTCAAAGGGCATTCGCAGAGAGTAGCGGATTACGCAAAAGAGATAGCACGTGTAGGCGGCGAAGACGATGAAATATGCCAGCAGGCGTATTTTGCGGGCCTCCTGCATGACGTCGGAAAACTTGCCATTCCGGATTCCGTGCTGACCAAGAAGGGTGAACTCAACAAGGACGAAGAGCTTCTTTTAAGGGAACATTCAAGGGCCGGAAGCGAGATGCTGAAGGGCATAAATGCGTTTCCATATCTTAGTGATGTTGCCCATTATCATCATGAAAGATATGACGGCGAAGGATATCCCGAGGGGATTAAGGGCGATGCAATTCCGAAGCTTGCCAGAATAGTGGCTGTGGCGGATGCTTACGACATAATGACATCGAACAGGGATTACAGGGGGGCTCTTCCGCAGATCAGGGTCAGGGAGGAGTTTCTTAAGGAGAGCGGACTCAGATTCGATCCGGTTTATTCCAAGGCCATGCTTAAGATCATCGATTCCGATAAGGAATATCTCCTGAGAGAAAGGGGAACCGTATCCGGCAAGGATATCAGAAATGATCTTGACTGTAATGAATACAGAAGCGACATATCTGTCGGAATTCCCGTAAAAAAGAGTACCATGCGTTTCAGGTTCAGGTGGATTCCGAAAAACAGGGAAGCCGAGAAATTCTCATTACCTACCCTGATTCTTTTCGATTCGCTTGATGACTGTGTTCATAATACGGAACAGGCTATCGTTGAAAACAATTATGTTGAGTATGCGGAAATATGGTTTGATGGCCATACGATATCTACCAGAGCAAGGAACATCGAGATGAGGATGTTCGAAGATATCGAGTCTATTGATGCCAAAGAACCTGTGAAGCTGTCTAAGAGCACAATATTTGAGGTTGAGGCCGGAAGATATAAAGACCACATAAGGATCAGGATAAATGGCGGCCCTCAGGAATTGGAATGTATAGTCGCACTGCCGGATAATACCAGATATACATATCTTGCCCTTACGGGTGAAAACTGTAAGATAACGGATATTGATGTTGAGGAGGCCGGCCCCGCTCCGCTTGAAGGTGATATTCCCAGGATAGCTGATGAAATTACATATACGGACCGCATCGAATCTGATCTTAAGAATATACAGATAGATGTTAAGAGAGGTGCAACGACGGACGGAGTGGTGGTTGAGGACGGAATGAGGATGGCGTTCCATTCCCTGAGTCTTCCCACAGCGCATCTCGTCTGGCACTGTCCGTACGTGGTACTGTATCATTCCAAGGATAAGAAGGTAGGCGGCGAGGGATACAAGGAACTCGTACTTGTCAGACTTGACGGTGAGATTGAGGAGGTTAATCCCGAGATAGACAACAGGATGACAGTGACCAAGACAGATGCCTTCGACAGCTGGGATACCTGGAAGGCAATCAATATGCGGGGAATGGAGTATATCGTCAATTTTCGCAGGAAGGGCAACAAGATAACCATCACCGCAGAAAACGGCGGAATCATCATCAAAAACATCACGGTCTTCGATAAGAATGACGGAGAAGTTTATGCTGCACTCACCGGAGATCAGTGTGCACTCACAGATATAAGAGTTATCTGAGTTCCGACTGCATGGTATTTCAGGCCGGAGTACAGAACTGAAAATTATATAAAAATAGCGGAATCGCCTGCATTGGTACGAAAATGTACCTGCAGGCGATTTTTGATGTTAAAAAATATTGACAAAATGATTCGACATGATATCATAATGATATCAGGTTAAGAAAGGAGCCTAATATGACTGAAAAATTATACAAAGCACATCCCAATGGAGCATTAGCACTTTTAGGAATTTTACTTCTCTATGTACTTGCGATCGGAATGATCATATTCGGTGCAAATAACAGCGGACTTCTTGCAGCATTAGGAGTTCTGATCGTGTTAGTCGGATGGATCCCTCTTTGCGGACTCAAGGTTTTAAGACCTTCAGAAGCCCTTGTTCTTACCCTATTCGGTAAGTACAAGGGAACCATCAAGGAAGCAGGTTTCTACTGCGTCAATCCGTTCTGTACCGCAGTTAACCCCGCATCCATGACCAAGCTCGCACAGAGCGGAGATTCTCACGGAACCACCACTTCAGGCGTAACCATCACCTCCACAGGTGCAACGGTCAATCCTGAGATGTATTCCAAGAAGATCTCCCTTAAGGCCATGACTCTTAACAACGGTATCCAGAAGATCAACGATTGCCTCGGCAATCCCGTTGAAATCGGTATCGCAGTTATCTGGAAGGTTACTGATACCGCGAAGGCAGTATTCAATGTAGACAACTACAAAGAGTATCTTTCCCTTCAGTGCGACTCTGCTCTTCGTAATATCGTAAGGATCTATCCTTATGACATTGCTACCAACGTTGATACAACCGGCGATGGAATGGCAGATGAGGGAAGCCTCAGAGGTTCTTCAGAGCTTGTTGCAGAGCGTATCAAGAACGAGATCCAGAGCAAGGTTAATGAAGCAGGCCTTGAGATCATCGAAGCAAGGATCACATATCTCGCATATGCTCCCGAGATAGCATCCGTAATGCTTCAGAGACAGCAGGCATCCGCTATCATCGATGCCCGCAAGATGATCGTTGACGGTGCTGTCGGAATGGTTGAGATGGCACTTGACAGACTGAACGAGAAGCAGATGGTCCAGCTGGATGAGGAAAGAAAGGCTGCTATGGTCTCCAACCTCCTTGTGGTTCTGTGCGGCAACCACGATGCCCAGCCTGTAGTTAATTCCGGAAGCCTGTATTAATGGGTGAAAAGAAACAGGTTCCGCTCCGCCTTTCGGAAAAGCTCTATAATGATATTGCAGCATGGGCCGAGGATGATTTCAGATCGGTCAACGGCCAGATAGAGTATCTTCTTTCCGAATGTGTCAGGCAGCGGAAAAAGGACGGAAAATATGTAGGTGAAGAGATTGACGTGCCGCCGAAATTTGATCTTCACTGATCATATCCGATATAAACAGTTGAGCTGTATATACAGCCGGTTAAGTTTATAACCTGAAATGCATTACGCTGCGGAAGTGCCGTAAAATCGGGGCTTCCGCAGTTTTTTTATATTTTTTTAATAAAATCTATTGACAGGTATTCTGTTATAGGTGTATATATAACACATGAACAGATGTTGCTCCATAATGAGGACAAGGTAATGAAGAATTTTGAAAAGAGGCGCGCATGATAATATCGCAGACATCGGGAGTCCCGATATATCAACAGATTGCGGACAGCTTCAGGGCGGATATCCTCGAGGGTAAGTTAAAAGAAGGGGAATATCTCCCAAGCATCCGCGGACTGGCCAGAGATCTGAAGATCAGCGTCATCACCACAATGAAGGCGTACGAGATGCTGGATCAGGAAGGGCTGGTCACAGCGGTCCAGGGAAAAGGGTATGTTGTAAACTCCCAGGACGGCAACATGCTGAAGGAACAGCATATGAGGAAAGTCGAAGAGGGGCTGATGCAGGCAATCCAGTCTGCCAGGATAGCGGGGCTTTCCGAGAACGAGCTTATAGAGACATTGAAATTATTACTTACGCTTAAGGAGAATTAACGATGGAATTTACCAGTGTGATCCACGGTGAAGGGATAGTAAAGAAATACAAGGGCTTTGAACTTAACATTCCGACTCTGGATGTGCCTCAGGGTTTTGCGACAGCTCTTATTGGTGAGAACGGCGCGGGCAAGTCGACACTTCTCGATATCCTCGCAGGAATAAGGCTTGATTATCAGGGAAGCCTGAAGTTCTTCGGAAAATATGATGATAATGACAGGGAGAACAATCCGGATGTCAAGAACGCCATCGGATATGAAGGAACCGGAAACTACTATCTTCCGATGTGGACACTGAAGCAGGGAAGAGAAGTTCAGAAGCTGCTTTTCAAGAACTTTGATGAAAATAAGTACATCGAACTCTGCAGACAGCTTGCGGTTCCCGAGGAAGACAGCAAGAAGATCACCGATCTTTCAGACGGTAATCATATGAAGATAAAGCTTGCCGGAGTGCTTTCAAGAGAGACTGATCTTCTGATACTCGATGAGCCCGCATCTCCCCTTGATCCTCTCATGAGAGATAAACTCTGTGACATGATCAGGGAATACCTTCAGAAGGACGAAGGTAATAAATCGGTTCTGTTTTCAACACATAACATCGCCGACATGGAATCAGTCACAGATTACGCGATCATCGTAGAAAACGGTAATATCGTCGAGCAGGGATTTGTTGAGGATCTCAAGGAAAAATATGTGGTCGTAAAAGGTGAGAAGGAAGATGAGGAAGCTGCGAGAAAGGTTCTCTACAGTGTATCTTCCGGTAATTATGGATTCGAAGGTGTGTGCCTGGCAGAAAGACTTAACGAACTTGCAGGACTTAAAACGGTTGTTGAGACAGCGACACTTTCACAGATCTGTGTAGCGATAATGAAGCAGAATTCGAAACTCTACGGAGTGAAATGATGTGCCGGGGTGGGAATGACTAATGAAAAAAATATTCAGCTCTTATAAAGTTTTTACGCCCAAATTGTACAGATACTGGGTCATATATGCAGGAACCGTATTTTTCGCAATATATACTGCTTTCGTATCCCATTCGACAGGTGCCCTGATATCAATGCTGATGACTATCGGAACATTTATCAGTATGGATATTTTTACTGATTTCTTCGTCTTTCAGGGAATATTTTCCAAAGATTTCGATTTCGGAATACTGAAGAATTCAAAAGAGGGAATCAGGGTTTTGAAGGCCGGTGTCATCGGTGACCAGATAAGAAGATTTCTTCAGACTACGGTGGTGATGACGGTCAGTGGATTATGCACCTGGAATTACTCAGTAGAGCATGGCTTTATTAATGATCCTGTGAAGTATGCAATGGCTATACTGGTCATGATACTGACAATGTATTCATGTAATACGCTGGTACTTAATGTTACGAGAAGGCACATTAACTACGCTGATGGTCTTCTGACCAATATGCTGTCACTGACTCTCAACACTGCAATATCTGCATTAGTCATGAGGCTGTATATGAAGGAAGACAGCACGGATCCGATTCCCATGCTTCTGGTCATGGCAGCAATAGCAGTAATAGTAACTTATTGTATGGTTGAAAGGATTGGAAACATATTCCTCCTTTCCTTCGGAGAAAAGAAAATGGGCAGATTTGGTAATGATAATGCAAAAAAGATGTGGATATTCCTTTTTATAGCTTTTGGTATAGATTTCCTGATGATACCGGTTATGTATGTAGGATTCAAGAAGGAAGCTGATCTCTCCGTATTCCTTGTGGCACAGATGATGTATCCTGCATGCGGAGTTGTTCTGGCAAAACTTCTTTCATATAACGAGGGCAAGCTTCCCAAGTTCGCATACGGAACAATCCTCGGAGCAGGTCTTCTCTCAATTATATGTGCAGTCATTTGTGCTGTGGCACCTAAAACGATTGAAGCAAGCGGACAGACGATGACTGTACAGTACCTTGCTTCCACTTATGTTATGATCGTTGGTTCGATATTGATGATCATAGCCCTCAGTGTTACAGGTAAGGAACAGAGAGAAAATGCAGGATTCAGGTTCCACAATGCAGGTAAGTCATTACTGTTTATGTTACTGTTCTTCGTTCTTTACTTTGCAAGGATAATCATCCTCACCGTTATAGGTGGAATCATGGAAGGAAATCTTTCTGAGTGCATTGCAGAACTTGGACAGATCTTCGTCGGAGAAGGACAGTTTGCAATCTGGATTTCCGTAGTGATCAATGCTCCTCTTACCTTCCTGATGTTCCTCGGCGAGGAATATGGGTGGAGATATTTCCTTCAGCCTGTAATGCAGAAAAAATTCGGAGTTCTTCCCGGAACGATCCTTCTTGGAATTGCATGGGGAGTGTGGCATGTAGGCGCGGACTTCATGTTTTACTCTGACGGAACCGGTATCCAGATGCTTTGTGCACAGTTTGTGACATGTGTGTCGCTCGGAATCTTCTTTGCATATGCATATATGAAGACAAACAATATCTGGGTCCCTGTTATGATGCATTTCATGAACAATAATCTGATCATGGTTCTTACCGGAGATATGTCAACACAGTCCATGCAGGGTAATGTAGTCACCTGGGGTGATATTCCATTAATGATCATCGGCGCTGCGGTATTCTGGGTCTTTGCCTTTACACCTACCATGAGAGGAAAGGCTGTTTTGGATAAGACTGAGTCTGAAAAGAAGGAGATAGTAGAAAATGCTTGATGAATTAAAGAATGCATATAAGCTTGTACAATACGGTCTTAAGATAAAGACACAGCTCGGATTTGCGGTACTCTTTGTACTTATCGGAATAGGAATAGAGGTTATATCAAAAGGACAGGTTGTTACCGGAAGCTTTTATATAATCCTGTCAGGTATATTTATTTATCAGCTGATCATATCTGTGGACAATTCCACACTCGTGCAGTCATCTCCTTATAAAAAGAAGATACAGTGTACATATCCTCTTCTTGCGACTGCACCGTGGGTATATATGACACTTGCAGTTCTTTCGGTGATCCACTGGATCTTTTCAAGGGAAAGTGCCGAGGCATATGGTGCGATGTGCAGAATGACAATTCTGCTCGGAGTGCTTCTTGGCGTACTCATGTTATATACCGCGCTTGCATATAAGTATTTCATACTGGTTACTGTAGTAATGTTCGTTTCCGTATTCATACCTATCTTCGTACTGCAGGACGAGAATAAGATATCGATACATCTGAATAATTTTGGCGCATGTGTTGCTGTATCATTTTTGATCACGACACTTGGCGTGATCGGATGCCGGTTACTTGCGAAGGCTACCTACAAGCATGAGCTTGATAAGCTGGCATTCAAAGCTGCGATGAAGACAAAGTAAACAAGTAGACGGTTTCTCTGCTTACTAACAGTTTTGATAAATGATTAGCGGCTATTCCGTATATTATCGGAGTAGCCGCTTTTTGATTTGGCCATATCATAATTTAGATATATCAGTATTTGACGACAACAAAAGCAGTTTTGCGGATAAGTTCTATTTTCATGTGATTTTATCATGTCTTTTTGATAAAATATTTTATATGGTAAAAAGCAAAACATTCAGTAATAAGAATAATGTAAGGGATGTTTTAGCCGGAATCGTGGTCGGGCTTGTTTCAATCCCTATTTCAATGGGATATGCCCAGATAGCAGGGCTCCCTCCTGTATACGGGTTATATGGGAGCATTATTCCTGTTTTGATCTATTGCTTTCTTACAACCTCTCCTCAGATATACTTCGGTGTGGATGCAACGCCCGCAGCTCTTATGGGCGGACTTCTTGCTGATATAGGTATTGCTTCACAGTCTGATGAAGCTGTTAAACTGGTGCCTGCCATCACGATGTGCGTGACGGCGTGGCTCCTTATTTTTTATCTGATACGAGCCGGAAAAGCGGTTAAGTATGTATCATCATCCGTTATGGGAGGATTTGTCTCGGGCATTGGAACGACGATCATAGTGATGCAGATTCCGAAACTGTTCGGTGGAAATGCAGGATGCGGTGAGATCTTTGTTCTGGTAAACCATATCATTGGAGAGATATCGAATGGCTTCCATATTCTTTCTTTTGTACTTGGACTTCTGACTGTGGCCATCATTTATATTTCAAGAAAGATCAATCCGAAATTTCCGATGTCAGTTGTCATGATAGCCATCGGTGCAATTCTTACTGCTGTTTTTCACATTGATTCATATGGTGTTAAGATACTTCCCGAAGTTGAAGCGGGCATGCCTTTTCCTTCTTTTCCGGATATGGAACTGATTGCACTGTATGGCGATGAGATTCTTACTGTTTCGTTCACTATTGCAATTGTCATCGTTGCACAGACTCTTCTTATAGGAAATAACTTTGCAAGAAAAAATGATTACAGGATAGAACCGGGCAGGGAAGTGCTCGCATTCGGTTTATCTAATTTTGCATCAGGTCTGTTCGGAGGACCTCCCATGAACGGCTCTGCATCACGTACCGGACTTGGTGAACAGTATGGTGCAAAGTCTCAGATTATGTCACTGACATCAGTCGTTACGATGCTGATCGTACTCTTTTTCGGAACTGGACTGTTGGAACTGCTGCCGGTTCCTATACTTACGGGAATAGTCATCTCGGCACTCATGAGCATACTTGAATTCGGGATGGCACGTACACTCTACAAAACCGACAGGAAAGAATGGTTCATATTCATGGGCGCTTTTCTTGGAGTGCTGATATTCGGAACCATATACGGAGTTGTCATCGGTGTCGTTTTATCCTTCATTGCGGTTCTTATCAAAACAATCACTGTTCCCAGGGCGTATCTTGGTGTTATTCCCGAGCAGAACGTGTTCATCAATCTTGCAAGACACAGTGAAGCAAGACCAATAAGAAACACTCTTATATACAGGTTCTCCGGAAATCTGTATTTTGCCAATATAGACATCCTTGAAAAAGATATTGAAGATGTAGTGCAAAGTGAAAAGGATACGGATGAACCTATCAGGATCATAGTTATAGATGCAAGAGCGGTCGGGAGTGTTGACTATGCTGCAACTGAAAGACTTCTCAAGATGTATCGCAGATATAAAAAGCAGGGTATAAGATTTTATATCACAGAACATCTTGGCGTTATCAATGATCAGCTCAGAATGTACGGCGCGGGAGAACTGGTAACTCTGGGCGTGTGCAGACGTACTATCACCCTTGCACTGCGTGATGCGGGATTACATGCTCCCTACGAGTATTCCGAGAACAGAGATTATTATGCGATATTCAAACGCTTTGAAGAACAGATCGGCAGCAGGGGTGATGAAGCATATGGACGAAAGGCGGAGATGGAATGGGCCTTTGCAGATTCTTCGGATAAGGTGATGGATGAGATAGCTGATGAATGGATATCACAGATAAAGGCATCGTCGAATTACAGTATTGAGAATATCCTTGAAGCAGAACGAAATACCGAATTCGGACGAGTTGGTCTGTTCGATGAAGATGAGATACTTATTAAGATAGAAAAGAAACTTGATAAAGGCGAAGGCGTTTCTGACATTGATGTCACAAAACTTAAAGCTGCGATAGAGATGAGAAGAAGTGTGATAGCAGAGAAGATGAAGAATGTAAGTCTGTGATGCGGGTATTATTCATTCAAGACTGAAACTATAGAGTCAATACTTCTATAAAAGAATATGTGAATAAAAACGGATGACATCAGCAGGGGCCTTTATCAAGGCCCCTGTTATATTGCATAAATAAAGCTTTTTTATAGAAAGAAAAATTTTTTTAAAAAAGTTGTTGACATGGAAATTTCAACGTGATATTTTATATAAGCTG
>CAMOZY010000020.1 GCA_946631295.1 uncultured Lachnospiraceae bacterium
TCACCTGGGCAATATTCAGATTTGTCACATGAAATCCGTACTTCTCCTGCACCCAGTCCTGGATCTCCTTGTATGTAGCCTTGGCTTCTGCACTTGTCAGGTCCAGTTCGTCCATATCCACTTTTACTTCAATATGATGCTTGGCCTCAGAAAGTTTGGACAAAAGCGCTACCGTCTCGACGTGACTCGAATGAGGGAACATATCAACAGGTGTGGCTTTTATGAGTTCGTATCCGCCCTCGCGGAATATCTTAAGGTCACGCGCGAGAGTTGAAGGATTGCAGCTGACATATACGACACGTGACGGAGCAAGTGTAAGGATCGCATCTATACATGATCTTGCGCAGCCCTTGCGTGGAGGATCGACTACAACAACATCCGGCTTTCTTCTCTTACTATCCGCCCCCGGAAGCATGGTCTGTATCACATCCTCAGCAGCTCCCGTGATAAACTCGGCATTGCGGATATCGTTTATCTTCGCATTATCCTTCGCATCTTTAATGGCTCTGTCGACAATCTCTACTCCCGTTACATGTCCTGCCTTGGCAGCCATCATCAGTGAGATCGTTCCTATACCGCAGTACAGATCAAGTACTTCCTCTTCACCTGTAAGAGATGCACAGTCCCTGGCAAGGCCATACAGTTTTTCCGTCTGAACAGGATTAACCTGATAGAAGGAAAGAGGTGAGATCTTAAATGTAATTCCGACAAGCGTGTCAGTTATATATCCTTCACCATAGATGGTCCTGTATGAATCTCCAAGGATAACATTATCATTTCTCGTATTCGGACACAGAGTTATAGACTTAAGATTCTCAGGCATAACTTCCTTAAGTGCCGTGACAAGCCCTGTTTCATCGGGTATCTTATTCCCATTGATGACCAGATTGACCTGACATTCTCTGGAAGTAAATCCATGCCTTATCAGCACATGCCTCACCAGACCCTTACCGGTCTCTTCATCATATGCCTTCACATGATTCTTATTCATCCATGAAAGAACAGCATCAAGAAGCCGTGAGTTGATCTCCGGCTCTATAAGACAGTCCTTAGTTTCAATGACAGAGTGCGTATGTCCCGCATAGAATCCTGCATGTGGATTTCCGTCACTACCCATTCTAACGGGATACTGTGCCTTATTTCGGTATCTGTAGGGATCATCCATTCCAACTATTTCGCACAGCTTGTCCTCTATCTCCTCAGCAGATATTCCTCCGATCCTTATCAGATCATTCTTAACCTTATTAAATTTAAACTTCAGCTGTTCCTCATACTTATAGTTCTGAAGTGAACATCCTCCGCACTTTTCAGCCACCGAGCATTTAGCCCTGCATCTCCCTGTGGAAGGCTTTATCACTTCCATCATCCTTGCAAAGCCGTAACTCTTTGTGACCTTCATCACCTTTGCCCTGATCTCATCTCCGGGCAATGCATTTTTCACAAAAAAAATGAATCCGTCACTTCTTCCAATTCCGGAACCGTCATCCGAAATATCATCAATGCTTAAAGTGATTTCATCATTTTTCTTAAAAATCTTTTCAGCCATATTTTTCAATTTTCCAAATCTGATTATTTCGTGTTATAAACATATGATCACCGACCTCCCGATAAGAACGGCCGATGATCATATTTGTTTTTCATGATGTTACATTATCGTGGATCTGACATTCGCGTCATTTAAGAATCTCTTTGCTCCTAGCCATTGTCCCTTTTTATCCTGAGTGTTTTCAAACATCTCCGTGAAGATCTCGATTTTCGAATCCATCTCGTCGGCAAGATTCAGTGCCATTGCTTCAACCAGTTCAGGAATCTTGGGAGAACCAAACTCATATTTTCCGTGATGAGCGAGTATACAATGCTGCAGCTGAGTCATGTGTGTATGGGGAAATCCATCAATCTGAGATGCAGCTATGGCAACCATCTCAGAGCCCATTACTATATGTCCGAGAAGCTGACCGTCATCTGAATAATCATTTTCCGGGAAATCTGTGAATTCCCTGGTCTTCGCAATATCATGGCAAAGCGCAGCGGTAACAAGAAGATCTCTGTTCAGCACAGGATATGTTTTACTGAGATAATCGCATACTCCCGCAACCCCAAGTGTATGCTGCATCAGTCCGCCGACAAATCCGTGATGTACGGTCTTTGCTGCAGAACAATTACGAAACTTCTTAACAAGTTCCTTATCCTCAACAAAGAATTTCTTAAGCAGTGTATTGTAATACTGATCCTTAACGCTGTCGATGAATCCCATCAGTTCCTGATACATCTCATCATTATTTCTGGGACTCATGGGAAGATATTCCGAAGGATCATACTCACCATCTCTTGCAACACGGATACGCTTGATGTTCAGCTGCTTTGTATTATTCCATACATTGACATCCGCGGTGACCTCAACATAATCCTGCTTGTCAAAATCATCTATTCCGGCATCATTAGGATCCCAAATCTTGCCTTCAACAGAACCCGTCCTGTCCATGAGCTGGACATTCAGGTATTCCTTTCCATTCTTGGTCACAGCATGAGATACCCCCTTGCAAAGGAATATCTCCCTTACATGCTCTCCTTCGGTAAATTCAGAAATGTGCTTCATCTTAATCCTTTCAATAATTCGTTATGGTTCAGGATATATCCTGTCAGTCTTCTTCAACTATAATGCCGGAAGCTCTTGCAGTCATGATATATTCAAGTTCAACATACTGCTGCTGGGATTTACGCATTACTGCCGCAGTTATCTTTTCACCAACATCAAATGTCTGAAGTGCATTGACATAATCCGTATAATTTGAAATGGGAATATCTCCAAGTCTCACGATAACATCACCTGTCCTGATGCCTGCGAGCATTGCCGGCGAGTCCATATCCGTCCTAAGAACATATGCGCCATAAGGAACACCGAGCTCTACATTGGCCTCTGTTGTAACAAACGTTCCGATTATTCCTATGTATATAGTCGGCGTACCGCTGCACATTGCACTGATACGACTCTTCAGTTCACTGATGCCATATGCCCAGATAAGGCCCTTAACATCTCCCTTACTCTGATCCGGTGCAATGACTCCTATTACCTGTCCGTTGAAATTAAAGAGAAATCCTCCGGCGTTAGGCGCTCCGACAATATCAGTCTGAAGCATTGCATCAGCAGTATCCGCATATTCAAGCGTACTTCTTGATGCACTGATCATTCCGTAAGCTATCGAACCTGAACTTCCCATGGGGCTTCCGAGTGCACATACCGGAGTTCCGATAGAAGCATAGCTGCTTCCAAGTGTTGCAAGTGGGATTGATGATGCAAGGTCTGACGGGAGATCTGTTTTTTTGACCGCAATGATCGCAAGTCCGGTCGCAGCATCTACAGCCTTCAGTCTTCCTTCAGTTACATCACCTGTACTGAACCTTACCTTGAGAGACTGTGCGCCTGCAAGAGGAGCGCGGTCTGCAAGGATATAAATATCAATATTATCATCCGCGATTATAAGACCCGAAGCCTGCTTGGAAATCTGTTCCGTAACACCGATCCAGTCCACATCTGAAGTGATAGCTGATATGGTTACTATCGACTTATTCATCTCTCTGGTGTATGCCGCCATGGACATATAGATCTGTCTGTAATCCTTCTGATCCAGGATAAGCTTTGCAAACAGGGCATCGATCTGTTCATCTGTAAGAGGAATCTGTGCGGTCGTAACGGGAGTAACTTCCTCTGATTCGAGATCTGCCTCCTGATTCATGTAATCTGACAAAACTTCCTGAGGAGTAACCTCATCTCCTGAATCTATAAAGTGAACGGCATCCCTTTGCTGAACAGGTTCATTCTTTGTTATCCATTTACTTAGAAAAGGTTCAAGTATCCAGATTGTAACGGATGCTATAACACCGAATATGATAGCAAGAAGAGCAGTTACGGCGCTTCGTCTTAGCAGTCTGTACTTGTTAATAGGACGTCTTTTTATCTGCTCTGAAATGATGCTTTCCTGAAATGCACCTCTTTTGTCAGAAGCGGAAAGGTCCTGTTTTCTGGCAGAATTTTCGTCAGTTTCGTATGCCTTTTCCCTATTCTTTTTTTCCCTGTTTTTCCTGTCTTCCATGGTATATAAAGTATATCCGTATGGCCCAAAAAAGTAAAGAAATAAGGCATTCTCTGTGGTATACTATTGGTAACTATGAATAATAAAGTACTTAAGACACTTGAATATAACAGAATAATATCCATGCTTTCAGATGAGGCTGATTCACGTCCGGGAAAAGAAAGAATCGCCGCTCTTGAACCGGTCAAAGATCTGAGACAGATAGAGGAATGGCAGACCCAGACAGCTGATGCTCTTTCAAGAGTTATAAAGAGCGGTTCAACAAGCTTCGGAGGAAATGCAGATCTCAGATTTATCGTTAAATCACTCGAAGCTGGATCAAGTCTGTCCCAGACAGATCTGCTTCTTATAGCTTCGCAGCTTGAGAATGCCGCAAGGCTTATTTCCTATGGAGAATCATCAGGAGGAGGAATTGCCTCAACACTCTCATCTGCCAATACAGGAACCAGACACAGTGTTGATATTGAAAACGGAGCCGTATCCGAAAAAGAATCCGATGAAACGGTTACCGATTCACTTACGGAATTATTTGCACAGTTATCCGCTATTCCTTCTCTTTCCGAAGAGATCAGAAGATGTATTCTCAGCGAAGAGGAAATTGCAGATGATGCATCACCTGAACTTAAGAGGATCAGAAGACAGATCACTCTTACCGGTGACAGGATTCACTCTTCACTGCTCCAGATGATAAACGGTTCACTAAGAACATATCTCCAAGATGCCGTTATCACCATGCGTGACGGACGTTACTGTGTACCGGTCAAGGCAGAATACAAGGGACAGGTTCCCGGCATGATCCATGATCAGTCTTCCACCGGTTCAACATATTTCATTGAACCCTCATCCGTTGTTAATCTCAATAATGAGATCAGAACTCTTATGCGGGATGAGCAGCTGGAAATTGAACGTATCCTTGCAGATCTGAGTGCTAAATGCGGGCTTCATACCGAAGAGATATCTCTTAACCAGAAGACCGAGACAACCCTTGATGTGATCTTCGCAAGAGGAAAACTGGCTCTTAAGATGGATGCCACCAGACCTGCTTATAACAGGAAGCACTATCTTATATTGAAGAAAGCACGTCATCCGCTTATTGATAAAAAGAAAGTAGTACCTATAGATGTTCAGCTGGGAAGGGATTTCGATCTCCTCGTAATAACAGGCCCAAACACCGGAGGTAAGACCGTTTCACTCAAGACAGTCGGTCTGCTTTGCCTGATGGGTCAGTCCGGACTTCATATACCGGCAGCATCTCATTCAGAACTTTGTGTTTTCAATGATATCTTTGCCGATATCGGTGACGAACAGAGTATTGAACAGTCGCTTTCCACTTTTTCGTCCCATATGGTAAACATCGTAGAGATACTTAAAAGTGCAGACAGACATTCTCTCTGTCTTTTTGACGAACTTGGTGCAGGTACTGATCCTTCAGAAGGTGCTGCTCTTGCGGTATCTATACTCGAGCATATGCACAATCTCGGAATACGTACCATGGCCACAACTCACTATACCGAGATCAAGATCTATGCACTAAAGACAGAAGGTGTTGAGAATGCAAGCTGTGAATTTAATGTTGAAACGCTGAGCCCTACCTACAGACTTCTGATCGGTGTTCCTGGCAAGAGTAATGCTTTCGCAATTTCATCCAAGCTCGGTCTTCCCTCGGAAATAATCGAGGATGCAAAAAAACACCTTGATTCCGATGCAGAAAGCTTCGAGGACGTAATACAGAATCTCCAGCAGTCAAGGATTGAAACAGAGAATGACCGCAAGGAGATTGCCGAATACAAAGCTAAGATCAAGACACTTCAGGATCAGCTTCATAATAAGAACATCAAGATTGATGAACAGAAGGCCGGCATTATAAAGCGCGCAAATGATGAAGCACAGAGGATTCTTGAAGAAGCCAAGGAAATTGCCGACAAGACCATACGTGATATGCAGAAAGCAGGTATCACATCCGGTATGGCAGATCTCGAAAAAGAAAGAACCTCGCTGCGTGAAAAGATAAATGCACTTGGTGCGGAGGAAACCGGATCAAAGAAATCCCAGAAAACAAAATCCGTAACAGCAGATCCTTCCAAGCTTACAAAGGGTACTGCCGTTATCGTACACTCTTTGGGAATGAAGGGTATCGTTCAGACAGAGCCCGATGCAAAGGGAGAACTCTTTGTTATGTGCGGATCGATGAGAATGCAGGTTAAGACTGCCGATCTTCGCATAGACTATAATGCTATACCTGAAGAAAAGCCCGGTACTTCAGGAACCTACTCCGGTGCACTCAAGATGGAAAAGTCCATGAATGTCGGAACTGAGATCAACCTTCTCGGAATGACTACCGATGAAGCTGTTTCTGCGGTATCCAAGTATCTTGATGATGCATATGTAGCACACATATCTCCTGTCAGGATAGTTCACGGCAAGGGTACCGGTGCACTAAGAAAAGCTATACATCAATACTTAAGATCACAGAAGAATATTTCTGAATTCAGACTCGGCGAATACGGTGAGGGTGACGCCGGTGTCACAATCGTAAAATTCAAATGATTTATCAGGGAGAGAGATAACTATGGTAGATAAGCAAAGGATTCTTATCGTCGATGACGACAATAATATTGCGGAACTTATTTCCCTTTATCTTGTAAAGGAATGCTACGAAACTCTTATTGTTAATGATGGTGAGTCTGCACTTGCCAGGATTCCGGAATTTAACCCGGACCTTATGCTTCTTGATATCATGCTTCCCGGCATTGACGGATATGAAGTCTGCAGGCGAGTACGCACTACATCGGAGCTTCCCATCATAATGCTTTCAGCAAAGGGAGAAACCTTCGACAAGGTCCTGGGTCTTCAGCTTGGAGCTGATGATTATATCGAAAAGCCTTTTGATTCAAAAGAGATGGTTGCACGAGTTAAAGCAGTTCTCAGAAGAAGCGTATCAAAGGCTGTTTCGGTAACCACTCAGGCAGATCCGGATATTGATGCGGTTTCATATCCTGATCTTCTTATCAATCTTACCAATTATTCCGTTA
This sequence comes from uncultured Lachnospiraceae bacterium, assembly GCA_946631295.1. GTDB lineage: Bacteria > Bacillota > Clostridia > Lachnospirales > Lachnospiraceae > AC2028. Next base: position 7,124 of record CAMOZY010000020.1, read on the forward strand.
CTTATAAGGGAAGAACCATAGAGATGCCTCCCAAGGAACTTGAACTTCTCTATTTCCTTGCATCTACTCCAAACAGAGTCTATACAAGAGAACAGCTTCTCGACAGGATCTGGGGATATGAATACAGCGGTGATACAAGAACAGTTGACGTTCATATCAAAAGAATACGTGAGAAAATAGGAGATCATGAGAACTGGCGTATATCCACTATCTGGGGAAAAGGATATAAGTTCGAGACCACATGAAACATACTCTGCACCTTAAGTTCATACTCGGATATATTATCTTCGGTCTGTTTTCTTTTCTGACCGTTTCACTTTTTGTACCCAGGATCACAAGGGAATACCTGATAAGCGAGAAAGCACAGAATCTTTATTCCGAAGCATCTCTGATCGCAGATACCTATGCGGAAGGACTTTATTCATCACGTACGACTCTGGAGACGGTCACTCTTCAGCTTGATTCCCTCAGTGTATATATGGATGCTGATATCCGTATAATATCGCCTGAAGGTATCGTTATACTCGACACAGCTGCAACAGATCAGGGTGGAGACAGTGTTGCCGCGGTAATCCCGGACTTTGATCCTTCAGTCGGCGGAGGATCATATTATCTTATAGGAGATTTCTTTGGTTCATTTGACGAGCAGGTCATATCCGTTATCTGTCCAATCATTTCAGATTACAGAACCAAAGGATATGTTACGATCCATGTTTCGATGGATGATATAGAAGCTCAGTGCATATCTCTTCTAAACATTTCCTACGTAACACTCATAATAATGTTCCTGCTGTCACTGATAATCCTTATCTTCTTCACAAGACTTGTGTACTTACCTCTTCGTAAGATCACAAAGGGTGCTGAGAATTATGCGGAAGGAAATTATCATTACGAGGTAAATGTAGAAAGCCGTGATGAAATGGGATATCTTGCGGCTGCACTTAACTACATGGCAGGCAAGATAGCAGATGCGGAAGATGATCAGAAGAAATTCATCGCAAATGTCTCTCATGACTTCCGTTCTCCTCTTACTTCGATAAAGGGATATCTCGAAGCAATGCTCGATGGAACAATTCCTCCTGAAATGCATGAGAAATATCTCGGTATCGTTCTTAACGAAACTGAAAGACTTACCAAACTTACAAACGGACTTCTTTCACTCAATAATCTGAATACCAAGGGAATGCATCTTGATCTTACCGATTTCGATATCAACGATATTGTAAGAAAGGTTGCGGAAACCTTTGAAGGAACCTGCAGAAAAAAATCCATTGCCATTGAGCTTGTACTGATGGGTGATGAACTTCTTGTTCATGCAGATAAAGGACGTATCGAACAGATCGTTTACAACCTGACAGATAATGCGGTCAAGTTTTCAAATAATGATTCTGTCATAAAAATTGAAACTGCAGAAAAGAAAAACAAAATCTACGTATCCGTAAAAGATAACGGAATAGGAATACCTCCCGAAGACGTTGGAATGATATTTAACAGATTCTATAAATCCGATGCATCAAGAGGCAAGGATAAGAAAGGAACCGGACTCGGGCTTTCCATCGTAAAAGAGATCCTTGCAGCCCATGATGAGAATATCAACGTCATATCAACTCCGGGTGAAGGAAGCGAGTTCATCTTCTCCCTGCAGCCCGCAGATCCGGATGAGATCTGAGATTAAAGATTACATATAACATCAGAATTATTCATTATTTTATGTTTATTATAAAGGCGCGTCATCAAGACGCGCTTTTTAATATTTCATCCTGTACAGATATGATCTTCCTTTTTTTCCGATGTGTTCCGTAACACCTATCTTGGACAGGAATGCAATTATCAGACTTGCCTGATCTCTTTTCATTCCCAGATTCACTGCATCTGCAACGGTGAATTCTTCAGGCAGATCGGATGGAAGAAGCTGAAGATAATCTTCGGGACATTCAAACGTTTTATCATCAATAAGTGATGTAGGAACCTTATCCAGCCATGTTCCGTATTTCTTTCCCTGTTTTCCGTATCCGTCCCTGATCCTGAATTCATCTATATCGATAAGTACCAGCCTGACCTTCAGATTAGGATTGCCGATATGTTCGCGAATCCCATATACCTCCCGGATTGCAGATTCAAAGGATCCGGTAATTGACGAAGCCCTTCTTGGAACAGTCATCTCGCCTGAATCAGGATCTATCCAGTAAATCTTCTTTTTACGGATGACCGGATGAACTACCGTTACTCTGTACATCTTAAGAAAGACATCTAATTTATCATTCAGCCTTTTAAGATTCTGAGTCTGGATTTCATATATCTCATCCCCCGTGAAAATATCAGCATGATAATCTCCTATAGGTATCTCCTGCTTATCTTCATCAGGTTCAATGTAATTCTTGATCACGGCATGAACTGTTTTCTCGGAAAGAGTTCCTATAGTGGGGCGTTCCCTGTCTGAAGTGACCTTGAGCAAAGCCTCATGAAATCTGTCCAGGGCTTCCTTGCTTACATATACAGGTTCTTCAATTATCTTCTTCTTAACAGCCATACCAATCAATATTCGTCCACAAAAAACTCCCTGCAGCATCTTGCCACAGGGAGCATTCATATCAGGATTACGCTTTATTCAACCTTTTATCATCCGCTGCGTACAACGTCTTCAGTATGATCGGAGTTGAAATGCTTGATACTACTATCAGCATGATAACTGCCGCAAAGTACTCGGATCCTATCATCCCCACACTGAGTCCCTTTTGGGATACGATCAGCGCAACCTCGCCTCTGGTCATCATACCGACACCGATCTTTAGTGAATCGTGCCAGTTGAACCTGCACAGCCTTCCCATAAGTCCGCATCCTATGATCTTGCAGATAAGACCCACTGCAACAAATGCGATACAGAAGAGGATCAGGTTACCGTCTATTGCGGTAAGATTGGTCTTAAGTCCGATTGATGCAAAGAATATCGGTCCGAAGAGCATATATGAATTGGTATCCATCTTGGATGCTATATATTCCGAATCCTTGATGGAACAGAGTACAACGCCCGCAACATATGCACCGGTAATATCTGCTATACCAAAGTAAGTCTCTGCAACATATGCAAAGCAGAAGCACAGTGCAAGTCCCATTATAGGGATACGTCTTGTGTGGGGATATCTCATATCAGCCATCTTAAAGATCTTATATATGACGATTCCCACAACAAATGCTGCAACAAAGAACAGCACGGTACTGAGTATAACCTTACCGGGGTTTGATTCGGGATTCTTAAATCCGATAACAAATGTCAGCACGATGATACCGATAACATCATCTATTATCGCCGCACTCATTATGGTCTGACCGATCTCGCCCTTGAGCTTTCCCATTTCCCGGAGAGTGGAAACTGTAATACTCACACTGGTAGCCGTAAGAATGACTCCTACGAAAAGTGCGGTATAAAACTCCGGTGAACCAACGCTGGTAAATCCGTAAAAGCCCATGTACAGAAGTGTTCCACCGATCAAAGGAATAAATACACCTGAACATGCTATAAGAAATGCCTTAAAGCCTGTCTTCATCAGATCCTTGAGATTGGTCTCAAGTCCCGCGGAGAACATAAGGAGTATTACACCTATCTCCGCCATCTGACTTATGAAATCAGTCTGTTCAACAAAATGAAGTACACTGGGACCGATAAGAAGACCCGCAACTATCTCTCCGACTACCTGAGGCGCCTTTACCTTTCTTGCCAGAAGCCCGAAAAACTTTGCAAAGATAATAATGATCGCAAGATCTCTTAAAATTGTATAGTCCATGACGAATTACTCATCCTCCTCACTGTCTTCGGTAGGGAGAGTTACTTCTTCATCGTCATCTTCGCTTTCGTAGGAGCTAACCATGCTTTCGCTTTCCTTATCCATCTCTTCTTCGCCTTCTTCAAGCGAAGCAAATTCTTTCTCACCGTTTGAAAGTCTGTCGCGGACTTTCGCAACATTGGCTATCTTCTCACCTTCAGGAAGATTCATGAGCTTGACTCCTGAAGTGATACGGCTGAGTATGCTTATATCATCAATGCGGATCCTTATCATCTGTCCGCCGTCGGTGATCATAATGAGTTCCTCATCACCGTTGACAGCCTTGGCTGCAAGGAGATCTCCGGTCTTTTCAGTGATCTTGTAACACTTGACACCCTTGCCGGCTCTGTGCTGACCATTGAATTCATCTATATCGGTACGCTTGCCCATTCCCTTTTCGGAAATGAAGGTCATGTATCTTCCCTGTGATGCGAGCTGCATTGCAACGACTTCGTCACCGCCGCTCAGATTCATTCCGATGACACCGATACTTCCTCTTCCGGTAGTACGTACTTCCTCTTCTCTGAATCTGATGCACATTCCCTGCTTGGTAGCAAGAAGGATTTCTGAATCAGCATCAGTGATCTTGACATCTATCAGTTCGTTACCGTCTACCAAAGTGATTGCTCTGAGTCCGCTCTTTCTGACATTCATGAGCTCATCCATTCTCATCTTCTTGACGGTTCCGTTCTTGGTAGCGATGAAGAGGTTCTTGCCTTCTTCAAATCCCCAGATGGGAATTATCGCACTTACCTTTTCACCGGGTTCAAGCTGAAGGAGATTAACGATTGCAACTCCGCGTGATGTTCTGGAACACTCGGGAATCTCGTATGCCTTCATCCTGTAGACTCTTCCGGCTGTTGTAAAGAAATTGAGAGAATGATGTGTTGTTGTCATGAGGAGATCTTCTACATAATCATCCTCAATCGTAGCCATTCCCTTTATTCCCTTACCGCCACGGTTCTGAGCCTTGAAATTATCAACGCTCATTCTCTTGATATAACCGAGTCTTGTCATTGCAATTACGGTATTTTCGTGAGGGATCATCTCTTCATCGGGGATATCATAGATATCGTTGCTGAAATGTGTATGTCTCTCATCACCGTACTTGTCTGCAGTTTCGGTAATTTCCTTTTTGATAACTCCTAAAAGAAGCTTCTCATCTGCAAGGATTGCTCTTAATTCTTCAATCTTGGCCATGAGCTCGTTGTGCTCTGCAAGGAGTCTGTCTCTTTCAAGACCTGTCAGAGCTCTGAGTCTCATATCGACTATTGCCTGAGCCTGAACATCATCGAGTCCGAATCTGTTCATGAGCTTTTCTTTAGCCTCTGCAGGTGTTGCACTTCCTCTGATGATGCTGATGACTTCATCTATGAAATCAAGAGCCTTAAGAAGACCCTGCAGAATATGATCTCTTTCTTCTGCTTTTCCAAGATCATATTTTGTACGTCTTGTAACAACATCCTCCTGATGCATCAGATACTGCTGAAGCACTTCAAGAAGATTGAGAACCTTGGGCTCGTTATTTACAAGCGCAAGCATTATGACACCGAAAGTATCCTGAAGCTGGGTATGCTTGTAGAGCTGATTCAGGATGACATTGGCATTGGCATCCTTTCTGAGTTCGATAACAACCCTTACACCTTCTCTGTTACTCTCATCCCTTATATCAGTGATTCCATCGATCTTCTTGAGCTTAACAAGTTCGGCAATCTTGATCTGAAGATTTGCCTTGTTTACCATATAAGGAAGCTCGGTAACGATTATCTGTGATTTTCCGTTAGGAAGCTGTTCTATCTCCGTTACGGCTCTTACTCTTATCTTGCCGCGTCCGGTTCTGTATGCTTCTTCGACACCGCGATGTCCGAGAATCAATCCTCCCGTAGGGAAATCAGGTCCCTGGATTATCTCCATGACATCTTCAATGGTAGTTTCTTTTTCCTCGATACGGTCGTCGATTATCTTAACAACACCGTCAATGGATTCCCTGAGATTGTGAGGAGGTATGTTGGTTGCCATACCTACTGCGATACCCGTAGCTCCGTTAACAAGAAGATTGGGATAACGGCTCGGAAGTACCGTGGGTTCACTTTCAGTTCCGTCGAAGTTGGGGATAAAGTCTACGGTATTTTTATTGATATCTGCAAGAAGCTCCATTGATATTTTGGAGAGTCTTGCTTCTGTATATCTCATTGCCGCAGCGCCGTCACCGTCCATGGAACCGAAGTTACCGTGACCGTCTACAAGAGGATATCTCATCGACCAGGGCTGAGCCATGAATACGAGTGATCCGTAAATGGAACTGTCACCATGAGGGTGATACTTACCCATCGTATCACCTACGATACGTGCACTCTTTCTGTGAGGCTTGTCGGGTCCGTTATTGAGCTCAACCATTGAATAGAGAACTCTTCTCTGAACAGGCTTAAGTCCGTCCCTTACATCAGGTAATGCACGTGCGGCGATAACGCTCATTGCATAATCGATGTAGAAGGTCTCCATTTTTTCTTTGAGATCTACTTCCTGTACTTTGTCAAAAATAGTATCTTCCATAAAATCCTCTTTAGAATCCTCTTTTCTCAACACTGCTCAGTGTAAAAGAAAACAGTTATCAGATATCCAGGTTCTGTACGAATCTTGCATTCTCTTCGATGAATTCTCTTCTGGGTTCAACCTTATCACCCATAAGTGTCGTGAATGTAAGATCAATCTCACTGGTCATCTCTTCATCATATCCCACTCTGAGAAGTATTCTTCTCTGAGGATCCATTGTGGTTTCCCACAACTGTTCTGCATCCATTTCTCCGAGACCCTTGTAACGCTGGATCTTATTATTCTGATCTCTTCCGACTTCATCAAGGATCTTGTTCAGTTCCTCATCGGAGTATGCATACCATTCCTTCTTGTTCTTCTCCAGTTTATAAAGAGGAGGCTTAGCCAGATATACATGTCCTGTCTTGATAAGTTCGGGCATGAATCTGTAAATGAATGTAAGCATCAGCGTTGCGATATGAGCACCGTCAACATCGGCATCGGTCATGATGATGATCTTGTCATAACGAAGCTTTGAAATATCGAAATCATCATGGATACCCGTTCCGAATGCGGTGATCATAGCCTTGATCTCGGCATTTGCATATATCTTGTCGAGTCTTGCTTTTTCTACGTTAAGGATCTTTCCACGTAAAGGAAGGATTGCCTGGGTAGCTCTGTTACGTGCTTCCTTTGCACTTCCGCCTGCGGAGTCTCCCTCAACGATATATATCTCGCAATGTGAAGGATCCTTATCTGAACAGTCTGCAAGCTTTCCGGGAAGAGCCATTCCTTCAAGTGCTGTCTTCCTTCTTGTAAGATCTCTTGCCTTTCTTGCCGCTTCTCTCGCACGCTGCGCAAGGATTGATTTATCGCATATAGCTCTTCCTACATCAGGATTCTGCTCAAGATAAATGGTAAGTTTCTCACTTACGATATTATCAACGGCGCCTCTTGCTTCGGAATTTCCGAGCTTCTGCTTGGTCTGTCCTTCAAACTGAGGATCAGCTATCTTGACACTGACGATTGCGGTAAGACCCTCTCTGATATCTTCACCCGAAAGATTGGGTTCTGAATCCTTGAGCATCTTCTTATTTCTTGCATAATCGTTAAATGTCTTGGTTATTGCATTTCTGAATCCCTGAAGGTGAGTTCCTCCTTCGGGAGTGTTGATGTTATTAACGAATGCGAATACCGATTCGTTATATGAATCATTATGCTGGAATGCAACTTCAACATAGACTCCGTTCTTTTCACCTTCGAAATAGAGAATATCTTCATAGATGGGAGTCTTGCTCTTATTCAGATGCTGAACATATTCCTTGATACCGCCTTCATAGTAGAACTCAAGAACCTTTCCTGCGGTACTCTTTATCTGTGAATCTTTTTCGGGAGCTCCTTCTTTTCTGACACTCGTGTCAAAATTAGAATCCTCTCCTCTTTCTTCAGCATCCTTCTTTGCTCTGGCAAGAAGTTCATTTATCTGTTCTTCCTGATCTTCCTTGCCCTCTGCAGCTTCCTTGGCTTCTTCAATCTGTGAATCCGTAAGTATTGCTGCTGCAGCTTCAGCCGATCTGTCATCCTTAAGTATTATTCTTAATCCCTTTGTAAGGAATGCCATCTCACGCAGTCTGAGCTTAAGAATATTGAAATCGTAAATGGTAGTCTCGGTAAAGATCTCCTTATCGGGAAGGAATGTTACGGTCGTACCGGTATCACTTACTTCACAGTCTCCTATGATATGGAGCTTTTCTGTTACTTTTCCTCTTGAAAATTTCTGTCTGTAGATATGGCCTTCCTGTCTTATATCCGCAACAAGCCACTCGGAAAGTGCGTTAACTACGGAAGCACCTACACCATGAAGACCGCCTGATACCTTATATCCTCCACCGCCGAATTTTCCGCCGGCATGAAGGATCGTAAATACTACCTCCGCTGCGGGAAGTCCTGATTTATGGTTGATACCTACGGGGATTCCTCTTCCGTTATCTTTTACGGTAACGGAGTTATCCTCATTGATAGTAACCTCTATCCTGTTACAGTAACCGGCGAGTGCTTCATCAACGGAATTGTCCACTATTTCATAGACGAGATGATGAAGTCCTCTGCTTGCGGTGGTACCGATGTACATTCCGGGACGCTTTCTGACCGCTTCAAGTCCTTCAAGGATCTGAATCTGGTCACCGCCGTATTCCTGTGTTACTTTGGTATTTTCCAAGCTGCCTTCCATTTTTCCTCTTTCTTATAACTGAGAATTATTTATTGTCTTATTACGACATTTGTTTTACTGTTCCGTTTTCAACATAAAACACTCTGTTCATGACAAATCTGTCATTAACAAAGTCATCTATTCCGGTACATGTTATGAATGTCTGGATATCCCCTATACTGTCTAAAAGAAAACCCTGTCTTTTTCTGTCAAGTTCTGACAACACATCATCAAGGAGCAGGATTGGATTATCTCCCGACAATTTTTTCATCATATCGATCTCGGATAATTTCAGGGAAAGAGCTGCAGTTCTCTGCTGCCCCTGTGATCCGAATTTTCGTATATCTATATCTCCGGTCATGAATGCGAAATCATCCCTGTGAGGACCTATCGCAGTTGCCTTCGATTTCATATCTCTGGATCTTGAAGCCTTCAGACTTTCTTCAAAATCTTCTTCCTTTACGCTCGGTTCGTAGATAATGCTTATTTCTTCACGTCCGCCGGATAATTTTGAATGAACATCCTTTATCTGTTCTTCAAGTTCATCGGCAAACTTTTTTCTTCTCTCAATTATCTTGGTTCCGTATGATATGAGCTGATCATCCCAGACACTTAATGATTCCTCAAGTCCACGGTCAAAATGCATATCCTTCAGAACCTGATTTCTTCTGTTAAGGATCTTGTTGTAATTATTCAGGTTATAGAGATAGAACTGATCCAGCTGGCACAGCTCCATATCTATAAATCTTCTTCTGTACGAAGGTCCGTTTTTTACAATGTTAAGATCTTCCGGAGAAAAGAATACAACTTTACACAGTCCCATTAGTTCGGCAGCTTTTTTTATTCTGTTACCATCTATTGCTATGCCTTTTGTCTTGGAACTTCTGAGATGCATGTCAACTCTTGTGGGTATACCGTCATTTTCAACCACGGTTCTCACATGAGCTTCTTCATGTCCGAATCTTATTATCTCCGAATCACGGCTCCCTTTATGTGACTTGGTAGTTGCCGCAATATATACAGCTTCGAGGATATTTGTCTTACCCTGTGCATTATCCCCGTAGAATATATTTGTTCCTCTGTCAAATTCTATGTTCAGATGATCATAATTACGATAATCCGTAAGTTCGAGGGATCTTATTATCACTTCATGCTTCCTTTTGCTTTATGATCAAACTGTTTCCCTTATACTCAATGACATCGCCGGCAACTATCTTTTTTCCACGCTGAATCTCGGTATTACCGTTAACCTTTACTTCTCCGTTAACGATATCGTATTTTGCCTCTACTCCGGATTCACAAAGACCGGCAGCCTTAAGTACCTGACCTAATTTTATAAAATCGTCCTTAATGTAAAATTCCATGATCAAACCGTTCCGCTTATTGTTACGGGAAGAACAACGTATACGTAGGACATGTCATCCTTCTTGATAAAGCAGGGTGCCTTTGAATTAACAAAATCGAGTTCTATTTCTTCGTCATCGATAACGTTGAGTGCATCAATCACAAATCTGGGATTGAAGCCTATTACCATATCCTTTCCGGACTTGGATGCGGGTACATTCTCATTCATGTTTCCGCTTGCTGAGGTTATCTTGATATTTATGCTGTCATCCTTTATATCAAGAACAATGGGTTTCTTATCACCCTCTCTGACATAAATAGTGGATCTGTCAAGACATTCGTTAAGTCTCTTCTTGTTGATCTTAACCTTTGTCTCATAATCTCCGACAAGCATCTTGTTAACATCAAAGAAATTACCCTCAATGATCCTTGATACTACCTTTGTTGTTCCGTATTCAAATCCAACATGATTGGGATTGAAGATTATCTCGACATCATCATCTGCACCGCCGGTGATGATCTTTGCAAGTTCCTTCAGGCTCTTTCCGGGAATAATGACCTTTCTGTCAGGATAATTTTCCCTGAGCTCCATGGTCACCATTGAAATACGGTGTCCGTCAAGACTGCACATTCTGACAGTATTATCATGAATCTCCATGAGTTCTCCCCTCATGGTCTGCTGACCGGGAGTATCCTCACTAATATCAGCTATTGAGAAGCTTGTCTTTCTTATAAGCTCTCTGAGAGAAAGCTGGCTCATGATTATATTTTCGTTTTTATCAAGATCGGGAAGATAAGGGAATTCATCTGCTGCTCTTCCTGACATTGTATGCTTTACCTGTTCACAGCTTATAACGGTTGTAAACTTATCATCACTTGAGATAGTAATATCCGAAGCTGAATCCGGCATTTTTCTTATAAGCTCTGAAAGGTGTTTTGCATCAAGAGCTATAACACCTGATTTTTCTATATTACCTTCAATGACTGTTTCAATACCAAGATCAAGGTTATTAACCGTAAGAGCTATTCTTCCTCCGTTGGTATTGATCAGGATACATTCCATGATAGACATTGTACTCTTAGAAGGGAGAGCTCTTATGACTGTCTGAATGCCTGAAAGAAGTGATGATTTTGAACAGGATATCTTCATGGTGCATAACTCCTTTTTGAATTCGTTTTGCGCGTGATGTTATATATAAAAATATATTTTTAGTCTTATTAGTAATAGGGGGTGTGACTAGTGTGCATAACCTTATATATTATACTATTTTCAAGGCAAAAATGGAATGAATAAGTATGTGAAATAGTATCGGTTATTAAATGATTTACCAGCCTTAAACCACATTTCTTATCTTATGTAAATCAGCCTTTTTATGATCCGGAAAGTATTTTTTTGATGCTTTCCACTTTTTCACGTGTATTTTTTCCACTTTTATTGGAATTAATATCAGCTTCTATCTTTTTACAGCCGCTTATTACGGTAGTATGGTCGCTTCTGTGAAGGTTATGAGCTATCTGCTGATATGTAATTCCAAGCATGTCATATGCAAGATACATGATTATATGCCTTGGATATACGATCTCAGCATTTCTTTTATTTGACATGATAGCTTCCTTGCTTGCATTGCACTCCTGGCATACAACGTCAACTATTCTGTCGAATGTGATGGTATTTGAATCAAGGGGATAAATATAGTCCTTAAGAGCTTCCTTTGCATCATCAAGAGTTGGTTCTTTTATATTGAAGAGCTTGATATAACCCTGGATCTTCTTTAATGAACCTTCCAGCTCTCTGACGTTTGACTTCATATTAGAAGCTACATAGTCGATTATCTCTTCACTTATCTTAAGATTGATCTTCTCTGCAAAATTCTTTAAAATAGCGGATCTTGTCTCATAATCGGGAGGTGTGATATCAACCACCATTCCCCATGCAAATCTTGAGATATATCTTTCATCGAGGGTTTTGAATTCCTTGAAATTCTTATCTGATGAAATGATTATCTGCTTTCCTGCTGCATGAAGAGCATTAAATGTATTGAAGAATTCGTCCTGAGTTGCTTCTTTTCCTATGATGGACTGGATATCATCTATCATAAGAACATCAACCGTGCGGTATTTTTCACGGAGCTTACTCATTGAAGCTACTGAATTACCGCTTCTGAGAGATTCAATAACGTCATTAGTGAAGTCATCACTTGTAACATAAATGACCTTTTTTGAAGGATCCTTCTTTAATATAAAGTGTCCTATTGAATGCATAAGGTGGGTTTTACCGAGACCGGATCCTCCGTATATGAAAAGAGGATTCCATGTTTTACCGGGATCTTCCGCAACTGCGACAGATACCTGGTGGGCCATCATATTATTCTTACCTACGACAAATGATTCGAAGGTATAGTCGGGATTAAGGGTATCATTGTCTATCCTTGTATCGGGTTCTACCTGAACAGGAGTCTGATCGGCATTATTAAGAAGAAACTGGACTGTGATTATCTGTCCGAGTTCCTCTCCTATTACGGTTTCAAAATATAATTTGAACTTATTATTAAGGTAGCCGAGAGCTCTCTCGTCTTCCTTTTCGGTCCTTATATAGAATGTATTGCCGGATAATTCCTGAAATTCGAGATTTTCGAACCATAATTGATAAGTGATATCGGAAACGTTAGATTCCCTCTGAATCTTTCTTTTGATTTCTTCCCAATATTCTTCGTTAGTGAATTTTTCAGCATTCATAAGGCTTAAAGATGGTCTCCTGATAAATTTTTTTTGCTCTCTTTTCGATTGCCGTACTATTTTATAATGTAAAAAAATATAATTCAAATCATGGTTACCCCCGTTTGTGCGTTTGCGGGTTTTCCACAAAAGTGGATAATAGACATACCGGAGAGATATTAATGGAACAAGGTGAAACAGGACATGTCTTTGTGGAAAAAAAATAAAGAATCTAAACAAACAAAAATGCCTTATTTAAGGGCTTTTCCTCTATTTTACCCTCCTGCCTGTTAATAAATTGACATAAATATCCACATCTTTTACACCAAATGGGGATAAGATTTTGAGTGATATTTAAAGTGGATAACTCGGTGGAAAAGAAAAATTTTCAACATTTTTTTTCGGACTCCCGAAAAAGAAAAAATATAAAAAAATGAGTAAAATCAAATAATAAGCGCTATTTTTGCTTGACACTCCTACTTATATTAATTACAATCTGTTTTGTGTCGTTTCTGACAGATATCAGGTAGTGATATCAGGGTATGTTTACCTATTGCGAAGAGATTTATTAAAAGGAGGTGTTTCCTTATGAAGATGACATTTCAGCCTAAGAAGAAGTCTCATGCCAAGGTTCACGGTTTCAGAGCAAGAATGTCTTCAGCCGGTGGACGTAAGGTTCTTCAGAGCAGAAGAGCAAAGGGCAGAAAGAAATTATCGGCTTAAAAGTAAAGGTCACATTTGATGTGACCTTTGTTTTTCTGCGTATTTAATATGGAAAGATTAAGAAAGAACGCCCAGTTTTCGGATGTATACCGTGCACATCATTCCTTCGCAAACGGATTTATAGTCATGTATGTCAGAAATAACGGTGAATCCATAAACAGAGTAGGCGTAAGTGTTAGCAAAAAAGTCGGAAACAGTGTTGTAAGACACCGTGTTAAGAGACTTCTTAAGGAAGCTTTTCGCACGTCCGAGGATATGTTCAATAGTGGTTTGGACATAGTATTTGTTGCAAAGAAAAACGCTGCTGTAATGACATTTGATGATGCAAAAAAATCTCTGATGGATCTGGCAGCTTCCCATCACATCCTTCAAAAAGAAGGCAAGTGCTCATAATATATATTTATGAAGAGATTTTTTATTTGGTTGATCACTTTATATCAAAAGTATCTTTCTCCTCTAAAGAGGACGAAGTGTCCATATTATCCGACGTGTTCGGCGTACGGTAAAGAAGCCATAGAAAAGAATGGAGCCTTTATAGGGCTTATTCTTGCTGTGTGGAGAATCTTAAGATGTAATCCTTTTTCACACGGAGGTGTGGACCCTGTTCCTATGATGAGGAAGAGATATTCAGGGAGAATTTAATGTATTTTACTCTATTAACCCCTAATTCCACTCCCATTTTCAAGTATATCGTGTGGATACTTGGAAAGATCATGGAGGGAATATTCTATGTTCTTAATCAGATAGGTATCCCTAATATAGGTCTGTCCATCATATTTTTTACCATTATCGTAAATATATGCATGATTCCTCTGACCTACAAGCAGCAGAAGTTCTCCAAGCTTTCGATGAAAATGAATCCTGAGATCAAGGCCATCCAGAAAAAGTATGATGGCAAGAAGGATCAGGAATCCATGATGAAGATGAACGCCGAGACACAGGCAGTATATGCCAAGTACGGTACTTCACCTACCGGAAGCTGCGCATATCTTCTGATCCAGATGCCTATTCTCTTTGCTCTTTACAGAGTTATCTATCAGATTCCCGCATATGTTACAAGGATCGGTAATACCTTCAGAGTACTTGCTGAGAAGATAGTTGCTACCGATAACGGAGCATTTATCACCGAGAATCCCGACGGACTTTCAAGTGTTACATCTGCAATTCAGATGTATTCCAAAAATCTCGCAAAAGAAGGAAATATCGAGAACGGTATCATTGATGTTCTCAACAGGATTTCATCCGCTGATATGACTGCAATCAGCGACCATTACGGACTTTCCGGTGCTGTTTTTGAGGGAAGCCGTATTCTCAGTACTCTTGATGCAAACGGCAATATCATTGAAAAGGGACTGATCGATACCTACAATAATTTCCTGGGTCTGAATATCAGGAATACCCCCTGGTATATCATGAAGGAAAGCTTTGCCAATCATGCATATCTTATCATGATCATGGCAATCCTCATTCCTCTTTTATCAGGTTTTACACAGTGGCTTTCGATCAAGCTCGCACCCAATCAGACTCAGCCTACAGGTGACAATTCCCAGGCGGATTCAATGGCTCAGTCAATGAAGACCATGAACACCATGATGCCTCTCATGTCAATCTGGTTTTGTTTTACATTCCCCGCAGGTATGGGACTTTACTGGATTGCAAATGCTGTAGCACGTATCATTCTTCAGATCTTTATGAATAAGAGGATTGATAAGATCGATTTCAATGAGCTTATCGAGCAGAATAAGGAAAAGAGTGCAAAGAAGCTTGAAAAGGCTCAGGCAATGCAGGCTCAGATGCAGAATTATGCAAATGTGAAAACACGCAATATTCAGAGCAAGGCTTCATATGTAAATACCGATGCATCCGCAGACAGCGAAGCAGATACTGTAAAGCCCGCAGAATACGCACCGGGATCAATGGCTGCAAAGGCAAATATGGTTGCCGAATTCAATAAGAGAAACAGTAAGTGAGGAATTAATAATGGATTATAAAGAGTATACAGGTAAATCAGTTAATGATCTGATCACTGATGCATGCCAGGATCTCGGAGTTACCAGTGACAGACTTGATTATGTTGTTGTTGATGAAGGATCTGCAGGATTCCTCGGACTCGGTGCCAAGAATGCCGTTATCAAGGCAAGGATCAAGAGTGAGGAAGAGGAAATAATCGAAGCAGCTCCCGCAGAAAAAGAAGAAGTTAAGGAAGAAGCAGCTGCAGAACCTGTAAAGGCTGAAAAAACTGAAAACCCTGAAACATCTGCTCCTGCCAGGAAAGAAGAGAAGATCGTTCCTGTTTCAGATCCTGCTAAATATGAAGCAGCAGCTACGAAATTCCTTGAGGATGTCTTCAAAGCAATGGATATGGAAGCTTCCATCAAGACTTCATTTGAACTTTCAGAGAATTCTCTTGATGTAGAGCTTGCCGGTGCTGATATGGGTATCCTTATCGGAAAAAGAGGAGCAACACTCGATTCTCTTCAGTATCTTGTAAGCCTTGTAGTAAACAAGGACAGCGAGCAGTATATCAGAGTCAAGGTTGATACCGAGGACTACAGAGAAAGAAGAAGAGCAACTCTTGAAAATCTTGCGAAGAATGTTTCCGCAAAGGTTAAGAGAACAGGACGCCCTTATGAGCTTGAAGCAATGAATCCTTATGAAAGAAGGATCATCCACTCAGCACTTCAGGATAACGATTATGTTTATACCTACAGTGAAGGAGAGGGAGTAAACAGACATATTGTTGTTGCTCTCAAGGAAGGCGTAAGACCCACCGGAGATTACGGCCGTTCGGGACGCAGAGGAAGAAGATATTGATCTGATAACCGTTACAGGGCCATGGCTGTTGCTGTGGCCCGTTTTTTAGACATAATATATTGTAAAGTATTATCATGAGTGATCTTTCATCGACAACAATTGCAGCAATATCGACAGCAATGTCGGAATCAGGAATTGGAATAATAAGAGTCAGCGGACCTGATTCTGTTTCCATATGTTCTGAGATACTCTGTGATACTAAGGGAAATGCTGTACTTGATAAGATGGAAGCTGGTAATTTCAGGTATTGCTTTGTTAAGGATGAAGAAGAGATAATTGACGAATGCATAGCTCTTCTTTACAGGGCTCCACACTCATATACAGGAGAAGATACCGTTGAACTGCAGTGTCATGGCGGTATTTTTCTGCTTAAGAAGGT
This sequence comes from uncultured Lachnospiraceae bacterium, assembly GCA_946631295.1. Taxonomy (GTDB): domain Bacteria; phylum Bacillota; class Clostridia; order Lachnospirales; family Lachnospiraceae; genus AC2028. The sequence continues at coordinate 23,661 of CAMOZY010000020.1, forward strand.
TCTTGATCTTGTCATTTCAAAAGGCGCAGTAATTGCTGCACCCGGAGAATTCACGAAAAGAGCCTTCTTAAACGGAAAAATGGATCTTGCACAGGCAGAAGGTGTAATGGATGTAATATCATCCAGATCCGAATCTGCTCTCAGGGCATCAAGAGACCAGATGTCAGGCAGGGTTTCTTCAGTTATAAAGGGACTGAGAGCAAAGATCCTGTATGAAACGGCATATATAGAATCCGCAATAGATGATCCTGAGCATTATGATCTTGACGGATATGACGTACATGTCACGGAAGTTGTTAAAGGATTAAAGTCAGATATAGACAGGCTTATAGATTCCTATAACAGCGGAAGATTTGTAAGAGAGGGCATAAATACCTGTATTGCAGGGCGTCCAAACTCCGGAAAGTCATCACTGCTTAATCTTTTAACAGGACAGGACAGAGCAATTGTTTCGGATATTCCCGGTACAACAAGAGATACGATTGAGGAATATGTGAGATTTGATGATATTCTTCTTAAGCTCACAGATACTGCAGGAATAAGAAATACGGACGATCCCATAGAGAGCATAGGAACGAAAAAAGCCCTGGATGCCGCATCAGGAGCGGATTTGGTGCTTTTTATGATAGATGCGTCAGAGTATCTTGAAACTGACGATATGGAAATCTTTTCATCGGTTTATGAAAAGAAAACAATAATCCTTCTAAATAAGGCGGATAAAACCTTAAAGATAAGACCTCACGATATATATGAGCATTTCAGATACAGCGCAGATGAAGAGCTGAAAAATATGACACAGGAAGAGTTCCTGGAAAAATATCCATGCGTGATAATCTCCGCATCCGGAGGGCAGGGACTTGATGATCTTAAACGTGTTATCAAAAAGCTTTTCTACAGCGGCGTGGTTCAGTCATCATCAGATGTTGTGATAACAGGACTTCGTCATAAGGAACTGCTTGTTAAAGCGGATGAGTCACTTTCAAATGTTATCGAATGCATTGAAAGCGGCATGGAAACTGATATTTATACAGTGGATCTGATGGATGCTTACAGAAGTCTTGGACTGATAATAGGTGAAGAAGTAGGAGATGATCTTGCAGATGAGATATTCTCCAAATTCTGTATGGGTAAATAAATGGATCTTAAATGCAGAGGAGCGGAATTTAATATTGATGTAGCAATAGTCGGAGCCGGACATGCAGGATGTGAGGCAGCTCTTGCCTGCAGCAGACTGGGACTTGAGACTGTCGTATTTACGGTAAGTGTGGACAGTATTGCACTCATGCCCTGTAATCCCAATATAGGAGGATCTTCCAAGGGGCATCTTGTAAGAGAACTGGATGCACTCGGCGGAGAAATGGGTAAAAATATTGACAAGACTTTTATCCAGAGCAAGATGCTCAATACCTCAAAGGGACCGGCTGTTCATTCTCTTCGTGCCCAGGCTGATAAGAGAGATTATTCAGGTACGATGAGAAAGGTACTCGAATCACAGGAGCATCTCACCATCAAACAGGCTGAAGTATGCGAACTTCTCTGGGAGGAGATTCCTTCTGATGAAAGAAACGGTTCCTACGAAAAATATGTAACGGGTGTTAAGACCCAGACCGGAACAGTTTATCATGCCAAAGCAGTTGTTCTCTGCACCGGTGTATATCTTAATTCCAGATGTCTTACGGGAGAATCGATAACCTATACCGGTCCGAACGGATTACAGGCTGCAACTCATCTTTCCGATTCACTTCGAAATGCGGGAGTGGAGCTTCGTCGTTTTAAAACAGGAACTCCTGCGAGAATGGATGGCAAGACCATTGATTATTCCAAGATGGAAGAGCAGAAGGGTGATGAGAGGATAGTTCCGTTTTCTTTTTCCACGGATCCGGAAAGTATTCAGAAAGAGCAGGTTTCATGCTGGCTCACCCATACCAATAAAAATACTCATGATATTATAAGGGCTAATCTTGACAGATCCCCTATATATGCAGGTGTTATTGAAGGAACGGGCCCTCGTTACTGCCCTTCAATAGAAGATAAGGTAGTCAAATTCTCCGAGAAAGAATCACACCAGGTATTTATTGAACCTGAAGGCCTTTATACAGATGAGGTATATGTTGACGGCATGAGTTCTTCTCTTCCCGAAGATGTACAGCTTGCGATGTACAGAACTGTACCGGGATTGGAAAACTGTAAGATCGTAAGAAATGCATATGCTATTGAATACGACTGCATCAATGCTAAATCTCTTTATCCTCATCTTGAGTTCAAGAAGATAAAGGGTCTTTTTGCGGGAGGACAGTTCAACGGAAGCAGCGGTTATGAAGAAGCAGCCGCACAGGGATTTGTTGCGGGTGTCAATGCCGCGATGGAGATCCTTGGAAAAGAATTCCTTGTACTTAAGAGAAGTGAAAGTTATATCGGTGTACTGATAGATGATCTTGTAACCAAGGATAACAGAGAACCCTACCGTATGATGACATCAAGAGCCGAGTACAGGCTTCTTCTTCGTCAGGACAATGCGGACTTAAGACTTCGTAAGTACGGACATCAGGTCGGGCTTGTTTCGGATGAAGTATTTAACAGACTTATAGAAAAACATCACAGGATCGTTGAAGAGATCGACAGATTAAAGAGTATCATGCTGGGCGCATCTTCTGATGTCTGCAGTTATCTTGAGTCTCTCGGTTCTTCACCTCTGGGTACTGCCACATCTTTAGCCCAGCTGCTTTGCAGACCTGAGCTTGATTATGAAAAGCTTGCTCCTCTTGATCCTGACAGAAAGCCTTTACCGGCTGATGTTATCGAGCAGGTTCAGATAGAGATAAGATATGAAGGATATATCAAGCGCCAGGAAAAACAGGTCAGGGAACAGGAGAGGCTTGAAGTAAAGCAGATACCGGAAAATATAGATTATGATGATGTTCCTTCACTCAGGATTGAAGCACGTCAGAAGCTGAAGGAATTCAGACCTGTTTCAGTAGGACAGGCATCACGTATATCAGGTGTTTCTCCTGCGGATATATCGGTTCTTCTCGTATATCTTGAGAAGATGAACAGAATAAAATGACACGCGTGTCATAATTTACATCATAAGAAAATAATATGAATGACTATTCAGGATTAATTAAATATCTGGAAGGCTACGGAGTATCTGTTTCTGATGATCAGATCAGGCAGCTTGATACATATTATGAAATGATGATTGAGACTAACAAGTCTCTTAATCTTACTGCGATAACAGAATTCTCAGACGTACTGGTAAAGCATTATATAGATTCTGTTTCTATCGTAAGGGATATGGATATGTCTCAGGAATTATCTGTTATTGATGTAGGAACGGGTGCGGGATTTCCCGGAATGGTTCTTAAGATAATATTCCCATCCCTTAATATCACTCTTTTTGATTCTCTTCAGAAAAGACTGAAATTCCTTGATGAAGTGATCCGTACTCTTGATCTTAAGAATATAAATACCTGTCATGGAAGAGCAGAGGAAGCAGGACATCTTCCGGGTATGAGAGAACAGTATGATCTATGCGTTTCAAGAGCGGTAGCAAATCTTCAGGTCTTAAGTGAACTTTGTCTTCCCTTTGTAAAGGTAGGGGGAAAGTTCGTTTCATATAAATCAGATAAGGGCAGCGAAGAATTAGCTTCATCAAAACATGCCCTTGAAGTTCTTGGAGGTTCTCTGGTTAAGGAGGATATCTTCACTCTTGAAGATAATGAGATGGTGAGAAATCTGATCATTATTGAAAAGAAGAAGGAATGTCCGAAGACTTATCCGAGAAAACCGGGTACTCCTTCTAAAAAACCATTGTGATTGTATGAATCCAAAGTACTATATATTGGTTTAATTATGGTCTTAGAAACAGGCGATACTAAATATAAATGTTTCACGTGAAACATTTTCAAGATTTTGGGGTGAAGTGTTTCACGTGAAACAATCCATGGTAGTTTTTTGAAATTGTTTCACAGGGAACATTTTTGTAACCACAATATATTGTTCAGTGATATGAAATCATTAGAAAGAAGATACACTGTCGGGAATCATATATGATTTCATGCTCCTTATCGTCGGTTCAGGTATTTCTAATGAATACAACATCAGTTATTCCTGTCACCGGGACCGGAAATAAGGAGACATCCATGTCTCCTCATTTCCTCATTTCGCCATCCGGGCGAAATGTCCCTGCATGTATATGTATTCATAAGAAATACTCCTGAACCGACTAAAAGTCGCAGGAAACATATATGATTCCGACAGGTGAATTACGAATTATCGATTATGGTTTGATCTACAGAAGTTGTTGCTGATTGTCAGGAATTATATATTTCACGTGAAAAGGGAGGAGAGAGATGAGCGAATATAAGGTAATGTTCTGTCATGAATGTGGAGCAAAACTTATCGACGGAGCAAGATTCTGTCAGAATTGTGGAACTCCTTTATACGGAAGTGATAAAAAGGATGAAAAGAAGAGTTTCGTATCAGATTACAATCTTCTGAAAGGATTCGCCGGTCTTGGAGTTAATTCTCAGAATTACATTCCTCCTGCAACAGGTGGAATGATGTGTCCTTTACCAACCGCTGAAGAAAAAGATGCGGATAAGAAGCTGATCGATGACAATGATAAGAAATCTGATAATAAACCTTCAGTGCAAAGTGAAAAGTTAAAGCTTCTTGTAGATTGCTGTACGAAGGTATTATCAACTGTTTCCGGTGACGGACATAATGAAACAGTATTGTATCTGAATGAAAAAACAGGAGAGTATCAGATACATACCTACAGTCAGGAAGTGGGAGTATTAACTGAAATTCATCATGCATACGTGACAGATGAGAAGACCATCGAAGAGGTGATGAAGAAGATTGAAGAAACCGGATTAGAAAATTATGAAAATAAATCCGGTGATCCTCTTTTCGGTGGAGAATATGTCTGCAAATTTATGCGCGGAGATAAGGCAGTGAGAATTACAACATCCAGTCTTCCCTATGAAAAGCATGGGGATCTTCATATGATCCATTCATTCCTAAACAGTTTTATCAATAAAGAAAATGAGATATCTGTATAAATACGGAGGATCTTATGTTTGAAACCTACAAAAGAAATCTGAGATTCTACGAATATCTTGAGAAGAACGGTCATGTCCAGGATACCGAATCTTTACCTGAACTTAAGGTGAACGTACAGATTGGTGATATGGATATGGAACTGGAATATAAGGAGTGCGAACCTTATATCATTAATTCCTGGGATATAACATTTGCAATCTTTTTTGATGAGTATGGAAGAAGATTTCTGCTTCTGGACAGGAATGGCAGTTCAAACGGACCGGAAGTGATACCCTTTGAAAGTGGTATCGCCGGAATAGAAAACGTAACCTATAAAAAGAAGGTTGGAAGGCTGGTCATCAGTATAGTGCCGGAGAGTACTAACTGATTTTCACGTGGAACAAATCGTTTTTTAACACGCCGAAATATGTGATATAATAAGCACTGTTAATCTTTTAAAAGGGGTATTTATGGATAAGATTTTTGCTATTGCAAATCAGAAGGGCGGAGTAGGAAAAACCTGCACCACCGTTAACCTTGCTGCATGTCTTGGAGAATTGGGAAAGAAAGTCCTGGTAGTGGACATGGATCCCCAGGGGAATTCTTCCAGCAGCTTTGGCGTTAACAAGAACGAAGTAGAAAATACCATCTATGAGGTTATGCTCGAAGAGTGCACACTGGGAGAAGCTATAGTTAAGGATGTTGCAGCTAATGTTTCTCTTGTTCCGGCCAATGTCAATCTTGGCGCTGTTGAGATAGAGATGGCAGGTCAGGACAAGGCAAATCTCATACTCAGAAGAGAACTTGATTTTGTTAAGGAGGATTATGATTATATCCTGATCGACTGTCCTCCCGCTATCAGTCTCATGACCGTCAACTCAATGGCAGCTGCTACAGGTGTTATTGTTCCTGTTCAGTGTGAGTACCTTGCACTTGAAGGGCTCGGCCAGGTAATAGAAACCATCAATCTTGTCAGAAGCAGAATGAATCCGAATCTTGATCTTTCGGGAATTCTTTTCACCATGTTTGATTCAAGGACCGTTCTTTCCAACGATGTTGTAGACAGCGTAAGGAATACGGTCAAGTACCATACCTTTGAAACCAAGATTCCCAGGAATGTCAGATTATCTGAAGCTCCCTCTTATGAAGTACCCATCACGGTATACGATCCTAAGTGTGCCGGATGTGAGGCTTACAGGAATCTGGCAAAAGAAGTAGAAGAATTATTCAGGGATAAATAATTTATCATAACATATGTTATTAATATGTGGAGGAAGATATGGGATTAAATAAGGGAACTGATGGAAAAGGATTACCCAAGAAACCCGGCGGAAGAGGACTTGGAAAGGGCATTGATGCTCTTATCCCTAATGTAGTTGGCAAGGATACCGCAGAAGACAATACGAAAGCTGCCAAGGAACAGGCTAAGAACGGAGTCAATGACGGAAGGACTATTGTCAGCATCAACAAGGTAGAGCCTAACAGAAAACAGCCCAGAAGAAAATTCGATGAGGATGCTCTTCAGGAGCTGGCTGATTCCATTAAGATCCATGGACTGATCCAGCCCATACTGGTTCAGGACAGAAAAGATTATTACGAGATCATCGCAGGTGAGAGAAGATGGAGAGCCTGCAAACTGGCAGGACTGAAGGAAGTGCCTGTTATCATCGGTAATTATTCCGAAAAAGAGATCCTTGAAATTTCACTTATTGAAAATATTCAGAGAGCAGATCTCAATCCTATCGAAGAAGCTATGGGATATAAGAGACTGGTTGATGAATTTGATCTTACACAGGATGATATCGCAGACAGGATCTCAAAGAGTAGATCTGCGATAACCAATTCCATAAGACTCTTGAAGCTTTCTGATAAAGTTCAGGAAATGCTGATAGAGGATCTTATCAGTGCCGGACACGGAAGAGCGCTTCTTGCAATTGAAGATAAGAATATGCAGGAAGAAGTGGCACAGAGGATTGTTGATGAGAAACTCAATGTCCGTGATGTTGAGAAGCTCGTTAACTCCATGAAGAAACCTCCCAAGCAGAGACCTGTTACCGATGAGGCACTTAAGGTTTTCTATCATGACATGGAAGAGAATCTGAAGATGGCAGTAGGAACCAAGGTATCGATCACCGGCAAGGGCAATGGAGCGGGTACCGTAACAATTGAATTTTATAATAATGAGGATCTTGACCGCATAGCGGCAAAACTCAGAAGTTAAAAAATGACATTAAAGTCATAATAAGGAGTCTGGATTTTGACAAGCACTGTAATTAGTATTCTCCTGATCATCAGTTTAGTTGCAATCATCATACTTTTTGTGATGAACATCAGCAATAAAAAAACGATTGCAATACTGACTCAGAGAGTTGATGACCTGACATCCGGTGAGGGCGGGGAAAGTCTTGAAAAGGAACTTGACCAGATCATTGCGGATAATAAAAAGCTTTTGAAGGATTCCGAGCAGAACTCGGAAGATATTGAGCAGATTTTTAAAAGACTTAAGACCGTTTACCAGAAGATGGCTGTAGTCAGGTATGATGCTTACGAACAGCTTGGCGGAGAGATGAGTGCCGTGGTGGTGCTCCTCGATGAGAATAATAACGGAGTACTTCTCAACAATGTCTACTCAACTGAAGGCGGATATGTCTACACGAGAGAGATAGAAAAGGGTAAGTGCAAGCATGAACTTGGAGATGAGGAAAGGCATGCTCTTTCGGAAGCTCTGAATAAGTAATTCCTGACGTAGCGAAAATGATATGAATAAGCGTATGAACAATACGTTTAATAAAATAAATGTGAGGTAGTGATATGATAGACATTAAGCTCATAAGAGAAAATCCCGATCTTGTAAAGGAAAACATCAAAAAGAAATTCCAGGATGAAAAGCTTTCACTTGTGGATGAAGTCAGGGAACTTGACGATCAGGTGCGCAAGGCAAAGCAGGAAGGTGATGCTCTCAGATCCAAGAGAAATTCGATCTCAAAAGAGATTGGCGGTCTTATGGGCAGGATGAAGAAAGCCGAGGCTTCCGGTGATACTGCAGAGGCAGAAAAGCTTAAGGCTGAAGTTGAAGCAAAGAAGGCTGAAGTTGAAGCAGGATCCAAGAGACTTGAAGAACTTGAAAAGATTGAAGAAGAGCTTGGCGAGAAGATCACCAGGATCATGATGGTAATTCCCAACATCATCGATGCGTCCGTACCTATCGGAAAAGATGACAGTGAGAATGTTGAGAATGAAGTATTCGGTGATCCGGTCGTTCCTTCTTTTGAGGTACCTTATCATGCAGATATCCTTGAAAAGATCGGCGGACTTGATAAGGATGCTGCAGGAAGGACCAGCGGTAACGGATTCTATTATCTCGTCGGAGATGCAGCAAGACTTCACTCTGCAATGCTTTCTTTTGCCAGAGATTTCATGATCGATAAGGGATTTACCTATTGCATTCCTCCCTTTATGATCAGAAGCAATGTTGTTAACGGAGTTATGAGCTTCAAGGAAATGGAAGCCATGATGTATAAGATTGAAGGTGAAGACCTTTATCTTATCGGAACCAGTGAGCATTCAATGATCGGAAGATTCCAGGGACAGCTCATTGAAGAGGACAGACTTCCCCAGTGCCTTACTTCATATTCTCCCTGCTTCAGAAAAGAAGTAGGATCACACGGCATTGAGGAAAGAGGTGTTTACAGAGTTCATCAGTTTGAGAAGCAGGAGATGGTCGTTCTCTGCAAGCCCGAAGAATCAATGGACTGGTATAACAAGATGTGGAAGTATACCGTTGATTTCTTCAGAGCACTTGATGTTCCCGTAAGAACTCTTGAGTGCTGCAGCGGAGACCTCGCAGATCTTAAGGTAAAATCCTGTGATGTTGAGGCATGGAGCCCCAGACAGCAGAAGTATTTCGAGGTAGGATCATGTTCAACTCTCGGAGATGCACAGGCAAGAAGACTTGGCATCCGTACAAAGGGTGAGAACGGAACTTATCTTGTTCATACACTCAACAATACCGTACTTGCAACTCCCAGAGGACTTATCGCAGTTCTCGAAAATAATGTTAACGAAGACGGAAGCATCCGCATTCCTAAGGCACTTCAGCCTTACATGGGCGGAAAGACCGTTATCGAGCCTAAGAAATAATAAGAGTTCTCTGCTGCGAAAGCGGCAGAGGGAAAAAAGTAATGCATAAGTTTTTAAGAGCCGTAGGCTTCAGCAAAATAAACAGAGACGAGATCAAGGACCTGGTACTCCAGAGCGTTAAGAAAAACGACTCAAGAGGCTATACCATGTCCCTTGATGACGTTATGCTCGCGGAGTTTTCCAGGGATGTCGGTGAGAATATCGGTATCACGGCTGCGGGAACCTTCAGTGAGGACGATCTTTTTCACACTGATTATTATTTTCCGTATCTTAAGGGAACCGGGATCACTTCAACAGAAGATGTGTCTGTCGAAAGGCATGCGGCAAGGGATTCTTATGCAGGTATCTGCGATGATGTAAGACTTGGGATGTCTTTGATCTTTTATCTTCAGAACAAGATCCCCTATATCAGCGCACAGGTTTCAGGGAAGCTTCCCATAAAGGGAACCACCCTGACACTCGCGGGTCTTTCCATAAAAGGAATGATCATCCTTCCTTCCGGAGACGGAAGTGGAAACAGAAAAGATACTCTTGATGATGCATCCAGGGTTGAACGTATACGTCTGATGCAGAAAGCAAGGGGCGGTGATGAGGAAGCTATCGAGGAACTGACCATGAAGGATATGGATCTGTTCAGCGAGGTTTCGAGAAGGATCGCAAGAGAGGATCTTTACAGCATCGTCTATACAAGTCTGATGCCTTATGGTGTTGAATGCGATCAGTACAATATTATCGGCGAGATCGTTAAGGTACGCAGGATACTGAACAATATCTCTAAAGAGGAAGTTTATATCCTTACTTTATTCGTTAACGATTTGACATTTGACGTCGCCATCAATATAATGGATTTGCTCGGTGAGCCAAAGCCGGGCAGACGTTTTAAAGGAATCGTCTGGCTTCAGGGAAGGATCAATTATCCATCAGATGATGACGATGCTTTGGGTTAACGCGGTATGTCATTGCGTTATTCATAAGATGTTTCTGTAGCTCAGCAGGATAGAGCGTTCGCCTCCTAAGCGAAAGGTCGGCGGTTCGAATCCGCCCAGGAACGTGAAAAGCGGTATCCGTAAAGGATGCCGCTTTTTGTTTATATTATCCGATATGAATATATGACAAAAATATTACTAACAATTTACGGGTATTTTTAGCAAAAATTGCCCAAAAAATACCTAAAGGCTGAGATACAAAATTTCTTTTGTGCAGTAATATAGTTACGTTTGGATATTATGAAAAAATGAAAGGAGCAATCCATGAACGAAACCCCCGATGTGATGATCCCCGAAAAAGGACCGATCACAGAAGAACTTCTCGGCCGTATGGACAGATGGTTCCGTGCAGCCAACTATCTCGCAGCAGGACAGCTTTACCTGCTTGAGAATCCCCTTCTCAGAAAGCCCCTCACTATCGATCAGGTTAAAAAGAAGATCGTAGGACACTGGGGAACCGTACCCGGACAGAACTTTGTCTTCGTACATCTTAACCGTGCCATCAAGAGATATGACCTCGACCTTATCCTTCTTTCAGGTCCCGGACACGGCGGAAACTTCTATATCGCCAACGATTATCTCGATGGAACCTATTCAGAGATCTATCCCAATATCTCAGAAGATGAATCCGGTATGCAGAAGCTGTTCAAGCAGTTCTCATTCCCCGGAGGAATGCCTTCACACTGCGCACCCGAAACTCCCGGATCCATCAACGAGGGCGGTGAGCTCGGATACGGAATCGCTCACGCATTCGGTGCTGTATTTGATAACCCTGATCTTATTGCTGCTGTTACTGTAGGAGACGGTGAAGCTGAGACCGGACCTCTTGCAACATCATGGCAGTCCAATAAATTCCTCAATCCCGTTACCGACGGTGCAGTTCTTCCCATCATGCACCTCAACGGATACAAGATCGCTAACCCTACCGTATTCGCAAGAATGAGCCACCAGGAGATCGTTGATTTCTTCCATGGCTGCGGATGGGAGCCTTACTTTGTAGAGGGTGATGATCCCATGACCATGCACAAGCTCATGGCTGAGACTCTTGATACTGTTATCGAGAAGATCAAGGCTATCCAGGAGCATGCACGTACTACCGGCGATACCACCCGTCCCGTATGGCCCATGATCGTACTCCGCACTCCCAAGGGATGGACCGGTCCCAAGGTTGTCGACGGCAAGAAGATCGAAGGCAATTTCCTTGCTCACCAGGTACCCATCTCCATGGAGAAGCCTGAAGAGCACCTTAAGATTCTTGAGGACTGGCTCCGTTCATACAAGCCCGAAGAGCTCTTCGACGAGAACGGAAGAGCATTCGAGGACATCAGATCTCTTGCTCCCGTGGGAAATGCAAGGATCGGTGCTAACCCTCACGGAAACGGCGGACTTCTTCTCAGAGACCTCAGACTTCCTGACTTCAGAGATTATGCATTTGATACTCAGGGACACGGCGAACGCGATGGTCAGGATATGATCGAGCTCGGCAAGTTCGTAAGAGATATCTTCAAGCTCAACAAGGAAGCTAAGAACTTCAGAATCTTCGGACCTGATGAGACCAACTCCAACAGACTCAACGCTGTATTCGAGGCAGAGAACCGTGACTGGAATGCAGAGCGTTATGATGATGACGATCACCTTGCAGCAGACGGAAGAGTTATGGACTCAATGCTTTCCGAGCATATGTGCGAGGGATGGCTCGAGGGATATCTCCTCACCGGACGTCACGGATTTTTCGCAACATACGAAGCATTCGCACGTATCATCGACTCAATGGCTGCACAGCATGCTAAGTGGCTCAAGGTCTGCAATCAGCTTCCCTGGAGAGAAGAGATCGCATCCCTCAACCTCATCATGGCATCAACCGTATGGCAGCAGGACCACAACGGATTTACCCACCAGGATCCCGGATTCATGGATCACATCGCTAATAAGAAGGCAGACGTCGTAAGACTCTATCTTCCTCCCGATGCTAACTGCCTGCTTTCATGCTTCGATCACTGCATCCGTTCACGTAACTATGTCAACGTGATCGTAGCTTCCAAGCATCCCAGACCTCAGTGGCTCTCCATGCCCGAAGCAGTTAAGCACTGCACACAGGGTATCGGAATCTGGGAGTGGGCATCCAACGATCAGGGACAGGATCCCGACATCGTATTTGCCTGCGCAGGTGAGACTCCCACTCTTGAAGCACTTGCAGCTGTTTCAATCCTCAAGAGCGAGATTCCCGAGATCAAGATCCGTTTCATCAACGTAGTTGACCTCTTCAAGCTCCAGCCTGCTAACGAGCATCCTCACGGACTTCAGGATGCTGAGTACGATATGCTCTTTACCCAGGATAAGCCTGTTGTATTTGCTTTCCATGGATATGCATCCCTTGTACATGAGCTTACATACAGACGTCACAACAACCGTCTCATGCATGTTCGCGGATACAAGGAAGAAGGAACCATCACCACTCCTTTCGATGTACGTGTTCAGAACCATGTGGATCGTTTCCACCTTGTACAGCTTGCACTTAAGAATCTTCCTCAGCTCGGAAACAGAGGTGCTTACCTCTACCAGAAGATGAGCGACAAGCTTGTTGAGCACACCCAGTACATCCACCAGTACGGCGAGGATCTTCCCGAAGTTGCCGGATGGAAGTGGGAGCATTAATTTAGTTTTACAATTCATAAACCTCTTTTTAACGAGATCCGGTCGGCTGAAAAGCCGGCCGGATTTTTTGTGAGATAAAGTATATATCTTTAGTGATCATATTTTTGGTCTTTTTTGTTATACTGTTAATGTTTGATAAAAGAAAAATACAGAAGAGAATTGTTGATAAATCAAAACGGAAATTGATATATACAATTGAAAGGATCTTATGAAAAAAGTTTATTACATCCTGACCATCATATTATCAGTACTGATCATCATCCTCTTTGCGGTGGTTTCAGCAACATCAACAGATGACATACCTGCTGCTTGCATGGGGCTGATCATAACGCTTATGGCTGTAGGATTTTTGATTTTGTCTGTTTTGGGATTAAAAAAGGACATTTATATTCCGGGTATCATGCTTAAAAAAGCCGGGGTATTTGCCATAGGAATCGGACTTATGTTTTTGGAGGCAGGGCTATTTCATAAGGAATATCTGCTTCAGGGGATTTCACTTTTCGCACTTATTGCCGGCGTTGCAGGAGTGACATTTTTTATCCTTGGAAACAACCTTATCAGGAAAAAGAATGAAAAAGCTAAATCCGAAAACGTATGGATCACATATAAGGAAGTCCTGTTTGCAAAGATGCCGTCATTAAGCCGCACTTTACGCAGTGGAGTTACTGCCGATGACATCAGGGCTGCCGAAACGGAAATGGGCATAACTTTTCCCGAAGCACTTAAAAAGCTTTACATGACAAATAACGGTGATGACGGAAAAGCACTCTGCGGTATGATATGCGGATTTCACTTTCTCAGTCTTGAAGCACTTCTTTCCGAATGGCGCAGTCTTAAAAATATCGCGGAAAATCCGGAGATCAATAATCGCGGTCAGTTTAGTTCTGATCCCGTCGGATATATAAGGAAATGTTATGCTGATGTTAAATGGATCCCTGTCTGTACGGACGGAAGCGGGAATTTCATCGGTATTGACCTTGATCCGGATCTGAACGGAACAG
>CAMOZY010000021.1 GCA_946631295.1 uncultured Lachnospiraceae bacterium
AAAGAGAAACGCTGCACTCAGACCTTGGCAGGCCGTCGCGCAGCGACTTAGTTCTATTGCAGGATAATAAAATATCAACCACATTTCTCATTAGCGATATGTATCCCCTTTTTCCGGATAAACGGAGAAAGGGGAAATTTAATTTTATAATTTTTTTAGATAATAATTAGCACTCACCTGTTGACAGTGCTAACAATGCGTGTTATATTGCATCTAGAACAAGGAAAACAAAAGCGTTCAGATAACTCAAGGGTGACCATGACGGCACATCAGAACGCTTATTACAAAGGAGGAATGACTTATGATGATGTTCCCTAGTATCTACAACAACGATTTGTTTGATGATTTTTTTGACTTCCCTGTATGGAATGACAGAGACATGAAGAAGGCCGAGAAGAAGCTCTACGGTCATCATGCGGGCAACCTTATGAAGACCGATATCAAGGAGAAGGATAAGGAGTATGAACTCCATATCGATCTCCCGGGCTTTGACAAGGACGAGATCCAGGTTTCACTTGAAAACGGATATCTTACCATCCAGGCTTCCAAGGGGCTTGATAAGGATGATGAGGAGAAGGACGGCAAGTGGATCCACAAGGAGCGTTATGCAGGCAGCTGCATGAGACAGTTCTATGTCGGTGACGGTCTTACTCAGGAGGATATCAGGGCGGAGTTTAAGAGCGGTATACTTAAGCTCACAGTTCCCAAGAAGGAAGCACTTCCTGACAAATCACAGAACAAGTACATAGCTATTGAAGGATAATCATCCAATCTTTCGGATCTCCTCCGATAAGTGACGGAAGGCCGGGGCTAAATGCTCCGGCTTTCTGTTTTTTTTATCTTTCGTATGATAAAATAGCCCTATGTCTGCTGAAACTCTTAAAAGCAAAATATCTGCAGGTTTCTGGTCATTTTTTTCCGAAGAGACCCATACCGCATTTATACATCGAAGAACTCTTTCTACGATGAATAAGTGGTATCTGAGAAAATACTATTCTGATACCCCTGACAGTTTTGTCAGGATTCTTGACCGTGAATATGAAAAGCCTGTAAAGCTGAGCAGTATGCCTTCATTTACCGCATTCATAATTGGTGATGCTGATGACGGAATGTTTAAGCAGACTTATCTTTCGGTTTCTTCACAGGTCTGCAGGGCGGAAAGCGTCATTAATCTTTGCGGCATGAATGCAGATGCTGCCGACAGGATGATACGCTCGGCAAAGGGCGATTATATTGCAGTAATACGAAGCGGAAATATCCTGGAAAAAAGAGCATTTTACGAATGCGGTAAGGTCCTTGAAAAAAAAGAAACTCCGGGACTTATCTACTCTGATGAAGATACTCTGATGAAGAGTGGAAAAAGATGTACTCCTTTCTTCAAGCCGGACTATGCCCCCGACCTCCTTATGTCCATGGATTATTACGGCGGCTTTGTCTTTATTTCAAGAAAGGCTTATCTTGATGCGGGCGGTCTTGATGCGGAAGCTGAAGGTGATGCCTGTTATGACCTGTGGCTGAAGATATCCGAAAATGAAAAGGTATTTCATATAGACCGTATTCTTTTCCATAAAATGGAAGGATATAAGATCCCGGAAGCTGATCCCGGGTCTGTTAAAAGAGCACTTGAGCGCAGAAATCTTAAAGGTGCTGTGACAGTATCAGGTAACAGGTGCATCATTGATCATATAAGCAGAGGCACAGTCAGCATAATCATTCCATCCAAGGATAATCCGGACATGCTCTCAGACTGTCTTGCTTCCATAGATGAACAGACTCTTTACAGAGATTACGAGATACTGATAGTCGATAACGGAAGCTCTGATGATAACCGTGCGAAGGCAGAAGAACTCTGCAGAAAATATAATGCAAAGTACATATATGAAAAGAAGGATTTTAATTTTTCGTATATGTGTAATCTGGGAGCTGCCAATGCAGACGGAGATGTTCTGATCTTTTTAAACGATGATATTAAGATCACTGAACCCAGGTGGCTTGGTACTATGGCCGGTCAGGCAAGACTTCCCTATACAGGTGCTGTCGGATGTCTGCTTGTATATCCTGATAACAACATGATCCAGCATGCGGGAACCAAGGACAGCGAGGATGGGCCAAATCATATTTACCAGGGTTATTATCTTGATGATCCTGAATGTGCGGATGCAGTGTATCCTGCAGATGTTAACGGTGTCACCGCGGCATGCCTTGCGATAAGAAAGACGGTCTTCGAAAGTATCGGCCGTTTTGATGAGAATATGCATGTCTGCTATAACGATGTTGCACTTTGTTTCGATCTTGTAAATGCAGGATATGTCAACTGTGTGAGAGGAGATATACGCCTGATACATAAGGAGTCAGTCAGCAGAGGACAGGATACGAGTGAAGAGAAGTTCAGAAGGCTTCTTGCGGAACATGAATATCTGTATGCTCATCATGCACTGAAGGATTCACCACATCCGTTCTATAATGTAAATCTCACATACAGACACAGTGACAATAAGCCCAACTATTCAAAGTGGATGTATGATGTAAAAACGTCTGTAAGACAGATGAGTGCTGAAGAGATCGAAGAATGGAAGAAAGCTCCTGTCAGAGATGATTACCGGATCTGTTTTGATGAATGTGATTCCTTCAAGTTTATTCATTTCTTCGGATGGGCATATGCCGAAAAATGTAAACGCAATCATACACTTAGCAGAAGGCTGGTCATATACAATGACGGGCATTACTATATAGCAGAGCTCTCTGACTGGTACAGACCTGATGTGTTTGCCATAACAAGGATAAAAAACAGCGAGTATTGCGGCTTCAGGGCAAAGTTTGATAAGTCTCTTATTGAAGAAGGGACATACAGCTTAAGTTTTTGGAGTGAGATTGGAAGGAAAGATACGGAGAATAAACTCATAAGATGAACGAAGAAAAGATCGGAAATGTAATAATGGACCTGTCCTTCTACAAAGGAACCGACACTTATTCTGACGGAGAATCCGTTGAGGACAGACTTCTTGATATCGTAAAAAGTGACACTCCTGTCGGAAAAAGACTTGCAGAGGGAAATGACTGGGCAGAACTTTATCATCTGTCCGATATCAGAAAAAATATCCTCTCATGGGCGGACATGGATAAGAATTCAAAGGCTCTTGAGATAGGATCAGGCTGCGGTGCGGTTACCGGTATTCTCTGCGAAAAATGCGGAAGCGTGACCAGCATAGATCTGTCCAAAAAGCGTTCGACTATTAATGCTTACAGAAATAAGGATTATAAAAATCTTCGCATAATGGTCGGGAATTTTGAGGATATAGAACTGAATGAAAAGTTCGATATCATTACGCTGATCGGTGTGTTTGAGTATTCCATCTATTACATATCATCAGCAGATCCTTTTACCGATATGCTTAAAAAGTGCCGCGGACTTCTTAAGGAAGGCGGAAAGCTGTATATCGCCATTGAGAATAAATACGGTATGAAGTATTTTGCGGGAGCATGTGAAGATCATACCGGAAGACCTTTTGACGGAATAGAAGGGTATCACGGTGTTGAGCGTGTAAGGACTTTTTCGGGATATGCTCTAAACAATATGCTCAAGGCTGCAGGATTCACCGGTATAGAGTTCAGATATCCCGTGCCTGATTACAAGCTGCCTCTTGAATTATATTCGGACGACAGGCTTCCTGCTCCGGGTGATATAGTGAGCAGATCTCCCAATTATGACAGAGAGAGAATGGATTCTTTTGACGAAGTCAAGGTACTTGATCAGATCTGTGCCGACGGACTGTTTCCGGACTTTGCCAATTCATTCATCATCACTGCTTATAACGGGGGTGAAAAGCCGGAAAACGGATGTCTGTATGCCAAATTCAATACGCTCAGGGCTCCTCAGTACAGGGTCGATACCAGGATCATTGTTGAAGACGGCAGACTATATGCGGTAAAGTCGCCTTCATGCAGTGAGGCGATATCACATATAGATGAGATAGAAAAAAATGCTGCCGATGAAGGAAGTATTTATAAGACTATCAGGGTTCCTGAAATGTCAAGAAGAGGGGATGAGCTGTATTTCGGATTCGTTAACGGACTTCCCTTTGATCATGACTGTATAGATTATTCATCAGCGTCTGTTGAGGATATATGTGATGATCTGAAGAAGCATCTGGAAATACTTCTTGGTGATATTAAGGATGAGAACAGATGCGATTTTGAGATGACTCAGGATTTCAGAAATTTCTTTGGTGATATTGAGATACCTTCCGGAATACCTGCCTTCAGAAAATCCGATGCCGATATGATATTCGGAAATTTCCTTAAGACTGATACCGGGATCGTATGCATAGATCCCGAATGGCGTTTTGAGTTTCCTGTTCCGGTCGACTTTATAAAATACAGAGTTTACAGAGCTGTATTTGAAACTCATACAAACATTGCATGGAAGATAAAGACAAGACAGGAATTTGCCTGCCTTATGGGAATTGATAAAAATCTTGCCGATGCATTCGATGGTATGGAAAACACATTCCAGGCAAGGGTCTCCGGTGACGGGCTCAGTGCAGCAAAGATTAACGAATACAGAAAGCCGTTCAGAAGGCTTGATGAATTCAGTGCCGAGCGTGAGGCGCTCATAAGCCGCATTGAAGCACTGGATGCAGGTAATCGTGATAAGGACAGGATAATCGCTGAGCAGCAGGCGTATATCGATAAGATGAAAAGAGCAATCAAAAATCCGCTCTTTGCAGCAAAGTGGATAGCTCAGAAGGCAAAGAAGAAAAAGTAATCCGGGCAGCGAGGGATTTGAAAAGTAAGTTATTTCATAACAGTAATTCGAAAATAAACGATCAAAAAAAGGGGTTTCGCCATGTTGACCTTGTCAGCTAAAGCGAAGCCCCGTTTTTTTTCAGAGAATTATTACAGAGAATTAATTATCAAAATTTAGAAACTGATCACATGCAGGTGTATCCGCCGTCAACAGGAACCATGATTCCGGTGACATACGCACTTGCGGGAGAAGAAAGGAAGAGAGCAGCAGTATCGAGCTCGCCTGCATTTCCGTATCTCTCAAGAGGAATCATTGCCTTGGCGTTAGCCTGGAAGAAATCTGAATTGAGGGTATCTACGGTAAGATCTGTGTAGAAATATCCGGGGCATATAGCATTTACGGTGATGCCCTTTGTTCCCCACTCTGCAGCGAGCGCTCTGGTGAGGTTGACTACACCGCCCTTAGCTGCGTGATAGGGTGAGCTTCCGCAGATCTTGTTACCTACAAGTCCGTACATTGAAGAAATGTTGATGATACGTCCGTACTTTGCGGGAATCATAGCCTTCTTGGCAACTGCACGCGCTACTCTGAAGGTACCGAAGAGGTCGATGTTCATCTCATCGTTGAACTGCTCATCGGTGATGTCTTCAGCGGGAGCAACAGCACCTGTTCCTGCATTGTTGATGAGAATGTCGATACGTCCGAACTTTTCCAGAACTTCATCGATAGCGGAATCAACCATCTCGGTGCTTGTGATATCACACTGAACGCCGATGGCCTTAACTCCGAATTCCTTCTCAATCTCAGCAGCTACAGCATCGATCTTATCCTTGCGGCGTGCAAGAGCAGCGATGTTAGCGCCCTGGCTGGCAAGTGCCTTGGCCATCTGTACTCCGAGTCCGGTAGAGCATCCTGTAACTACTGCAACCTGTCCTGTCAGATCAAAATAATTCTTAGTCATGCCTTTTCCCTTTCGTTGTAAAAATAACAAACCTGTTAAAAAATTATCAATTGAGAATATTATCCCCCATAAGGGGGGAAGAGTCAAGGTACTTTTTTGTTATCTTTATTGATTAATTTTTTACTTTTTGAAACCCTTTACAATCACCATTCACCCCAGATATCGGAGCTTTCATATTCGCCCCATTCGTTCCAGAGGTCATCGCCCAGGGCATCCCAGTCTATGGTCATACGATCGGTTTCTGCATAAACGAACTGCTTAAGCCAGTCGATGTATTCGCTGTCGAAGGAGCATCTTTCCATAACTTTGGCAAGTTCAAAATAAAGGTCTCTGTCGTTGTAGGGCAGTGTTACCGATATTCCTGTAAGATTAAGGTTATCAGATGTTGCACCCACATAGAGAAGTGCTTTATCGACGGCTCTGATCAGTCTTTCTGAAAGATCCGAATCAATGATTGCTGCCAGACTCATAAGATCGGTTAGGCAATAATCCGATACATATACATCATCGGCAGAAGAGATTCCGTCCAGTATATCCTCCATCATCTCTCCATATCCGGATTCATCCAGCATATAGTCGATAGCTTCGTTTATAAGGTCATTAAGAAGACCGGATCTTCTTCCGCGTACCTTGTGAATCCGTCCTGAAAGAACCAGATCTTCACCTTTTCCCGAACTTTCTATTTCCTGACTGAAGTTTGTGTTAAGAAGTTTTTCCTCACTCTCATAAGCAAATTCAAGCCATAATTCCCAGAGTTTTTCCATTCTGCTCTCATCTACAAGAGCAAGGATAGATCTGTCTCCGTTGAATCTGTCCTTTTCATTTTTTGCGACCATGTCGTCGATAAGGATCTTGGCAAGATCGTAGGTTGAAATAGAAGTGTCTTCATAGAGCGCCTCAAGCCATCCTGTGTAATACCATCCGAGGCTGGATTCGAAATCTTCCGAAACTATCATGTAGTCACAGTATTCCCTGAGGGCGTAGGTGATCTCCAGACAGGACATGATGCAGCAGTCCATTCCTATAAAATCAAAATGGATATCACAGTTTCTGAGAGCCTTGACCATTTCATCAACACTGAGGTTATCGTAATCGTCCTGGAATTCATCCCATCCGAAACCATATGCGGGACCACCGCCATGATCCCAGAAAAGAAGTATATTTCTTGAAGCGGGATATGCTCTTGATCCCCACTGAATGAATTCGTAAAGGGTATCCGCAATCGTGCAGTCGAGCTGACCGAGGTCGTCGCGTACCAGTTCGAGACCATCCTCACCTATGACATAAGTCTGTGATCTGTCTGAAGCGATATTAAGCTTGCTTGACCAGTATTTGGTGCCCATGGTCTGGATGACTACATTGACATTTTCGGAATATCCGGCAGCAATCATCTCCTGGATATCCCTGGTTGCAACGCCGCTTTCGGTTTCGAGTGTGGAACCGTTCATATATACGAAGATGGTAACGGTACCGGGTTCGGATTCAATCTCTTCATCGTGATCATATTCGTCCCAGTCAAAGGTTTCGGTGATCTCTTCCTCTTCATAATCCGGCCATGTCCAGATATCGGTATCGTATTCGGAAGGATCGAAATCTTCATAAAATGCGGGATCTGTGATGTTCTCTGCAAATTCCATGAATAGACCGGGTAATCCGAAATATTCATTTGCACATCCTGACATCAGCATGCAGCCTATCATCAGAAGTGAAGTTATCTTCAATATATTTTTACGCATATGATAATCCTCCGGTGCGTGGCCCAAATGCGGGAAATAGTTAAAACTACATACATAGTCATTTTAACATGAAAAGGTAAAGGGTGTAGTGCTTAATCCTTAAATTATCCTTAATTAAGGGAAAAGTATGCGTTGACGGCATGTCAATAATTGGATTATACTTGTTTTGTATCGGTTCACGGGACATGGAAAGGGGTATGCCATGGCAAAGAGAATGAACAATACGGAAGAAAGAAAAAAGCAGCTTCTGGATGTTGCGGAAGAACTCTTTCTTAAGCATGGTTATTACGGAGTGAATCTTGATGATGTTGCAGCCGGTGCTTCGGTCGTAAGAGGAACGGTTCTTCATTATTTTGATTCCAAGGAGAATCTCTATAAATGTGTTCTGGACAGAAGGGCGCAGAAGGCAGCGGATCTTTTGATCGCACTTATGGTCAACAAGGACCAGTCTGTTCTTGAAATACTCAAAACCTTTGTCTATTTCTGCATGAGACAGTTCAAAGAGGATAAGGAAGATACCGACAGGTGCTTCGGAGATGAAGCCATGAGGTATCAGCTGGATTGTGTCAGGATAGGAACATATTACAAACTGCTTGATTCATTTGAAGCTCTTCTTGAAAGAGGAAATGAGGAAGGCGTACTGAGGATTGTGAATCCGAGGGCAAGAGCATCATCGATAATATTTGCGGTATTCGGACTTACGGGAGAGAGCATTTCGACAATAGAAGTTACTGCAGAACTTTATGATCTGATAAGCAATATGCTCGGTGTTGATCTGAAGAATGTATAAACTGTAAATGATTAAATAAACAGACGGTCTCCGGTTTTTCATTTTTGAAAACTTCAGAGACCGTCATTTTTGTTTTATAAAAATGTTTTGTGAGAATTCTTTTTAGGAGAGCACTATATTTCTGATCCTTCTTGTGAGACCGAATGTTCCGGAATCTTTTTTCTGAGTCATGATGAGTATTGAAAGATCATCTGTGGGAATGTTAGCCATGTAACATCCGAGCCATCCGTCCCATCCGTACTCGCCCTTTCTTGAAATACTTACTGCCTTTTCGGGCTCGTCCATTATCCTGAGGAAATGAGAGTACGTAAAACCCTGCATTCCGTCCCAGTTATAATCTTTCTGCTGGTCGGGGGTAAGTCTTCCTGTTGTAAGGTATTTTACCGAGTTTTCCGACAGGATCCTCTTTCCGTTATACTCACCTCCGCCAAGAAGCATAAGGGCAAACTTCTGATAATCATCTATCGTTGACATCAGTCCCGCACCGCCTGATTCGAAAGCCGGATTGTGGATGGGAGGGTTTTCTATTCCGAGATTCTCTCCGTCGTAGATGATCATTTTTCCGCCACCGACAGATTCATAAACATTAGCCAGTCTGTCTTTCTTTTCCTCCGGAACATAAAATGCAGTATCCTTCATTCCCAGAGGATCGAAGATCTCTTTTTTCAGGAATTCCCCAAGGGGCATTCCCGATATCTTCTCGATTACGGCACCCATTATATCGGCACCGGTTCCGTATGCCCAGTGAGAACCGGGCTGGAACAAAAGAGGGCATCTTCCCATGCGCTGCGCAAAATCAAGAGTGGAGACATTGCCACCGGGCACTTCCTTAAGTCCGTTTATGATCGCATCGAATACCTTTCCAACCTCGAGTCCGGCACCGTCTGCGCCGGGATAACTGAGACCGCTTGTCATGTTGAAAGTATCGAAAAGATTAATGTCTCTTGAAGCACGGGAAGGAACTCCGTTTTCTACAACCTTCATGTTTTCGAAGGAGGGGAAAATATATTTGAGCTGGTCCATCAGGTCGATCATTCCGCGCTCTGCAAGGATCATGGCAGCAGCAGCGGTTATGGGCTTTGTCATTGAGTAGAGTCTGAATATCGAATCTCTTTTAAGAGGCTTTTTGTTCTCTATATCTGCAAACCCGCTTTCGAGGTAACATTCCTCTTTTCCGTTTTTTGTTACGAGCAGAAGAGAACCTGCGGTCTCACCCCACTCTACAGATCTGTCCATTGTTTCCTGAAGGAAGTCCAGCTTTTTCTTGTCCATGTTCATTTCCTCTTTTTATATTCTTTTGGAGTCGATCCTGTCAGCTGTCTGAACTGACGATTAAAATTGGAGATGTTGGTATAGCCTACGTTCAGTGCGGTTTCGGATGCGGACATGTTTTCGTTTGCAAGAAGTCTGCATGCATTGTCGATCCTTACCTGCATCAGATAACTGATGACTGTGGTTCCCGTGACCTTCTTGAAAAGATTCATGAAATAGCTCTTGCTCAGATGGCACTGCGCAGCCAGTTCGTCGATGGTTATCTTCTCGCTGTAGTTATTACGTATATAATCAATTGCGGGTCTTACGGAGTCTGATACGATCTCATATTTATGACCCGTTTCAAGTACGCCGCTTTCAAGTACAAGTCTGAATATCTCCGATAACTTGATCTTGACTATAAAATCGCCTTCACCCGTGGATCTTTTTGCAGCTTCAAAAAGTTCCTCCGCACAGGATTTTATTGCCTGATAATTCTGGTTTTCGGAGTTTAGCGGAACCATGATCCTGGTGTCCGGTCTGTTATATACGTTCAGATATTCTGTATAGCATCTTTCGGAATGATTTCCAAACAAAATGCTCTCATCGAATACGATAGTATCATAAATGAGTTTTCTGCTACCAGTTCTGTCAGTCGAATGCAGGCTTCCCGGTCTTATTATGACGATGTCACCTGCCGTGACAGGTACTATAGAATCGTCAATTCTGAATTCACCGTTACCCTTGTAAATACAGGCAAGTTCAAATTCCCTGTGCCAGTGAAGAGGTACTGAGGGAAAGAAATCAGGAATGCTGCATCTGTAGCATGTATATGGCACGGATGCCGTTGAATGTTTTCTTTTTTCTTCTGTAGAGTGGTCTTTCATAACAGCATTATAGTATCACATTTTAGTTATATTTTGTTTGTTTTTGCGTTTACGCAGAATTATTGTACAAGTATAAGGCATGCGGAGCTGGTGCGAGGGGTTACAGCTTCTCAGGAGGCCGGCGCGAGGGGAAAGCGGGGCCTCTTTGTTTTAAGGGAATTTAAGTATTCTTAACTGTTTTTTTAGGTGCCGTTTTGCTATACTAGGCATTGGTAACGTCTCTCTTTTACGGGGGATTAAACAATTATTTATTAAGGGGTAAAAGTTATGCAGTTTGGACATTTTGACGACGAAGCCTACGAATATGTCGTAGACAGACCGGATACTCCGACTTCCTGGAGTAACTATCTCGGTACTACCCAGTATGGTGCTATCATCACCAACAATGCCGGCGGATACGGATTCTACCGCTCCGGTGCACAGGGAAGATTTATGCGTCTTCGCTTTAATTCCATCCCCATGGATCAGCCGGGCAGATATTTCTATCTGAGAGATAACGATTCCAAGGATTACTGGTCAGCTTCATGGCAGCCTGTTGGAAAGCCTCTCGACACTTACAAGAACGTTTGCCGTCACGGCACGGCTTACACCATCATCAGCTCGGATTATGCAGACATTCACACCGATGCAACATACTTTGTTCCTCTTGGACAGACATTTGAGTATTGGAGACTGGATGTTGAGAATAAGTCCGACAAGCCCAGAAATCTTTCTGCATTCACATACTGCGAGTTTGCAAGCCAGTGGAATACCACCCAGGATCTTGTAAACCTCCAGTATTCACTCTTTATCATGGAAGCTGACAAGAAGGCTGACAACATTCTCGGCTATTCAATCCATGACAATATTTACAAGCAGCATCCCGAGTACGAACTCGGCGGGCTTGTACAGCAGGAGTGGTTTGCAGTCTGCGAAGCTCCCATGACTCATTATGATACATCCAGAGAAAAGTTCCTCGGAACCTATGGATCATACAAGGAGCCCAAGGCTGTCATCGAAGGACAGTGCTCAGATTCATGGTGCTATGGTGATACTGCCTGCGGATCCATCCAGTCCGATATGACCTTGGCGCCGGGTGAAAAGAAGACCGTTCTTATCCTTCTTGGTATCGGCAACGCAAATGCAGTCGGTGAGAAAATCGTTAAAGAGTACGGTTCATGTGCAAGATTTGACGAGGAGTTCGAAAAGCTTAAGGAAGACTGGCATTCAAAGCTTACTTCCTTCAAGGCTAAGACTCCCGATGAAGATATCAACCACACTGCTAATGTATGGGGACTTTACAACAACCTCATCACATTCTCATGGTCAAGAGCTGCATCACTTGTTTATAACGGTGAAAGAGACGGCCTCGGATACCGTGATTCCGTTCAGGATACTCTCGGTGTCAACGCTGCTATTCCCGGTCTTTCAAAAGACAGACTTAAGCTCATGCTCTCCGGTCAGACCAACTGCGGAGGCGCAATGCCTCTCATTAAGCTCGGACACAATCCCGGACATGAGCAGTGCCCTGAGGAGAAGGATTTCAGATCCGATGACTGTGAATGGTTCTTTAATGCAATTCCTGCATATGTTGCAGAAACCGGTGACATTGATTTCTTTAACGAAATAGTTCCTTATGCTGATCACGGTGAGGACACCGTTTACGGACACCTTAAGAAAGCCCTTCTTTTCAATATCGAAAGAAGCGGAGCAGACGGACTTCCTTCAGGACTTGCTGCTGACTGGAACGATTGCCTCCAGACAGGCTATCACGGTGAGAGCGTAATGGTTACCTTCCAGCTCAGACTTGGACTTACCACTTATGCTGATATATCAAAGCTCCTCGGAAAAGAAGACGAGGCAGCATGGGCACTTAAGCAGAGAGACATTCTTGATGAAGCTATCCAGAAGAAGGCATGGGATGGCAAGTGGTGGATCTGGGCAGTCGGTGAAGACGGAACCGTTTACGGAACCGACAAGTACGATGAAGGTAAGGTATATCTCAACACCCAGGTATGGGCTGTTATGTCCGGTGCATGCAAGGGTGATCAGGAGAAGCTCTGCCTCGATGCAGTTGATGAGCAGCTCTTCTCAGAGTACGGACTTAAGCTCTGTGCACCTGCGATTGTCTACACTCCTCAGACTGTTATGGGCTGCGTAGTATTCCCTACAGGAATCAAGGAGAACGGTGGTATCTTCAATCATACCCAGGGCTGGGGCGTTATGGCTGAAACTGTTGCCGGCAACGGAAACAGAGCATATAAGTACTTAAAGGCTGCACTTCCCGCAAGCTATAACACCAGAGCAGAGATCCGTCAGTCCGAGCCTTATGTTCAGGGACAGACCACCTATTCAGATGAGTCACCCAGACCCGGTAACTGCCGTACATCATGGCTCTCCGGTGCGGTTGCATGGACATACTATTCACTTACACAGTATGTTCTCGGAATCAGACCTCAGTATAACGGAATGCTCATCGATCCCTGTATCCCTGATTCATGGGACGGCTTCGAGGTTGAGAGAACGTTCAGAGGAAAGAAGCTTCACATTGAGGTTAAGAATCCCGAGCATGTATGCAAGGGTGTTTCCTACATCGTTGTAAACGGTGAGAAACTTGAATCTGCTGTTATCCCTGTTGAGAAACTGGTTGACGGCGAGAATAAGATCGAAGCAGTTATGGGTAAGAATGCCCAGGCTGTTCCTTTCGAGAGACTGTAATAAGTATTTTGTTCCGGATTTCCCTTACGGAGGATACCTGTTTTGGGTTATCCTCCGTGGGGATTATTTTTTGAGGTTCTTTTTGGTTATGTGTAAATCTGTTAAAGCGATCATATCGGTCATCATCTCCGTTATCCTGCTGCTTCCTTTTGTTCCTTCGATACCTGTACATGCAGCTGAAGGGTATGACGGTGAGATGGTCGTCTATATATCACTCCTTGCTTCCGGAAAAGAAGCCGGTGATAAGGGACTGAAATATTACGGTCCCGAATCTGAAGACAATACTCCGGAGATCATTGCCACTACAGCAAATATAAAAGCCGGAGAAACGGTAAGTGTATCTCTGATACTTCCGGAAGAGATCACCAAGATCTATGATATCGCTCCCGTTATCTATTCTTCGGGAGATAATGTAGCTTTTTCAAATATTGACGCCAGTGTCAGTTTGAAGATTAACGGAGAAGATACGGAAATAGTATCTGAAGGGGATCCTCAGCCTCCTCTTTCGTGGAAGGATGACAAGGCTGAAAAGATAACTGCATGGCGCTTGTATGGCGGTATCGAAGAGGGTGGCCTTAAGTATGTTTCTCCCGATGCCATAAAGGGCGCTACAGAGATTGAATATACCATTACTCTTAATTCCGTGGATGTATATGGTCCCGCATATGAAGGAGAAGCACTGGTCTTTATTGCTTTTGACGGAGATCTGTCGGAGAGCGGAGATCACGGACTTATATATAACGGTCCCGAAGATCAGGGAAATACGGGGGAGATTACGGCTGTTACAGCTGTCTGCGGTTTTGGCGAGACAGTCACCGTTTCGCTTACTCTTCCCAGAGCACTGCATCATGCTTATTTCGTTGCCCCTGTGATAGCACCTTCTGAAGAAGGAAGTGAGTTCAGCTTCGTGGATGCTACTGTAACGCTCAGGATAGACGGTTCTCTCACAGATGTGGGTGAGGCACCTGAGATGAGCGCATGGCCTGAGAGTATCGGTTATCCGTCGTCTTTTTGCCTTTACGGCGGAGCACTTGAGGACGGAAGCGGAAGTATCGGAACAGATCTTTTTGCAGGAGCAACTTTGATCGAATATACTGTCACGATCAATTCGCTTTATGAAGTTTTCAAAGAGCCGGAACCTGAGCCTGAGGTGATAGAGGTTACAGAACAGGAAGATGATCTTCAGATATATCAGGGTGTTCCTTCGGATGTACCTGTTCAGACTGAACTTCCCGAGGAAGAAAACGGTGCAGATAAGGGACTTGTCTACGGTATAGTTCTTGCCGTTTTTGCTATGGCTCTCATTGTATGCGGTTTTGTTCTTTCTAAGCAGAAGCCTGTAAAGGAGAATGCAGAGGACGGGGCAGAAGCTGAAGACGTTGAACAGTCTGACAGCAAAGAAGAGTCTGACAGCAAAGAAGAGTCTGACAGTAAAGAAGAGTCTGACAGCAAAGAAGAGTCAGATAGTAAAGAAGAAGCAGACAGTAAAGAAGAAGCAGACAGTAAAGATAAGCCTGATGATAAGGATGCAGCGGATAGTGAAACGGATGAAACCGCAGATAAGAATGCGGATGCTGCTGAGCCTGTGAAAGATCACGAGGATAAATGATCATATGAAGGATTTGAAGGAAGAATTAAATAGAATAGAAGACCGTATAGCACAGGGACCGTTTGCTCCTGACTGGGCATCACTTTCCATGGTAGGTGTTCCAAAATGGTTCAGTGATTCAAGATTCGGAATCTTCATCCATTGGGGAGTATTTACATCCGAAGAATTTGCCAATGAGTGGTATCCGAGAAATATGTATATCAAGGATTCACCTGAGTGGAAGCATCATATAGAAAAATACGGACCTCATTCCCAAACCGGATATAAGGACTATGTCGAAAGGTTCAGGGGTGAGAAGTTTAATCCCGATGAATGGATGAACATCTTCAGGAAATCCGGTGCCGGATATGTTGTTCCCGTTGGTGAGCATCATGACGGATTCCAGATGTACAGAAGTGAGATATCTCACTGGAATGCTGCAGAGAAGGGACCGTGCAGGGATATTGTCGGTGAACTTCAGGCTTCCGCCAAAAACAACGGAATGCACTTTGGCGTGTCATCACACAGAATAGAGCACTGGTGGTTCCTCGGAAACGGAAGGGCATTTGATTCCGACATAAAGGGTGAATTTGAAAGGGGAGATCTCTACTGGCCTTCGAATCCCGAGCCTGAGAATGTTATGGATTTTGATGTGAGTCCGGCTCCATCCGACGAATTCATGCAGGACTGGCTGATAAGAACCTGTGAGATTGTAGACAGATTCACACCGGAAGTTCTTTATTTTGACTGGTGGATAGCGCAGAAAGCACTGAAGCCTTATCTGAAAAAAGCAGCTGCATATTATTACAATGTGATGGCAGAAAAGGGACTGACAGGAGTCATCATTTCCAAGAATGACTGTTTTGCTCCCGGAGCCTCAATAAGGGATATTGAAAGGGGCGGTCTGGCCGGATCTGCTTCATATATCTGGCAGTCTGATACACCCATCTGTCATGGCTCATGGGGATATGTGAAGGGGGCTTCATATAAATCCTCACTCGACATAGTAAGAGAGCTTATTGATATCGTATCAAAGAACGGAAATCTTCTTCTCAATGTAGGACCGAAAGCAGACGGATGCATATGTGATGAGGAAAAGGAAGTTCTTCTCGGAATCGGAAGATGGCTTGAAGTAAACGGAGAAATGATCTATGGAACCACTCCCTATAAGCTGTTTGGAGAAGGCAGTGTAAACAGGGAAGAAGGCGGATTCAAAGATTCAGGAAGCCTTGAGTATACGTCTTCTGATTTCAGGTTCACTGAAGGAAAAGGCAATATCTACGCTGCAGCTATGAGTCCTGCAGATGATGGTAAATACCTGATCAGGAGTTTTGCCAAAAACGGAGAGGACGGTTCGGCTTCTTTTAAGGGACTGATATCAAACGTATCTGTTTTGGGATATGAGGGAAGAACTGTCTGGGAACACGGTGAAAGCGGACTGAAGATAGAAACAGATCATGTATCCGAAGATGGGATGCCGGTTGTGTTCAAGATAGAACTTATTTAACAGGAACTATTAACAAGGGGTTATTTACAATAAACGGAGGTAAGAAATGTTTTATCAGGACGGAAATGCACTTGTACTTAAGAAAGGCGGCGAGACGGTCAGGATAGAGGCGTGGGGAAAGAATGCGCTTCGTCTCAGAGCAACCAGAAACAATGAGTTCACCGGAAATCTCTGGGCACTCTGCCCCAAGGATGAACTCCCTGCAGATCAGAGAGATGCAAAGGTGGAAATTACCGAGCAGAGAGCAGTTATTAAGAACGGATCAACTTCTGCATCTGTAAGCAGCGAAGGAATCATCACATATTATAAGAATGATGAATTTCTTATGAGAGAGTATTTCAGCTGCTATGGCGGTACCGAGAATAACGCAGTCAGCTGCTTCAAGAGAGTAAACAGAGAGTATAAGCCTCATCTTAACGGTGACTTCAAGCTTACACTCCGCTTCGAGCCTATCGAAGGTGAGAAGATATACGGAATGGGTGTATATCAGAATCCTTACATCGAACTTAAGGGAACCACTCTCGAACTTGCGCAGCGTAATGCACAGACTTCAATTCCTTTTGAGATTTCCAACAAGGGATACGGACTTCTCTGGAACAATCCCGCTGTAGGTAATGTAACCTTCGGTAAAAATATGACCGAGTGGGTTGCAGATGCTGCGAAGGAATTTGATCTCTGGATCACCACTGATGATTCGCCCAAAGCTATCATTGAGAACTATACTGCTGTCGTAGGACGCGCTCCCGAGATTGATGAAGAACTCCTCGGACTCTGGCAGTGCAAACTCAGATACAGAACTCAGGCAGAGGTTCTTGAGGTTGCAAGAAAGTATCAGGAACTCGGTATTAAGATCGACGTTCTTGTCATCGATTTCTTCCATTGGACTCTTCAGGGTGAGTGGAAGTTTGACACCGAGTACTGGCCTGATGTCAAGGCAATGGTTGATGAGCTTCATTCATACGGCATCAAGGTCATGGTTTCCGTATGGCCTTCAGTTGACAGAAAGAGTGAGAATTTCTATCCCATGGCAGACAGAGGACTTCTCATGAGAACGGAGAAGGGCGCTATGCAGACCTATGATTATCAGGGCGACTGCGTTGTATATGATGCGACCAATCCCGAGGCAAGAAAGTATGTATGGGATATCTGCAAGAAGAATTATTATGATTACGGCATAGACATGTTCTGGCTTGATAATGCAGAGCCTGATCTTGCATCATATGATTTTGACAATTACCGTTATTATCTCGGACCCGGTGCTGAAGTAAGCTGTATTTTCCCCAGATGCTATGCGCAGGGATTCTTTGAGGGAGAAAAGGAAGTGCATCCCGACAAGAAGATCCTTAACCTCCTCCGCTGTGGATGGGTAGGATCACAGAAGTACGGAACACTCCTCTGGAGCGGTGATATCTATTCAACATTCGAAGCTCTTCAGAATTCGGTAAGAGGCGGACTTGATATCGGACTTGCAGGAATTCCCTGGTGGACTACCGATATCGGAGGATTCATGAACAGTGATGTTAATACCGATTACTTCAAGGAACTCCTTGTAAGATGGTATGAGTGGGCAGTATTTACTCCGATCTTAAGACTCCACGGTGAGAGAGGACCTCTTGATATAGAGCCCCTTGATCACAAGGACTGGGGAAGCGGATATCTCCACACCGGACATGCCAATGAAATCTGGAGCTATGGAGAGAAGGTTCAGAAGATCCTTACCGATAACCTGAAGATTAGATGGGATCTCAAGGATTACATAAAGTCTCTCTACGATGAGGCAAGTGCTAACGGATCACCTCTTATGAGAACCATGTTCTATGAGTTCCCTGAGGATGCAAAGTGCTGGGATCTTGATGATCAGTACATGTTCGGAAGTGAGTATCTTGTTGCTCCTGTAATGTACCAGGGAATGACAGAAAGACAGGTATATCTTCCTGCAGGAAAGTGGGAAGATATCCGAGACAAGAAGGTATATGAAGGAGGACAGACCATTACTGCCGCTGCACCTCTTGAGTCCATCCCTGTATTTAAGAAATTATAATTGTTTAAAATGTAAAGGGGATGCCGCACTTATTATTGTGCGACATCCCTTTTCTTATTGCAAAGCTTCATATAACAAAAAACGGTGATTTTTATATAGAAAATCATAAGTAAATTAAGGCGATAAATCATAAAATAATAAACATGAAGACAAAAAGTGTCGCAGGACATTGACATTAAAAGCAAAGGAGTAATTATATGGCAGTCAGATGGGGAATACTCGGAACCGCAAATATAGCAAAGTGGTGTACCATACCGGGCATAAAGGACGGAGAAAACTGCGAACTATACGCGATAGCCGGAAGAAATCCTGAGAAAGTTGAAAGCTTTAAGAAAGAATTCGGATTTGTCAAGGGATATGTTGGATACGAACAGCTCTTGGAAGATCCCGAGGTGCAGGCTGTCTATATACCTCTTCCCAACAATATTCATAAAGAGTGGGTCATTAAGGCACTTAGAGCGGGAAAAGATGTCCTCTGTGAAAAACCTCTTGCCATGAATGCTAAAGAAGCAGAAGAGATGTACGAGGTTGCAAGACAGGAGGGCAGGATCCTTATGGAGGCGTATGCATATCTTCACAGCCCTTATATCGAATCGCTTAAGAATGATCTTCAGAGCGGACTCATAGGTGATGTCGATTATCTTGAGACCGAATTTCTTACTCAGGGATATTTCGAGGATTTCCGACTTCATAAGGAACTCGGCGGAGGCGCTGTCTATGATCTTGGATGCTATTGTACCACTATGATCAGGTCACTGTTTGACGGAGATATCGAGCTTGTTTTTGCGGATGCGGAATTCGGTGAAACAGGTGTGGATGTGTTTGCATCTGTACTTCTTAAGGTTGATAAGAAGATCAGGGCTTCATTTAATGTGGGAATGAACTTTACTCCCGGATGCAATTCCAGAAAGGACAAGCTTTACATTCACGGAAGCAGAGGTGTTATCGCCTCCGATGTCGAATATAATCAGGCCGGTGAACTCAGCTACACCGTTAATACAGACGGACAGGAGATTGTAAGAAATATCCACGCTAAGCAGAACTATACCCTTGAAGCTGAACAGCTTTCAAGATGCATTGAAAATGGTGAGGTGCCACATATATCTCCGGAATTTTCAATCAAAAACGCAAGACTGCTTGATGAGATTCTTGAAAAAATAGGATTTTAATTCCATTCCGGAAAAGAAAGACTTGCTCATTATATCTTTACAGTATGCGGATCTGATGGTATTTTTATGTTGAAGGAGCATGTAAATGCGGATTTTGCGCATTGGTAAGGATACCGGAGGTAAGGCCTATGAGTATTAATATTCAACCTAAGACAGATACGGGTTTTCTGTTTTCAAATCTTTCTTCCTCTCAGGGAAGCACATTTAATTCAATGAGCTGGCTCAAGGATTACGGACTCGTCAAGAGCGGTGCGTACTCCAAACTGATGAAGGCATATTATTCGGAGAATGAGGAGGAAGAAACCTCCAAGGCTGCCAGGAGTCTTGTTTCGGACAAGGCTAAGGTAATGTCCTCCAATAAGACAGTTTCCGACTCATACAACAAGGTATCGGAAAGTGCAAAGGCAGTACAGGATTCTGTCAAAAAGATTCAGGAAGCTGCCGAAGAGGATACAGACCTTCTTATATCATCCGTTAAGAGTTTTGTTACGAGCTTCAATTCGATGATAGATGCTGCAGCGGACAGCAGTGTTAAGGATGATCGTTCAATATCCGGAAGAATTTCGGTTCTCAGTTCGCTTTCTAATGGATATACCGAGAAGATGACATCTGTAGGAATCCTGAGAAAAAGCGGTCAGAAGCTCGAGGTTGATGAAGATAAGCTTAAAGCGGCTGATCCTGCGGAGATAAAGAAGCTTTTTGCCGATAAGTCTTCATACGGATACGGTGTGAGCATGTCTGCAGAGATGGTTCAGAGCAACGCACAGTATGCAGCAACAAGGCAGTCTCTCTATGACGGAAACGGAATTGCCAATGCAGGTTCTTACGGATATATGTTCGACCAGTTCACATGATGGATCACAAATGATAAAGGCTCTTCCCAAGCGGGAAGAGCCTTTTTACATGCTGTTGTAAATTCTTTTATCAGTTAAGCAGACTGAATGCAAAATGCTGCAGCACCAGTCCGAGTGCCAGCAGACCAATCATGGTACAGATGCTCATGACCCAGAACTGTACGGGACTATAATGGAATCCCTTCCAGCATTTGCCTATTCTGACAAGCGCTATAAAATAGAAAACAAAGAACGGTATCATGATAAAGACAAGAGCCTGATAAGACAGGAAGAACATGATGAACATTGACAGCATGGTTCCTGCCCAAAGCTTCATCAGTGAATCCTTGGGATGTTTGTCAGTGACTTCAAGAGTACGCTCATTAATCTCGTCAACATCCATGAATATCTTCTTGAAATTCATGGTAAAACGTCCCTCGTGGTCTTTCAGTTCCATTGCTTCGTAATCTACGTCTTCGCCCCAGCGCCCCATATTACAATACCTCCAAGTGATATTACAATTATAGATGAGTTATTTTAGGTTTTCTATTCAAAATCATTAATCATCTTGTCATATCATGCGGATTTTTCTCTATTTTTCGGAGCTTGCAGGTAAGCTAAATACCCCGATTATTGTTGACAGAAGACGGTAAATGTAATAAAATTCCAATGTTGTACGCAGAAGTGGCGGAATTGGTAGACGCGCACGGTTCAGGTCCGTGTGAGAGCAATCTCTTGAGGGTTCAAGTCCCTTCTTCTGCATTTCAAAAAAATAGTGGGATGGACATAGATGTCCATCCCACTATTTTTTTAGGAACGCAGGAGCGTTCCTTTAACCCTAGGGTTCTATCTCGGAACGCAAGGGTGCGCTCCTCGGTCGGCGCAGGGCTACCGTCCACTGGACGGTATGCGCCCCTTCTTCTGCATTTTTTGAGAAAACAGGAGCGTTCCCCTACCCCGAGGGTTCTATCTCGGAGCTCTGCATAATTTCTAAAAAATATGTTAAAATATCTGTGTATGCTTGGAATAAGGCAGAGGGGTATCGTTTTGAAAAGGATAAGTAAATATACGGGACTGTTTTGTGCACTCATTCTGGCCGGATGTGGTACTGCGGCGGTGCAGGAACAGATCGGGAGTATAAATGATCAGACAGTTGTTCAGAGCACGGATCCGAATGAACTTTTGAACGATGAAAGGGCAGAAAGCGAGGAACTGGCACTTTACATGCACAATCTGACCTGTCTGAAGAGCTATAAGAATTTTGGAAATCATAATCCCGTAATGACTCAGCGTTTCGGAGCGGATCCGTATGCCATGGTATATGATGGGAGAGTATATCTGTACATGACGGGTGATGATCCCATGTACAAAGCGGACGGCACGACGGCTGATAACGATTATTCGAATATCGATACCATATGCGTCCTTTCTTCCGCAGACCTGGTCAACTGGACTGATCATGGAACTGTTTATGCCGCGGGAAAAAACGGACAGGCTTCCTGGGGTAATAATTCCTGGGCACCTGCTGCTGCGTGGAAGATGATCGACGGCAAGCCGAAGTTCTTTCTTTATTTTGCAAATAACGGCAATGGAATAGCGGTTCTTACCGCAGACAGCCCGACAGGACCTTTTACCGATCCTCTGGGTAAGGCGCTTATATCAAGGAGTACGCCTAACTGCAGTGATGTAACCTGGCTTTTTGATCCTGCGGTACTGATGGATGATGATGGATCGGCATATATTTATTTTGGCGGAGGCATACCTTCACAGGATAAGGCGGATAATCCGGGAACGGCACGTGTGGCAAAGCTCGGAGAAGACATGATATCTCTTGAATCTGATCCGGTTCCAATAGAAAATGTGCCCTATCTTTTTGAGGATTCCGGGATAAACA
This sequence comes from uncultured Lachnospiraceae bacterium, assembly GCA_946631295.1. GTDB lineage: Bacteria > Bacillota > Clostridia > Lachnospirales > Lachnospiraceae > AC2028. The sequence continues at coordinate 22,102 of CAMOZY010000021.1, forward strand.
GGCTTGGAGATACATATTATTATTCCTATTGCTCCAATTTCAGTGTGACAAGTGAAGCTCAGAGTGAACTTGGATTCGGAGGCGGTGAGATCATAACAATGACCTCTGATGATCCTATGGGGCCTTTTGCCTTAAGCAGAAGTGTGCTTAGAAATCCTGGCGCTTTCTTTGGAGCCGGGGGAAATAATCATCACTGTATTTTTGAATTCAAAGGTAATCTGTATATTACCTATCACGCAAGGCTTCTTGAACAGGCTATGGAACTGACCGGAGGATACCGGAGTACAAATATCGATCTGCTGAGCCTTGATGAAAACGGAGCTCCTGCATCTACAAAGGGTACTGCCAAGGGAGTGGAACAGGTCGGATATTTTAATCCTTATGAGGAGGTATCAGCAGCGACATTTGGCAACATGGCCGGTCTTGATACGGTTCAGTATGGTGATGAGGCTGAGAAGTACGGATCCGGTGAGATGATAGTCACGGATGTTTCTGACGGAAGCTGGCTCTGCATATACGGAGCTGATTTCGGAGATGAGGGACCTTCTGAATTTACCATTGAGGTCAGGAGAACGCCCGGAGCAGAAGCCACCGATATGACCTGCGCCATAAGAGTTGCTCCGGATAAATTATTTGGTTCGGAACCGTTTGCTGATATATCTCTAAAGGAAATAATGGCTGCGGAAGCAAGCGGAGAGTTTGTCACTATTACAGTAAGTACAAATAATATCTCCGGTGTTCATGATCTTTATTTGATCTTTGCCGGAGAAGGATATGAGATAAGAAGCTGGAGATTTGATAAATAAACTGTTATTCAGCAGATTTTGAGGGGTGAGAGAAAATGTATTATTCCAGTGTTGGAATGATATCATTGATAATACATGCAATCATCAATTTTGAGGCGATGAGAAGACTTCGCGGAAGTAATGTTACTCCCGTCAGGTTGAGATACCGTGCATTTCTTATCAGCTGTATGCTTTACTATGTCACGGATATAGTATGGGGATTTACATATGAATCCCGCATCCGTTTCTGGGTATTTGCCGATACTACGCTGTATTTTCTTGCAATCAGCCTGTCTCTTTTGTTATGGATGAGATTTATAGTTACATATCTCAATAGAAAGACATTATTTAACCAGTTGCTGAAATATATGGGCGGGGGTATTTTTCTGATCCAGGCGTTAGTTCTGGTGATCAACCCCTTTGTTCCTGTGATGTTCAGATTTGATAATGAGGGAGAATATCTTCCCGGCAAGGCAAGATATATAATCCTGACAGTGCAGATCATTCTTTTCATAATCATCTCCTTATATACTCTGGTAAGTGCGGCAGATAAAAAGATAACTCATAAGGAGCGGCTTCACCTTATGGCAACAGGCCTTTCGGGGCTGATAATGTCCATATTCATCATACTTCAGACCTTCTATCCGTTTATGCCGTTCTATGCGCTGGGACTTCTTATTGCGGTATGTATCATTCATACCTACGTTCTGATGGATCAGAAATTTGACTGGGACATGGAACTTGGCCTTGCAAGGGAGATGGCATATATCGATCCTCTTACAGGCGTAAAGAGCAGGACTGCATTTATCGAAAAGAAGACTTTTGTAAACAGACAGATCGGCGACAATGTAATGGAAGATTTCGGAATCGTTGTTTTTGATCTGAACGATCTGAAAAAAGTAAACGATACAAAGGGACATGATGCCGGTGACAAATATATAAAGGAAGCAAGTCATCTGATCTGCGATACATTCAAGCACAGTCCCATATACCGCGTCGGCGGAGATGAATTCGTGGCTTTTCTCGAGGGCGAAGATTTTAATAACAGAACCGAACTCATGAATTCATTTAACAGTATGATGGAAGATAACCTAAGAGATGATAATGTTGTTATTTCTGCCGGAATAGACATTTATATTCATGATAAAGATACTGTATTTGATAATGTGTTCGGAAGAGCCGATACCGCAATGTATGAGCGCAAGAAGCAGTTGAAAGAATCAAAATGACGCAGGCTGAATACGGAATTTTATATTTTGGACTGAATGCTCTGTCGTTTATCATTATCTGGATAATCCTTCAAAAGACTAACGGATTGTCCAAGATGGTGGCACAGAGAAATTTTGCCATGTCCATAGTTGCCGAGATGATCTTTATCGCATCCGATACGATATATGTCATGGCACATAACGGGGTGATCTATCTCGGATTTCTTGACAGATATGTCAGGCTGATGTGTAAAGAGGTATATTTCTTCTCCACATCGATGATGTGTTTTTTCTGGTTCATATATTTCGAATATATGAGAGATACGGATTTCGTCAAGGAGAAGAAAAAGGTAAACTATGCCTCACTGATAATGTGGGCAATGGGCCTTCTCCTTGTGATCAATCTTTTCAACGGATTTTTATTCTATATTGACGGTGACGGCGTTTATCACAGAGGACAGTTTTTTATCCTGACATATATTCTTTCGTATTCTTACGTTATCATCGCATATATAAGGACTATCTGCGGAATGCTTGATAAGTCATATACCGGAGATAAGCATACCCTTGTACTTTTGATAGTATTCCCGGCAGCTCCGGGACTTGCCGGTATTATTCAGTTTGTTTATCCGAGGATTCCTGTGGCGTGCGCAATGCTCGCCATTACGACCCTTCTTCTGTATCTGAACTGGATAGATCAGCTGATATCTCTGGATCCTCTTACAGGACTGAATAATCGTAAGCAGCTCGGACATTTCTATAATAACTGGATGAAAAATCATAACGAAGGTGATACTATCAATGTCCTTATGATCGATGCCAATAAATTCAAATCGATCAATGATACATACGGACATGTACAGGGAGACAAGGCTCTTAAGAATATTGCCGAGTCACTTAAACTCGGGTGCAGGGTGCTGCCTAAAAGAGCAAATATTGCAAGATACGGCGGAGATGAATTTGCGATACTTTACGAATCCTCAAATCCTGAGGATGCGGATCACTTAAGAAAAAGTATCACAGAACAGCTTATAGAGATAAACGAGCGTACAAAGGTACCGTTTGAACTTACTGTAAGTATAGGTGCAGCTTCTTCCGATGGGGAGCTTTCACTTAAGGAACTGATCGATAAAGCTGATGAAGCGATGTATGAAGAAAAAGAAGCTTCAAGAAAATAATCAGATTAAACAATAAGTTGAAGCAATATAGCAATAATACGGATGTTTGAAACACGGACTGTATGATAAAATACAATCCGTGTTTTTATTTTTTTTTTTTTTTTGGAAGATAAAACGTTTTTCGGAGGACTGGTTTTGAAGAACGATAAGATTTTAAACAAAACAGAAATTGAAAAGCTGTCGGAACTCGGGATAGAAGAGTCCGATATAATGCTCAAAAGTTCTATTGATCTTTCTTTTGATGGTGAATACATCGAAGGTTTTGTTTTTGTGACAAAGGACAGGCTGGGAGTCTGTACAAAGGAACTTTCTGACAGTTATGTCAACATTTTCAGCGGTGTGAAGCTTAAAGATAAGGAGACTCTTCCTGTAAGTGATTCACTGATCAGTGATATCGCTCTTTATAATATTTCGGAACTTGCCCATCTTCGTCTGGACAGCTATATAGGTTCGAATGTCCTGACCGGCGAATATGAGGGGAAGCCGGTGAAGATTGCTGCATTTACCAACAGATATTCATCTGACATGAATGTTCTTTATCGGAAACTCAGAGCATACGTAAAAGGTGGAGAAATCCCTCAAGAAGATGCAGAGGGTACTTCAGAAAATGAAACTGAAGAAAGCGGTAAGAAAAACAAACGATCTATTTTTGCCAGGACTCTCAGATATTTCCTCAGATATAAGCTTCAGATAATAGTGCTGTTCATGACATATGCAATATCAGCTGTAGTGGGTGTCGCATGGCCTTATCTGACAGGTAAGGTTCTCTTTGACCATGTTCTTACAATGGATGATACATTTCTTGCTAAGTACGGACTCGACGGAAAATATACACTTGCTCTTCTGATGGTGGCAATCACTATGATAGGCGTCCGTCTGATACAGGCTATGTCGAATTACATGCAGGTCTTTGTAATGGCGAAGGTTGCAAGTGATACCGTCAGGGATATCAAGACAGATGTATTTAATGCGATGAGTAAACTGTCGCTGAATTTCTTCGTCAACAAGCAGACAGGCGGACTTATGACAAGAGTCTTAAGCGATTCGGAGAGAGTAAGGGAATTTTTTATAGACGGAATCCCGATGATATTTGTACACGGTATAACGATAATTGCAACGTTTACCGTAATGTACAGACTTAACTGGAAGATGGCTCTCATCGCATGCATACTTCTTCCTCTTCTTGTATTTATGACTGTTAAGCTCCGTCCCGGCCTCTGGACTCTGTCCGGCAAGAGACACCGTGCAGAGAAGGCTGTTACGGCAAAGGCCAATGATAATCTCACGGGAGCACGCGTCGTTAAGGCATTCGGACAGCAGGATACCGAGATGAAGAAGTTCATGCATCCAAGTAATAATCTTCGTGATGCAGAGATCAATATCGTAAAACTTCGTAACAGGTTCTCGATACTTTACAATCTTGTTCAGGAGGTTTCGAGTATATGGATCTGGCTCGTTGGTGTATATTTCGTCCTCGGAACAAAAGAGATAGAACTCGGTGTGCTGATCACCTTCGTAGGATATGTAATGCAGCTGAACGGGCCAATGAATTTCTTCTCATGGGTGTTCAGAATGTGGTCTGAAAGTATCAACTCTGCAGAGAGATTGTTTGAGATCATCGATGCGATTCCCGAGATAAGAGAGAAGGAAGATCCTGTAAGGCTTGAACACCCACGCGGTGAGATAGAACTTAAGGATGTGACGTTCGGATACAGAACGGGACGCCCGGTACTTAAGAATATCAACCTTAAGATCAGGGAAGGAGAGATGCTCGGTATAGTAGGAAGATCCGGTGCCGGAAAATCTACACTGGTCAATCTGATTTCAAGACTCTATGACGTTAACGAGGGTTCAATCAGCATAGACGGAACTGACGTTAAGGATCTTGCTCTGAAGGACCTGAGAAGAAATGTTGCGATGGTTTCTCAGGATACATACATTTTCATGGGAACAGTAGCTAAGAACATAGCATACGGCAATGAATCGGCTACGCGTGAAGATATCATCAGGGCAGCCAAACTTGCAAGTGCGCATGAATTCATTTCCAAACTTCCCGATGGTTACGACACCATAATAGGGGCTTCGGGTAAGGATCTGTCAGGTGGAGAGAAGCAGAGGATATCCATAGCAAGGGCGATACTTGCAGATCCCAAGATACTGATACTGGACGAAGCAACAGCAAGTGTGGATACCGAAACCGAGAAGGCAATACAGTATTCGCTCAGATTCCTTGTACAGGGAAGAACCACTCTTTCTATCGCACACAGACTCTCGACACTTCACGATGCTGACAGATTGATAGTAATAGACGGCGGAAGGATCGTTGAGGAAGGAACAGAGGAAGAACTGAATAAAGTGGAAAACGGAATCTTCCATAATCTGCTCGAACTCCAGAACAAATCATTATCACTTGGTTCAGGGTTCTGATGTTGAAAAGAGACTGCTGAATCTGTGTATTGTAGTATACGTGATAACTACAGATAAGGAGATAACATGGCTGAAAATACTCTTAACATATATGAGAAAAAAGCTGAAGAGATGACCCGTGTCACGTTCATCACTGCGAAGGATGTCTTTGCACAGACAGATGGAGGATTTCTGAGTCTTGATGCGAACGGTGTTCATTATGACAGGGTAAAGGTTGTCAGACTTTTTCCTTTTTCGGACGCGAACAGGTATCTGTCAATCAGGGAATATGGAAATGAAGGCAGGGAGATAGGAATCATCGAGGATCTGGATGCTATGCCCGAAGATTCGAAGAAGGCTATAGAACATCAGCTGACGCTCAGCTATTTTACACCTGTCATCAGTAAGATCTACAGCATCAAGGATGAATACGGATATGCATATTTTCATGTCATGACCGATAAGGGTGAATGCAGGTTCGCAATCAATATGGGATCCAATGCTGTATCAAAACTCTCTGATACCCGTCTCATAATAATGGATGTTGATGAGAACAGATTCGAGATAAGGGATGTTGAGGTTCTCACACAAAAGGAAAAGAGAATGCTGGATATGTTCCTGTAATGGAGCGGTGAATCATGATATTACGTTACGATATTCCACAGACAATAAAAAATAAGATTGCACTTCCCGGTGATGAGAAGATATATTATGCCGTTCCTTATGATATAGATGAGAATGGTAAGTGGACCGATAATTCTTATCTTGTTGTTACAACGTCAAGGATATATGTATTCTCCGGAGAAGAAGTAAGAAAAGATATTGCCATAAGTGATCTTGAACAGGCTAAGGCTGAACCCGGTGTCGGAGGCGGTATCCTTACTGTTAAGAGTCATGGAGAAAACAGAGTCCTCGCACATTATTCTTCAAGGCATCTGAGCAGGTATGCTTATATTGCAAGAGGTATCAACATCCTGATATCCGGAAGATTTGAAGAAGTCATAAGCAATGAATATGAGAAAGTGTGTCCTCATTGCGGACGTGTGATCCCCGGTACCAAGACATGTCCGAAGTGTTCCGGAGAAGGACGGTTTCTTGGTGTATTCTTAAAAATGGCAAGTCCATATAAGAAGCAGTTTTTCGGGATATTCTTCCTGATGATCATGGCTGCCGTTACGACTCTTCTTAATCCTGAAGTGCAGAAGCATCTGATCAACAATGTCCTCAAAGATGGCGGAGATATGCAGACTGCATTCGGTTTTCTTGGGCTGATGTTCCTGCTGAGTGTCGGAATAGTCATTGTTAACATCATGAAGAGCAATGCTTCGGCAAGACTCGGTTCGAGAATCGCATCAGACTTAAGAGGTCAGCTGTTTGAAAAATATCAGAAGCTTCCGCTTAGCTTTATCAATGACAGAAGACCGGGTGAGCTTCTTAACAGGATAACACAGGATACCAGATATATCAGCGATTTCATGGCAGATGTATTCTGTAATCTTTTTGCAGTGTTTTTCATATTTATATGGGATATCATATTCATGCTGATCATCAATACCAAACTTGCACTGATCAGTTTTATCCTGGTTCCGGTTGTCAGTGCGGTGATGATTTCTTTCAGGAAAACCATAAGCAGAATCTTCCATCTGCAATACAAGAAGAACGATGATGTATCAAGTGATCTGCAGGATGTCATTTCCGGAATGAGAGTAGTTAAAACCTACGGCAAGGAAGAGGATGAATCGAACAGATTCAAGCGGGTTGCAGGAGATTTCGCTCTTATCCAGAAGAGGAATGAGCGATTCTGGGCAATGTTCGATTTTATAGTATCATTCCTGATGGGACTCGGCATCGTTATAGTCGTATATTTCGGCGGACTTGATGTGTTCAGTGGAAGTATGTCGGCCGGTGAACTTTATCAGTTCATAACATATACACTTCTTCTTTTCCAGTATGTCGGATGGCTTGGAAGGCTTCCCAGAGAAATCTCCAGACTAACCAGTTCTCTTGAACGTATCTACGATATTCTGGCTCAGGATGTGGACGAAGAAAGAAAAGATCTTAAGGAATTCGACATAAAGGGTGAGATAACATTCGATCATGCAACCTTCGGATACAAGTCATATCAGCCTGTACTTGAGGATATCAATGCTGTTATCAAGCCCGGCGAGATGATCGGTATTGTAGGTGCATCCGGAACGGGTAAATCCACCCTTATCAATCTGCTCATGAGACTGTATGAGACCGATGACGGACGCATCCTGGTAGATGGAACCGATATGAAGGATATCAGCAGAAAATCCTATCATTCACAGCTCGGAGTTGTGCTTCAGGAGACGTTCCTTTTCTCCGGTACTATCATCGATAATATTAAATTCTCCAAGCCTGATGCTACGATTGAAGAGATAATAAAGGCTGCAAAGCTTGCAAATGCACACGACTTCATCACAAAGCTTCCCGACGGGTATAATACATATGTCGGTGAAAAGGGATATACTCTTTCAGGCGGCGAGCGTCAGAGGATAGCGATAGCAAGAGCGATACTTCCTAATCCCAATATCCTGATCCTTGATGAAGCTACAGCAAGCCTTGATACTGAGAATGAGTTCATGATCCAGAAGGCGCTTGAAAGACTTACAAAGGGTAAGACGACCTTTGCGATAGCGCACAGGCTCTCAACTCTTAAAAATGCAGACAGGATCATGGTAATAGACGGACACCATATCGCAGAGATCGGTACTCATGCCGAACTGCTTGAGAGAAAGGGAATCTATTACAATCTCTACAACGCACAGATACAGACTTAAGCAGGTAAATGCCGGAGAAGTGACAGACATATCCGGGATTTCGTCCTTTGATAACTGATCCGGACAGTGGAGAAAATTATGGATATAAAAGATGTGGAATTAATTGAAGATACGGTCAGTGAGAAGAAAAATGATAAGCTTCCGCTGAGTGTGAAAGCACCTATGTTCCTCAGTGTACTGTTCTATGGGATTGCCGTCGGTTTCGGTTATATGGTTGTGGATAGCCATAAGACTATAATCGAAAGGTTCACCAATCTCGTATATAATGAGGAGCCATTCCCTTATTCGCTGAAATTCATGATCATATATCTTTTCGTCTATATTCTATTTATGATCCTGATGCTTATTGCAAAGAGTTATTCAAGGAAGCGTGTGGGAAGACTTTTGCTTGGACTGTACTGTCTTATAAACTGTTTCGTCCCAGTGGTCGACAGGATCGTTATTTTCGATGCATATAAGCACAATTATTTTTACACTGCAGCTGTATGTGAACTTGATGCGCTTATCACCTTATCAACCAATATTTTTACCGTGATCAGTACAATGTTCATGCTTGTCGCGATAGGAAGATTCGGAATGTGTAATGTGAAGAAAGATGAATCGGGTGATGAAGACGGATATGATAAGTCTGTAAGAAAAACCGGATTCGAAAGGTCAGATGACAAAGAAGAGAAAGTGATCTTCGGAGATAATGAAGACGACAACGGCGGTTTTGTGAAGTATTAATTTCAAAGATAACTCGAACATTTCCGGTAGTAAGAACGGACCCTCTGCGTATGGCAGAGGGTCTTTTGCATTATTATACGGCAACTTATGTATCCTATATGGCAACTTGCGTATACATATATTGTGAGTGAAAAAAGTGTCTGTTATCCTCGCATCATAAAGAACATGAAAGTGTCAGATATGCTGCTGATGACCGATGATTGCCGATCATAAGATGGAAACCGGGCATATCAAAAAAGGAGGATGGAAGATGATAAGCTGCAGAAATCTGTATAAAAGCTTTTCGGATAAGACTGTTCTATCGGGAATAAACTTCAGCATAGAGGATGGTGAGATATTTGGTCTGCTCGGACCTTCCGGAGCAGGCAAGACAACACTTATTAATATAATCACAGGACAGCTGCCTTTTGATAAAGGCTATGTCTGTGTGCTTGATAAGAATGTTAAGGAACTTACAGGAGAAGACAGTAAGAAGATCGGGATCATGATGGACAGCTTCGGAGTGTATGAGAGATTCTCGTGTGCGGATAATCTGAAGATCTTCGCTGATATTTACGGTGTATCACATGACAGGATAATACAGACTCTTGAAGCGGTGGGCCTTAAAGATGCGGCAGGAAAGCCTGCGTCAGATCTTTCAAAAGGAATGAGAGCACGGCTTCAGCTGGCAAGAGTCTTCATGCATTCTCCGAAAATAATCTTTCTCGATGAACCTACAAGCGGACTTGATCCTCAGACAATGAAACAGATTCACCACCTGATCCTTGATAAGAAGAAGGAAGGCTGTACGATCTTTCTTACTACTCACAACATGGAGGAAGCAACGGCACTCTGTGATAAAGTGGCACTTTTAAACGAAGGGGTGATAGTAGAGTGCGGAGCCCCCAAAGAGGTAGTCAGAAAGTATAACCATCAGAAGAAAATAAAGCTTCACCTTGTGACAGGCGAGGATGTAGAACTTCCCCACGATGAAGGCTCAGCTGAAAGAATATTCAGCCTTATGATTGAGAAAAAAGTAGAGACCATTCATTCATCGGAGCCTGATCTGGAAACGGTATTTCTTGAACTGACAGGCAGAAAACTAGAGGAGGCATAAATATGGATAATGTATCTGTGATCATAAAAAAGCAGATAAGGGATACTTTTAAGAATAAAACTGTGCTGATCCAATTTGTGATGTTTCCCGCCATGACTCTGATAATGGAAAATGCAATTAAGATGGATGGGATGCCTGTGAACTTTTTTACGAAGCTTTTCTCGGTTATGTATATAGGTATGGCTCCTCTTACTTCAGCAGCGGCCATCATATCCGAGGAAAAAGAAAAGAATACCCTTAGAGTACTGCTTATGGCTAATGTCAAACCGTGGGAATACCTGCTCGGAATATCTGTATATGTATGGACGCTATGCATGCTGGGGGCTGCCGTTATGGCTACAGGTCTTCCTGCCTCGGATATCCCTTTCTATATGATGACTATGGGACTTGGATTCATTATTTCGATACTTGCAGGAGCATGCGTGGGGATTTACGCAAAAAATCAGATGGTTTCGACATCACTTGTCATGCCGGTAATGATGGTTTTATCTTTTGCTCCCATGCTTGCCATGTTTAATGATAAAATAGAAAAAGTGGCGAGATTCTTCTATACCCAGCAGATCAGAGTGGTCTTCAATACCATGAGTTTTGACGGGGTGGGTGGAAAAGGCCTGCTGATCATTGCTGTAAATGCATGTCTTGCACTCGGACTGTTTTTCGTCACTTTTCGAAAGAACAGGTTATAGATATGGGTAAGGACCTGAACAGATGAAGATAGAGATCGACATAAATGAAAAATATACAGAAACCGGTGTGAAGATATGTGCCCCTGCCCTGTCGAAGGATGTTGAAAATGTCATTGCTATGATGCGCATGATCAATATGCAGATAGGCGTTAAGAAGGGTGATGAGACATACCTGCTCGATGCGGACAGGATCCTTTATATCGAAGCGGTAGACCGTAAGACATTCGTTTATACGGAAGACGAGACTTTCGAATCCGAACTGAAACTTTATGAGATGGAACAGGAACTATTAAAGAGAGATTTCCTCAGAATCAGCAAGCAGTCTATTGTAAACCTCCGTAAGATAAAAAGTCTGAAGGCGGATATAAACAGGAAGCTGAGGGTTACACTTCAGAACGGGGAACAGATAGTTGTATCACGTATGTACTCCGATGAACTCCGCAGAAAGCTGGGATTGAGATAATGGAAGAAAAAAGAACCATATTCAGTTATATAGGCCAGGCGCTGGCAACATACGGTGCGATCGTTGTTATATTCATAGTTTTCAGCCTGATACTTGATGAGGATACAGGAAAGTTCTCAACACTTTTCGAACTCGGAAACAAAGGTCTTACGCTCGGAACTCTCATACAGCTGCTGGCTCTCGCAGTGATAGTTACGGCTGCTCAGGTTGTTTTCCTTACGGATACTATGCTTAAGAATCTGTCAATCGTTATGAGAAATGTACTGTTCTTTTCAGTGATACTTATTGCGATGGTAATATTTGCATGTGTGTTCGGATGGTTTCCCATTGATGATCCGAGAGCCTGGATCGGTTTCGGAGTTTCGTTTGGTCTGAGCATGGCAGCGAGCATATTCATTACAAGGTTCGTTGAAAAGGCTGAAAATGACAGTCTTCAGGCTGCACTGGAGAAATATAACAGATCCGGTAAAAAATAATGAGAGTCTGTGGTTGACATAAATACGAAAAAGCGAATCCCCCTGAATTTTTAAATGTTTTTTCAGAAATTCAGGGGGATTTTTATGCCTGCCCTGTATAAATACAATAGTGGGTTTTGTAAGCGCCATACAGGAGGCTGAAAATGACCATCAGAGAGATGCTCGAAGAGCGTGAGGAATTGATCTTAAGCCCGTACGCTTCACTTGCCAAAAATTCAAAAGGCCGTGATATACCCGAAACCGAATGTGATATCAGAACAGTTTATCAGAGAGACCGAGACAGGATAGTTCACTGCAAGGCTTTCAGAAGACTCAAGGACAAGACACAGGTATTCCTGATGCCCGAGGGTGACCACTACAGGACCAGACTTACACATACTCTGGAAGTGTCCCAGATAGCCCGTACCATTTCCAAGGCACTCAGGCTTAATGAGGATCTTACCGAGGCAATCGCTCTCGGACATGATCTCGGACATACTCCTTTTGGGCATGCCGGAGAAAGAGCACTGAACAGTGTCTGTCCCTTCAGATTCAAGCATAACGAACAGAGCGTCCGGACAGTTGAAAAGCTTGAGAGGGACGGTAACGGACTGAATCTCACATGGGAGGTCAGAAACGGTATCCTTAATCATCAGATATCGCGTATGCCCGATACCCTCGAGGGAAAAATAGTAAGACTATCCGATAAGATCGCATATATCCACCATGACATGGATGATGCAGTGAGAGCAGGCGTGCTTACGGAAATGGATGTCCCGGCTGATATCAGGGCGGTACTTGGCTGTACACCCGGTGACAGACTGGATGCCTTCCTTCACGATATTATTACTAACAGTACGGATAAGAATGACATCTGCATGACCGAGAGTGTTGCGAAGGCAATGAGGGATATCAGGTCGTTCATGTTTGAGAGAGTATATACCAACCCCGAAATAAAGGCTGAAGAGGGGAAGGCGGAAGCTCTTGTCTGTACGCTTTATGATTACTATTTTCATCATCCCGATAAACTTCCCGAAGAAAACAGGAAGATGGCTGATGAAGGCGAACCGCTTGAAAGATGTGTATGTGATTATGTCGGTGCAATGACTGACAGATTTGCAATCATTACATATAATGAACTCTTTGTTCCGAAATCCTGGGAGATGATCTGATGCGATTCTCTGATGAATTCATAGAGGAAGTAAAGCAGCGCAACGATATCGCTGATGTTGTCGGAAGCTACATTCCTCTTAAGAAAAAAGGAAATAATTACTGGGGACTGTGCCCTTTTCATAATGAGAAGACACCTTCTTTTTCGGTATACCCCCCAAAGCAGATGTATCACTGTTTCGGATGCGGCGAAGGCGGCGGGGTCATCACTTTTGTGATGAAGTATGAGAATGTTTCATTTGTCGAAGCTGTAAAGATCCTCGCAGAACGCGCCGGAATGGAAGTGAAGGGGATGGAAGAAACGGGTGAGGAAAAAGCCAAACGTGCCCGCAATGATATCCTCAGGCAGATCAATTCAGATGCGGCACTCTTTTTCATGAACAATCTCTATACTGCTCATGGTCAGAAGGGACTTAATTACCTTAAGGACAGAGGACTTTCCGATGAGACTATAAGGCATTTCGGACTCGGGTTTGCCGGTAATAACGGAAAGGCTGTCGTTGAGCATCTGAGAGAAAAGGGCTATGCCGATGATCTTATCATAGCTTCCGGCATAGCGACTAATTCGGAAACCTATGGAATGAGTTCTTCTTTTTTCGGAAGAGTCATGTTTCCGATAATAAACAGTGATAAGAAGGTTATAGGCTTTGGCGGAAGAGTCCTGGGAAGCGGTGAACCAAAATACCTGAACACATCCGAGACACCAATCTTCGATAAAAGAAGAAATCTTTACGGATATAATTTCGCAAAGAGAGCAAGGAAGAAATATTACATCCTGTGTGAAGGATATATGGATGTGATCTCAATGCATCAGGCCGGTTTTGATTCTGCGATAGCTTCACTGGGCACTGCCTTTACCGAAGAACAGGCTGCCATGATAAAACGTGACGGACGGGATGTTTACCTGGCATACGACATGGATGAAGCCGGTGAAAAGGCGGCACTCAAGGCTGTGAGGATGCTGACAGCGGTGGGAATAACACCGAAACGTATCAGTATGAAGCCCTGTAAGGATCCGGATGAATTCCTTACGAAAAACGGCAGGGAGGAATTCGAAAAAAGGCTTGAAGGTGCAGAGAACGGATTCCTTTATATAGAGGACAGGGTCAGGGAAAGATACAACCTGTCAGATCCTGAAGAACGATATAAATGTGAACGTGAGATCGTTGAAAATCTCTGGATGTTTGCGGAAGACGAAGTGAGAATGAATTCCTACGCCGAGGCGGTTGTGAAGCGTTTCGGATATACACTGTCTGAAGTGAGCAAGCTTCTTGAAGAGACAAGACCCAGAGAATATGCTTCAAAAGATCCACAGCTTAAGAAGACTGCATATTCACCTCCGAAAAAACCCGTTCCGAAAAAGAAGGAAAATGTCTGGACATCCGCGGAAAGCTCGCTCCTTACATGGGTTACCGATGAGCCTGAGATTTTCAGTGTAATAAAGAGGTATCTGAAGTCTGAAGATTTTTCTCCCGGATCCTGCCGGGTGGTGGCTGAGAAAGTCTTTCAGATGCTTGAAACCGGAACATATACGACTCAGGCGCTTTTTGACAGTCTGGAAGATGAAGATGTAAAAAAGGATGCCACGGGAATGCTTCAAAATTCCGCTCCGGACATTGATACATCCGAGAAAAGAATGGCAATGCTCAAAGATCTGATAATAAAGGTCATGGAAAGAAAATGCGAACTGCTTGGAAAATCCGACGATCCGGAAAAGGATTTAAAAGTGTATAACTGCATTCTGGAGATAGATAAACTGAAATCCGGAAAGCTTCGACTTAATGATGAGGAGGAGAATTAACAATGGCTAAGAAAGTTGATAAGAAGGATATAAAGAAGGTTATGGCAAAAAACACCAAGACTGCAGTTAAACCCGCTGCGAAGAAGGCGGCAGCACCCGCAAAGAAGGCAGCAGCACCCGCAAAGAAGGCAGCAGCACCTGCGAAGAAGGTAACAGCCCCTGCAAAGAAGGCAGCACCTGCGAAGAAGGTAACAGCACCTGCAAAGAAGGTAACAGCGCCTGCAAAGAAAGCAGCACCTGCGAAGAAGGCAGCACTTGCGAAGAAGGTAACAGCACCTGCAAAGAAGGTAACAGCGCCTGCAAAGAAAGCAGCACC
>CAMOZY010000022.1 GCA_946631295.1 uncultured Lachnospiraceae bacterium
CGAGGCTTCTGAACTCGAACTTGTTTCCGGTAAATGCAAACGGTGAAGTTCTGTTACGATCCGTTGTATCTCTGGGGAATGCAGGGAGAATATCAACGCCAAGCTTCATTATCTTCTTCTCGGTTCCTGCATAAGGAGTGTCATTTTCAATGGCATCAAGTATTGCAGAAAGTTCATCGCCAAGGAATACGGAAATGATCGCAGGAGGTGCCTCGTTAGCTCCGAGTCTGTGATCGTTACCGGCTGTGGCAACGGAAAGTCTGAGAAGATCCTGGTAATCATCAACAGCCTTGATAACAGCACAGAGGAAAAGGAGGAACTGTGCATTTTCATAAGGTGTCTCACCGGGTGAAAGAAGATTGATTCCGGTATCTGTTGCCATGGACCAGTTATTGTGCTTTCCGCTGCCGTTGACGCCTGCGAAGGGCTTTTCATGAAGCAGACATACAAGTCCGTGCTTTGCAGCTACCTTCTGCATGATCTCCATCATGAGCTGGTTCTGATCGGTAGCGATGTTGGTTGTTGAATAGATGGGTGCCAGTTCGTGCTGAGCGGGTGCAACCTCGTTATGCTCAGTTTTGGCAAGTATTCCCAGCTTCCAGAGTTCCTGGTTAAGATCGTTCATGAACTCCTGTACACGGGGCTTGATGACTCCGAAATAATGGTCATCCATCTCCTGTCCCTTGGGAGGTCTGGATCCGAAAAGAGTTCTTCCTGTGTATCTGAGGTCGGGACGAAGATCATACATCTCCTTGGTGATAAGGAAGTATTCCTGCTCAGGTCCGACAGAAGTTCTGACATACTTTGCAGTATCGTTTCCGAAAAGCTTAAGAATACGGAGTGCCTGCTTGTTGAGTGCCTCCATGGATCTGAGAAGCGGAGTCTTCTTATCAAGTGCCTCTCCGCTGTATGAACAGAATGCAGTAGGGATGCAGAGGGTCTTATCCTTGATGAATGCATATGAGGTAGGATCCCATGCCGTATATCCTCTTGCTTCGAATGTAGCTCTGATGCCGCCCGAAGGGAATGATGACGCATCTGGTTCGCCCTGAATGAGTTCCTTGCCGGAAAACTCCATTATGACACTTCCGTCAGGTGAGGGAGTGATGAATGAATCGTGCTTTTCTGCAGTGATACCGGTAAGAGGCTGGAACCAGTGAGTAAAATGTGTAGCTCCCTTTTCAAGAGCCCATTCCTTCATTGCTGATGCAACTGCCTCCGCAATCTTGGAATCGAGTTTCTTACCTTCATCAATGGTCTTTCTGAGTGATGCATACACCTTGGATGAAAGTCTTGCTCTCATCTGACGATCGTCAAATACAAGTTCTCCAAAATACTCCGGTACTGAATGTGTTTCCATATGATTGTTCCTCCTTTTTTGGAAAAACAGAAAAAGACAAAGACGCCTTTTCTGCAAGTTTACAGAAAAGACGCCTTTGCCTTTTCAAGTGATAAAATACTACTGCAAAATCATGTTGTCAATATACAAGAAGCGATTTCTTCCAGAATCGATACATCACTTCGTATCATCTTACTCTTTCCTGGGTAAGATCAAGAATAAATGTACTTCCTTTTCCGATTACGCTCTCCGCACTGATCCTGATGGAAAGAAGGTCTGCCGCCTTTTTGGCAAGGTAAAGTCCGAGTCCGCTTGATCTATTCTCAATCCGTCCGTTCGTTCCCGTATATCCCTTTTCAAAGATCCTGGGAAGATCCTCCGGTGCAATCCCGATACCCGTGTCGGCAACTCTCAGGACAGAATCTTTTACTGATATCGTGACAGAACCCGCAGAGGTATATTTGACCGCATTTGACAGAAGCTGATCAAGGATACAGATGAACCATTTCCTGTCGCTGACTATAGTCGCATCAGTTTTCTCATAAATCAGCTGCAGCTTCTTCTCGAAAAACTGCGGGGCAAACTTTCGTACCGATTCACAGATAAGAGTATCGAGATCATATTCACGGATAACCAGATCATTGGTACCGCTCCCGATGCGGATATACTGTAACACCATCTCAACATACTGCTCTATTCTCGACAGTTCGATCAGCAGAGCATGATGCTCCGGAGTATCATCGGAAAGCTTAAGGCGCATGACCGCGATGGGAGTCTTGATCTGGTGAACCCACGCGGTATAATAATCGATCATATCCTGCTTATCGGAAGATTCTTCATCATAAACCTTCTCCATAAGTTCACCAAGTGCGTTTATGATCTCAATATAATCCTCCTCAGCAAGAGATTCCGCATCCGGAAGATTTCTCCATTCGGATGCCACTGAGGAAAGGACTGACATCCTCCGGTTTCTTTTTCTGTTTTCTGATATCAGATCGATGGCGAAGATCACGGCCATCACTACAAATGTCAGTATGACCGCATATATCATGGGTTCCGTAATGATGTCATAAAGCGCAAAAATGGTAGCGTTTGCTGCGACCATCACAGCAAACACTGCCATTACTCTTATATTTTTACGGATAACTTCCTTTAAGATCTTCATGATATGATGTAGCCGCTTCCGGGTCTTGTGACTATCACATTCTTCAGTCCGACTTCCTCAAGCTTCTTCCTGAGGCGTGTGACATTGACCGTCAGCGTATTTTCCTCGACAAAGCAGTTATCATCCCAAAGTCTTACCATCAGAGTATAACGGCTCACGATCCTCCCTTTGTTATCCAGAAGAGTCTGAAGGATCCTCATTTCATTTTTGGTAAGTTCTGTCCTCTTTCCTTCGAAAGTGACACTGCTGTCATTAGTGTTCAGATCGGCCCCGTGAAAATTTATCATGCCGGAACTACCTGACAGTTCATAGGAACGTCTCAGTATTGCCTGAACCTTGGCATTCAGCACCATAGGATCAACAGGCTTTGCGATAAAATCATCTCCGCCCATATTGATCGCCATGATCAGATTCATATTATCCGATGCAGATGACAGGAAAACTATGGGAACAGTAGAGATCTTTCTTATCTCAGAAGTCCAGTAATATCCATTCTGGAAGGGAAGCATTATATCCATCAGCACAAGCTGGGGATCATATGCTCTAACTTCTCCGGTCACGTCATGAAAATCCGAAACAATGCGTGTCTCGTTGCCATAGCATTCAAGCTGTCTGCATATTTCCTTTGCGAGCGCATGATCATCCTCAACAAGAAAGATCCTGTACATTTTATCTCCTTACGATCAGTGTACTATCCTGTAATATGTTCTCGCTGTAAGCAGATATACAGCCACATAGACGACTCCGAATACAAGAAGCGTTATGATGGTGCATGTGACAAACAGAGAGGTATTGGTAAGCATCAGTATCTTCAGAAGCTTCAGAAGAATGGGAAATGCCATTATCGTATGGATCGCAGCTGTCACAAGAGGAAGAAAGAACTGGAGTATCAGCTGGCTTCCTATGGTCCTTTTTACCTCTCGCTCTTCCATACCGAGCTTCTCCATGATCTGGAATCTGCTCCTGTCCTCATAACCTTCCGATATCTGCTTGTAGTATATAATAAGGATTGTGGAAAACAAACACACAGATCCGAGAAGTATTCCGAGGAAAAGGAATGTTCCGTACATGTCGAGAACATTGTGAAGGCTCTCCCATTTGGAATCTATCATAAAGTTGATCCCGTCCGGGAATTGTTCATTAAGCATCGCCTTTACATCACTGCTGAAGCTTTCTCCGGCCTCCGAAGATACCTCCTCACTGAAATTAAGTCCGAGCCTGCCCGCGTATTCAGAGGCATATTCGCCGTAACTTTCCCTCTGTGCCCTATAGATCTCATCCATGACTTCTTCATCTGCAACAACGATACCGATAAGATCGACAATATTGCCGTATGTTGCGGATATCGGAAAATACAATATGTTTTCCTTTACCTTATAAGTCTTTCCCGCGATAGTCAGTGTCTCCGGCACATCTCCGAAATGCTCTGCAGTTGACATTATCCTGCTGAATGCGATCTCATCCTTCTCAAGCCCGAGATCTCTTGCATCCGTCGTCACAAGCGTCTGTCCCTTTAACCTTTCATAAGTTTCCTCAGTTATAAAGATCGCACTGGTCAGTTCCGACATATCCCAGCTGCCGATCTCTTCCGCTTCAGGTTTGGTCAGTAACACGTCGTCTCTAAGCAGATATGAGACCGTGAGCATATTGGTCTTCTCCATTTCTGTTATCTCAAGACCGTTATTTTCTGCCGCTTTATAAACAATATCTGAAAGTATATCAAATGATACATGATTGACAAGTTCACCGTCTTCACTGAATGCGGAGAGATATACCTGCTTGGGATAGTTGGAATTCATTGTATCCTGAACTCCGCTGTACAGACTTACCGTAGTCGAGATCATGACCAGAACACCTGTAGCAAGGATTGCAATCGATGCAAGGCCAACAGCATTCTGCTTCATCCTGAAAAGAAGTCCTGCAACTGCAGGCATGTGATTCTTCTGATAGTAGTACTTCCTGTTTTTCTTCAGACACTTTAATACAAAAGTTGTTCCCGCAACAAAGAGACAGTATGTACCGACGATAACGAGCAGCACAGCCATAAAAAACAGCAGCAGCGCCTGTAGAGGAGCCTTGGTGGTAAGTGATATATAATATCCGCTCCCGAGAGAGACGATCCCCATCACCAGAAGGATCCATCTTACCCTGGGCTCCCTTTCTCCGACACGCTTTCCTGCCATCAGATCGACGGGCTTCATAAAGAGGATCGATAAGCTTCCGAAGAAAAATGCCAGCATATCAAGAAACATGAATACTACGACAGGGAAGATGACTGTCCTCATATCAAGATAATAGAATCCCGGAACTATCCCGCTATGCATCAGCCTGCAGATAAGAACTGATGATGCCTTATAGAACAGTATCCCGAACAGGATGCCGGTAACAGCAGATACGAGGGATGTGATGACTGATTCGGCAAACAGGACCCTTATGACATGTCTTTTCTCCATTCCGAGAACATTGTAAAGTCCGTAATCACTCTTTCTGCGTTTCATGAGAAATGAATTAACATAAAGTATCAGAATGAACGAGAGCAGACCGATAACAAATGAACCGAATGACATGAACATCTTCAGATATGATCCGCCAAGCGCATCCGCCAGCCTGTCATCATGCAGGATAGTGATCATTATGTAAAGACAGCCAAGAAGTCCGGCTTCCGCAAGGATCCTGGGAATATAGAGCTGTGTATTTTTCCTGATATTTTCGAACGCTATCTTCAGATAAAATCCTCTTTTCATCAGGGTCACCTCTCTCTCCTGAGCATGGTGAGAGTATCCGAGATCTTCTTATACATCTCATCATTGTCCGACTCCCCGCGATACAGCTGGTGGAACACTACACCATCCCGTATAAAGAGTACCCTGTTTGCATGAGAGGCTGCATCTGTGGAGTGCGTTACCATAAGTATGGTCTGACCGTTTTTGTTGATCTGTGAAAATACTCGAAGCAGATCAGAGGCAGACTGTGAGTCAAGAGCTCCGGTAGGCTCATCTGCAAGGATGAGTCTTGGCTCTGTTATAAGCGCCCTCGCTGCCGCAGCACGCTGTTTCTGACCGCCCGACACCTCGTAAGGGTACTTTTCAAGCAGATCTTCTATACCAAGTGATACAGCGACAGACTTCAGCCTCCCCTCCATTTCCGACGGATGAACCCCGCTGAGAACCAGAGGAAGCAGAATGTTATCCTTAAGAGAGAATGTATCCAGCAGATTGAATTCCTGAAAAACAAATCCGAGATTATTTCTCCTGAATGCCGCAAGTTCTCTTTCCCTGACGGCATCCAGTCTTTTTCCATCAAGTTCAACGCTTCCGCCCGTAGGCTTATCAAGAGCGGCAAGAATATTAAGGAGAGTGGTCTTGCCTGATCCTGACTCACCCATTATCGCAACATATTCACCCTTTTCAACCGAGAAGGTGACTCCCTTGAGAGCCTGCACACGGGTTCCCCCGAGCCTGGAGACATATGTTTTCTTAATATCGTTTACTTTAAGCAGTTCCATTACATTTACCTCCGTTTCGTTTTATGCATCAAGCTTACCGAAACGGGACTTTTCCCAACATCGAATGATGTGATATCTATGTGACAATTTTGTAATATCCAATAAAAAAGGAGCTTCACAGGGATGACCTGACCATCCCGGATGATAACTCCTTCAGAATAACATATTCACTTTCATGTGCAACCGTCTCATCGCACATCATACATTAATAACTATCCGTAAGTCTTGAGGATGTTCTCCGCAGTTTCCTTCTTGCTCAGGCACATATCCATGGCCTGCTTCTGGATGTATCTGTGAGCATCCTCCTCGGTCATCCCACAGGACTTGATGAGAGCCCACTTTGCTCTGTTTACAAGCCTGATCTCCTCCATCTTATCCTCAAGAGTCATGGTCTTTTTACGGACCTTCTTAAGTCTTTCCCTGAAGCTGCACATGACACCGATGAGCTCACCGATGCGGTCGTCTTCAAGCGGTCTCATGACCACCATGACACCTTTAGGAGTCATCGAAGTACTTATCTCATCATACATTTCACTTCTTACGATGATCGCTGCAACACTGTCTGTCTCGGTGCATACGTCCACAGCGAATTTTCTTCCGAAATCGTCGGGCAGAGGCGCATTGATCAGGACAAGGTCGTAATCCCTGTCTGATAATCTCCGCTGTGCCTTGGCTACGGTGTCAACAACCGTCACCGGCTCAAAGCTCCCTCCTTTGAACATGGGAAGCAGAACATTATTTATTTTTTCTGCTGCCGAAACCAGCAGCACACTGTAGACTCTCTCAGCCGGTAACATGGATTGCCTTTCAGGTTTTTATTATTGCATATCAGGCACGGACGCTGTTCTTATCAAGATATGACCTGAACAGTTCCTCAGGAAGAACCTCTTTTAACATATCGCTTGAAGAGGCAACATCGATCGCATCTTCAAGTGATGAAGGGATGGTATCGAATTTATCCAATGTGGTCCTCTCGGCACGATAGAGATTGATCTTTGTCTCCTCGGGTGGCACAAGCCCCTGCTCTATCCCTTCAAGCCCGGCATGTATGATGAGTCCGAATGCAAGATAGGGATTAGCCATTGGATCGGGGGATCTGAGTTCCGCTCTCTTGTACTCTCCGAATGCCGCAGGAATACGTATCAGGGTTGAACGGTTTTCTCTTGCCCATGTGATAAATCCGGGTGCCTTTATTGTTCCGAGTCTGTTATATGATCCGGGTGTAGGATTGAAGAAAAGCGTCATCTCAGCAGCATGTTTAAGTATTCCGGCAATAACGGGTGCAAGATCGACTTCCTTTCCATCCTTCTTGACGGAAAAATTGATATGCATTCCGTTGCCGGGTCTGTTCTTAACGGGCTTGGGTGAAAAGTCTACCGTCGCTCCGTTTCTGTTTGCAACAGCACTTACAACGCTTCTGAAGGTCATCGCATCATCAGCGGACTTGAGTGCATCGCAATACCTGAAGTCTATCTCATTTTGTCCGGGACCTTCTTCATGATGGGAGCTTTCGGGACTAATACCCATCTGCTCAAGGGTGATGCAGATTTCTCTTCTTATATTCTCGCCCCTGTCCTCGGGTCCGATGTCCATGTATCCTGCTTCATCATAAGGAACCCTTGTGTTATCGCCCTCTATATCACTGCGGAAAAGATAGAATTCCTGCTCTGTTCCAAAATAGAAAGTATATCCCTTATCTTCAGCCTTTTTGACAGCATCCCTTAAGAAACGTCTGGAATCGCATTTAAAAGGTGTTCCGTCCTGCCAGGTGATATCGCAGAACATCCTCACAACCCTTCCGTGTTCAGGTCTCCAGGGAAGTATTGCAAGTGTATCGGGATCCGGATGAAGAAACAGATCCGATGATTCAAATCCCTCAAATCCCTGTATTGACCACGCATCAATAGCTATGCCTTCGTTAAATGCCCTGTCGAGTTCAGCGGGCATAATTGAAATATTCTTAGCCTTGCCGAACACATCACAGAATGCGAGACGGATAAACTTGACATCCTCTTCCTCGACAAACTGTTTGACTTCCTCTTTCGTATAGTTCATAGATCCTCCTAAAGCTCAAAGCCCCCCGATTAATAAAAAAGCGCCCATTTCACCAAAGACTTCTGTCTTTATGAAATGAACGCCATTGCTCACTTAATCTTTATACAACATGCTTTTTTCCTTTGTCAAATCCTTTTTTTCTTTACGGCGCCTGACACCCTTAATAATTTCTTAATGTTACCTGGCACCATGTCAAAAATCGGTTATATATTGCCAAATATAATGATGTAACGGGGAAAACCTGATGATACCATGGTACAATATAAGAGCAGCCGCCAAAAACACGGACAAAAAAATTCTTCAGAACCCTGATAATAATGGAGTGATATTATCATGAACGATCGATTATCAAATATTAGGATCAACCAGACGGGATATTCGGATGCCCTTCCTGTTCATTTGGCAGTTTTATCCGAAGGCCTTCTGACTTTATCGAAAGATGGAGGTCTCCCCTGCTTCCCTGTCGAAATAGTGGCACCCGAGGCCGATGAAAGCTCGGGTGATAAAGTCACAATAGTAAACTTCGGTGTACTTCCTGAAGGCGAGTACAGCGCTCAGTGTGGCGAAGAATACGCAAGGCACATAACCGTAAAAAAGAATCCCTGGAAGGATGTCACCAACGCACTTATAAAAGGACTTTATTACCAGAGATGCGGATGTGAATTAAAGCCCGAACATGCAGGCAGATTCGTTCATCCCGCATGTCACACAGCCCCTGCCTCCGAATGGGAAAACAAGTCCGTTAAAAAGCTCGTTACCGGCGGATGGCATGATGCGGGAGACTATGGCAAGTATGTCGGCCCCGGTGCAGTTACTGTAGCGCATCTTCTCTACACTTACATTTTGTGTCCGAAGGGATGCTCAGACGAACTGAACATTCCGGAGTCCGGAAACGGTGTTCCTGACATCCTTAACGAAGCACGCTTCGAGCTTGAATGGATCCTTAAGATGCAGAGAGAGGACGGCGCTTTTTATCACAAGCTCACCAAGGATCATTTTGCTCCTTTTATAATGCCTCAGGAAGATCATGACCCCGAATATCTCATGCCCGTATCGCACTGTGCAACAGCCGCAGCATGTGCATGCCTTGCACTGGCTTACAGAGTATATCGCAAATTCGACACAGAGTTTGCTGACATTATGCTTAACGCCGCTCTCAGAGCCTCCAAATGGCTTGATGAGAATCCTGATTTCATCCCCTTTGTAAATCCCGAGGGAGTAAGGACCGGCATGTATGGTGACAGAAGCGATAAGGATGAAAAGTTCTGGGCTGCATGCGAACTCTTTGCAGCAACAGATAGCAAAGAATATCTGAAAAAAGCTGAAGACCTGTATTCAGGCGAACTCAGGATCACATCATACGGATGGGCAGAGGTAAGCGGCCTCGGAGCAATGTGCTGTCTGTTCGTCCTCAGGGAAAAGGCCGGCGATATCCTTTACAAAGGATTAAAAGAAAGATTTATCGATGAATGCAATAATATACGTACTCTTTCGGAAAACTCCGGCTATGGTACAGCTCTTTCTCCAAAAGGTTACGGATGGGGAAGCATTCTTCCCATAATGTCTAACGCAATGAGCATGATAATGTATGAGATGCTGACCGGAGATACATCAATGAGAGAAAATGCGCTGATGCAGTGGAATTATGCTCTCGGCTTAAATGCTCTTGATATGTGCTTCGTAACAGGTTTCGGTGAAAGATCGGTTATGAATCCCCACCACAGACCATCAGGCTCAGACGGAATAGATGATCCGGTTCCCGGGCTCATATCCGGCGGTCCCAACAAGGGATTTCAATATCCTCAGACAAAAGAAAAACTTGGCGACTCCGTTCCTCCCGCCAAGAGTTATCTTGATGAACTTCCTTCCGCAGATACCAATGAAGTAGCAATCTATTGGAATTCACCTGCTATCTTCGTGGGAGCATTCTTCAACTCGATATCATAATATAGTTGAAAACCAGCCATCAGGCCTATATCATCAAGTCAGGAGACGACAGAAAAAGATCTCTATACCACCTTGGTCATAGAGATCTTTTTTGTTTAAAATTTCTTAATGTTACCTGGCACTATTAATTCTTCTTAATGTTACCTGGCACCTGTTAGTTATTTCTGTAGCCCATGAGGTATTCGTCCACCTCAGCAGCTGCGGCTCTTCCCTCGGCCAGTGCCCAGACGACAAGGCTCTGTCCTCTTCTCATATCTCCGGCTGCAAATACTCCGGGAACATTTGTTGAATACTTTCCCTCGGGAGTAACTACGGTTCCTCTTCCGGACAGCTCAAGTCCGAAGCTTTCGGGAAGATACTTTTCAGCTCCGATGAATCCTGCTGCGATAAGGAGCATGTCGCACTTAAGCTTCTTTTCGGTACCCTTTACCTGGATAAGCTTGCCGTTTTCAAAACCGGTTTCAACAGTTTCGATACCGGTTATCTTACCCTTTGACTGTATTACCTTCTTAACCGTTGTCTTAAATACTCTGGGATCTGATCCGAATACCTCGGCTGCTTCTACATGACCATAATCTGTGCGAAGAGTCTTGGGCCATTCGGGCCATGGGTTATTGGCCGCTCTTTCCACAGGAGGCTTGGGCATCATCTCAAGTGCCGTAACAGACTTGCATCCCATTCTGATAACGGTACCGATACAGTCATTACCTGTATCTCCGCCGCCCACAATAACTACATCCTTACCCTTTGCATCATAGTCCTTGGAAAGTTTCTTAATACCAAGTACATTTCTGGTAGCCTGAGTGAGGAAGTCAACGGCAAAATAAACTCCGCCTGCACCTTCTATGCCATCACAAGCAAGTGCTCTGGGCTGCTTGGATCCGCAGCAAAGTACGACCGCATCATATTCCTTCTGAAGATCTGCAAGCTTTACATCCTTACCGATATTGACGCCTGTCTTAAATACTATTCCCTCTTCCTCCATAAGCTTCTGTCTTCTGGCTATAACCTGCTTATCGAGTTTCATATTGGGAATACCATACATAAGAAGTCCGCCGATACGGTCATCTCTTTCATATACGGTGACAGCATGTCCGCGTCTTCTGAGTGCATCAGCTGCGGACAATCCGGAAGGACCGCTTCCTATCACGGCAACCTTCTTGCCGCTTTCAGAAACAGGGGGCTTAGCTGTCATATAGCCCTCTTTATATCCCTTTTCTATCAGATATAATTCATTATCATGAATTGTGACAGGATCGTCATATTGACCGCATATACATGCCTTCTCGCAAAGTGCGGGACATACTCTTCCGGTGAATTCCGGGAATCTGTTGGTCTTAAGCAGTCTTGCAAGGGCATGTTCATCCTCTCCCTTGTAGATTGCATCATTCCATTCCGGGATCAGATTGTGAAGAGGACATCCTACAACCATTCCGCTTAAGCTCATTGCCGACTGACAGAACGGAACTCCGCAGTTCATGCATCTTGCAGCCTGACATCTTCTCGCTTCCTCAGACTGAAAAGTATGAAACTCCTTGTAGCCCTTTATCCTTTCCTTTGCGGGAACTTCTTTGTTCTCTGCTCTTTCATATTCAAGAAATCCGGTTTGTTTACCCATGTTATCCTCCCGCATCAAACCGCTGTTCCGGTAATCTCTTTAAATGCTTCAAGCTCTGCGCTTTCTCTTGAGATGCCCTGCTCTTCGTACTTGGCGATTGTTTTGATCATTCTGTGATAATCTCTTGCAATGACCTTCTTGAAGCTGAGGATCTCTTCATCGAAGTTATCAAGTATTGACTTGCCGAGTTCGGAATCAGTAGCCTTTACATAGTCCTCAAGGATAGACTTGAGTTCTTCGATATCATACTTCTCTGTAACCTCTTCAAGTTCTACCATGTCCTTATTGACCTTGCGGTACAGACTGTGATCTCTGTCAAGAACAAAAGCGATACCGCCGCTCATACCTGCTGCAAAGTTCTTGCCAACGCTTCCGAGTATCACCGCTCTTCCGCCGGTCATATACTCAAGTCCGTGATCTCCGCAGCCTTCCGCAACAGCCGTCGCACCGGAATTTCTTACACAGAATCTCTCACCTGCGATACCGGTGATATATGCTTTTCCGGAGGTTGCTCCGTAAAGTGCAACGTTACCGACGATGATATTCTCTGATGCCTTGAATACGCTGCCCTCGGGAGGAGTAAGGATAAGTCTTCCTCCTGACAGCCCCTTTCCGAAGCCATCGTTTGCATCGCCCGAAAGTTTTATGGTAAGTCCGTGAGGAATAAATGCACCGAAGGACTGACCACCGCCGCCTTCACAGTTAACGATAAATCTGTCTTCTGAAAGTTCGCTGCACTTGCTTCCATATTTTCTAACTATCTCAGATCCCAGAATGGTTCCGAGGCTTCTGTCTGTCGAACTTACATTAAGTGAAACTGATGAAGTTTTGGTCTTACTCTTTACGGCTTTATCGAACCATGGAAGAAGGATCTTCTCATCAAGTGTCTTTTCAAGTCCGAAATCAAAGCTCTGCTTAGGATCGAATCTGTTCTCCTTAACAAGTGCATAATCACTCTTAAGTATCTCGGAGAATGAAATGGTGCATGCTTCACTTTGCTTAAACTCTGCTCTCTTGCGCAGGCAGTCGCTTCTTCCGATCATCTCATCAACGGTCTTAAATCCGAGTTCTGCCATGATCTCTCTGAGCTGCATTGCGACATATGTCATGAAATTGATGATGTGCTCGGGCTTTCCGGCAAATCTCTTCCTGAGTATCTCATTCTGAGTTGCGATTCCTACAGGACATGTATCCTTGGAGCAGACTCTCATCATCATACATCCGAGTGACACAAGCGGTGCGGTTGCAAAGCCGAATTCCTCGGCGCCGAGAAGAGCAGCTATTGCAACATCTCTTCCTGTCATGAGCTTACCGTCTGTCTCAATCCTTACCTTCTGTCTTAATCCGCTTTCGAT
The DNA here is from genome assembly GCA_946631295.1 of uncultured Lachnospiraceae bacterium. Taxonomy (GTDB): domain Bacteria; phylum Bacillota; class Clostridia; order Lachnospirales; family Lachnospiraceae; genus AC2028. Next base: position 12,985 of record CAMOZY010000022.1, read on the forward strand.
AAGTGCATGATGTGTTTCTGCAACTCCGAGTTCCCAGGGAAGCCCTGCAGAGTGAACCGAGCTGAAAGGTGCTGCACCTGTTCCTCCGTCATAACCGGAGATAAGTACTACCTGTGCACCTGCCTTTGCAACACCGGATGCAATTGTTCCTACACCCGCCTCAGATACAAGCTTTACAGATATTCTTGCATTTCTGTTCGCATTCTTAAGGTCATAGATAAGCTGTGCAAGATCCTCGATCGAATAGATATCATGATGAGGAGGAGGAGAAATAAGCTGTACACCGGGAGTTGAGCATCTTGTCTTGGCAACCCATGGATATACCTTCCTCGCAGGAAGATTTCCTCCCTCACCGGGCTTTGCACCCTGTGCCATCTTGATCTGTATCTCCGAAGCACTGAGCAGATATTCTTCCGTAACACCGAATCTTCCGGATGCCACCTGCTTTACAGCACTGTTTTTATCCGTACCGAAACGGTCAGAAGCCTCTCCGCCCTCACCGGTATTGGAACGTCCGCCAAGTGTGTTCATTGCCTTGGCGATGGTCTCATGAGCTTCTCTTGAAAGTGAACCGTAGCTCATGGCACCAACCTGGAATCTCTTGACGATCTCCGAAACAGGCTCAACCTTATCAAGAGGAACCGGCTTGCCTGCAGGAACAAATTCAAGTAATCCTCTCAGTGTATGAGGATGATCAGGATCGTCAACAAGTGCCGTATATTCCTTGAACTTGTCGTAGCTTCCCATACGTACGGCCTGCTGGAGAAGTACGATGGTCTTGGGACTGTAAAGATGATCTTCCTTGTTGTCACCGCTTCTTAAGTTATGGAAGCCTGTGCTGTCGAGAACGGGATCTATGGGAAGTCCCATGGGATCGAATGCCCTGTCATGTCTCGACGCAATACCTTCCTCGATCTCCCTGACACCGATACCTCCGACTCTGCTGGTAACGCCGGTAAAGAATCTGTCAATGACATCATCTGAAAGGCCTATTGCTTCGAATATCCTTGCAGACTGATATGACTGGATCGTCGAAATACCCATCTTCGCGGCAATCTTTACAACACCGTTAAGCAGTGCCTTATCGTAATCATCGATTGCAGTATGCAGATCCTTATCAAGGAGTCCGAGAGTAATGAGCTCTCCTATGCACTCATGCGCAAGATAGGGATCGACAGCTCTGGCACCAAAGCCCAGAACACATGCCATCTGATGTACATCCCTGATCTCGCCGCTCTCAAGTATAAGTGACACAGCTGTCCTTTTTTTTGTGTTGACAAGATGCTGCTCAACAGCGGATACGGCCAGCAGTGCAGGGATGGGAACATGGTTCTCATCCACACCGCGGTCAGAGAGGATTATTATGTTTGCTCCGCCTGAAACTGCTCTGTCAACAGACAGGTAGAGCTGTTCAACTGCTTTAAGAAGTGAAGTATGTTTGTAATAAAGAAGAGATACTGTCTCTGTCTTGAAGCCCGGTCTCTTCATGGAACGGATCTTCATAAGATCAACGCCGGTAAGTACAGGATTGTTAACTTCAAGAACAGTGCAGTTGTCACTCTTTTCACTTAACAGATCTCCGTCGGAACCGATGTACACAGTTGTATCGGTTACGATCTTCTCTCTGAGTGAATCGATGGGAGGATTGGTAACCTGCGCAAACTGCTGCTGGAAGAATCTGTATAGAAGAGGATGATTATCCGAAAGCGCTCCGAGAGGAACATCATGTCCCATCGATACAGTGGGCTCTGCTCCGTTCATGGAAGCTTCAAGGATATATGTTCTTACCTCTTCATAGCTGTAACCGAATACCTTGTAAAGTCTGTCTCTTTCAGGCTGCGTAGATACAGGAACCTGATGATTCGGTATGGTAAGGTCCTTAAGTCTGATAAGGTGTGAATCAAGCCACTCACCGTAAGGATGCTTGGATGCGTAGGTTTCCTTACACTCTTCATCCGAAATGATCCTCTTCTGATGAGTATCGACAAGAAGCATTCTTCCCGGTGTAAGTCTTGATTTTTTAAGGATCTTCTCGGGGGCGATATCAAGAACACCGACCTCAGAAGAAAGGATCAGTCTGTTGTCATCCGTAATATAGTATCTGGAAGGCCTGAGGCCGTTACGGTCAAGAGTTGCCCCGAACATCTCACCATCGGTGAAAAGAATGGCTGCAGGTCCGTCCCAGGGCTCCATCATCGTTGCATAATAATGATAGAAATCCTTCTTATTTTCACTCATAAAACGGTTGTGCTTCCAGGGCTCGGGAATCAGAGCCATCATTGCAAGAGGAAGATCCATGCCGTTCATATAAAGAAACTCAAGAGTGTTATCAAGCATTGCGGAATCTGATCCGCTTGCAGAGATAACGGGATAGATCTTAGCCCTGTCACTTTCGAGAAGTTTGGAATGCATGGTCTCTTCACGCGCAAGCATTCTGTCGGAGTTACCTCTTATTGTATTGATCTCTCCGTTATGAGCGATGAATCTGTACGGATGTGCTCTCTCCCAGCTGGGAAGAGTATTGGTGGAGAATCTTGAATGTACAAGAGCGATGGCGGTCATATAATCCTTGCTCTGAAGATCGTCGTAAAATCTTCTGAGCTGTCCTACAAGGAACATTCCCTTATATACGATCGTTCTTGATGAAAGAGAACAGATATATGTATCGTCGGAGCTCTGCTCAAATTCTCTTCTTACTACATATAATCTTCTGTCGAAGTCAGCACCTCTGTTAAGGCCTTCAGGTCTCTTAAGGAAGCACTGCCAGATAGAAGGCTGGCAGTTACGTGCTCTCTCGCCAAGGATTTCGGGATGGACGGGAACCTCTCTCCATCCGATGACTTCCATCCCTTCCTTATCGGCAATAACTTCAAAGAGTCTCTTTGCAAATGTTGCCTTGAGATTATCCTGAGGAAGGAAGAACATTCCGATTCCGTAATCTCCCGCAGAGAGTTTTCCTGCCTTCATCTTTTTAAGGACTGATGAAAAGAAAGAGTGAGATATCTGGAGAAGGATACCGACACCGTCTCCAACCTTGCCGCTTGCATCCTTTCCTGCTCTGTGCTCAAGCTTTTCAACTATTGTCAGTGCATCGTCCATAACGGAATATTCGGGTATTCCGTCGATCTTGACAACAGCACCTATACCGCACGCATCATGTTCTCTGTCGTATGAAAGATTACCGTTCATATCATTTCCCTCTCAGATCATGTGGATAAAAAATAAGAAACGGCGCCTCTAATGTCATTTAAACATTAGAGACGCCGTTGCCTCTTGCAGAATAAAATAATCTTTTTAAATAGCAATGTCAAGAAATTTTTTACAAAAAGATTGACGGTTCCTTCGTTCACAGAATTTGTGATCGAAAGAACCGTCACCTTTTCTATCTATAATGTATTATTCAACATCCTGTAATGCTGCATAATCCTCTTCGCCTGTTCTGATCTTAACAACTCTGCTGACAGGATATACGAAGATCTTACCATCTCCGATCTTGCCGGTATAAAGTGTCTTCTTGGCAGTTTCAATAACAGAATCTACAGGAATCTTACTTACAACAACTTCAAGCTTGATCTTGGGAAGGAGCGTCATATCCATCTCAACTCCTCTGTACATCTCGCCGGCACCCTTCTGGATACCGCATCCGGTAACCTGTGTAACGGTGATACCTGTAACACCGAGATCGTTGAGTGCTCTCTTAATACTGTCATATCTTGAAAGTTTGGTAATGATGACAACCTTGTGCATTCCCGTATCAGCTACAACGCCTGCAGCTCTCATATCCTTCTCTGTATCAACTACAGGTACGGATGCCTTCTTCTGTGCGTCGCTTGCCTTGTCATAATCAGTGGTTCCGATACTGGTGTTCTCGTTCTCACTCATATATGCGCCGGTAAGATCTACAATACTGAAGCCTGCATATGCTGATGCAAGACCATGCTCTTTGATATCGAGGCCTTCAATTTCCTCCTCCTCAGAAACACGAAGTCCGAAGATAGCCTTAATGATAGAGAATACTATTATCATTCCTACTACAGTCCATGCTGCAACTGCTGCAAATCCAAGGAGCTGTTTTCCGAGAAGTTCAAATCCGCCGCCGTAGAAAAGTCCGCAAAGTTCGCTGTCGGGCGCATCAGGTGTTGCAAAGAGACCAACTGCGATGGTACCCCAGATACCGTTCATCATATGTACAGCAACTGCACCGACGGGATCATCGATGTGAGCCTTATAATCAAGGAACCATACACCAAAGCAGACAAGAAGACCTGCTACAGCACCGATAACGATGGCACCGAATGCATCAGTTACATCACAGGGAGCGGTGATTGCTACAAGACCTGCAAGTGAAGCGTTCATGCACATTGACACATCGGGCTTGCCATACTTGATACATGTGAAGATCATACATACTACAGTTGCGATTGAAGGAGCGATTGTTGTGGTTACGAATACGGATGCAAGCTGATCTACCGAAGTACATGCAGCACCGTTGAATCCGTACCAGCCGAGCCAGAGGATAAATACACCGAGTGCACCGATTACGATGTTATGTCCGGGGAATGCATTAACCTTTGTTATCTTACCCTTTTCGTCCTTTTCAAACTTTCCGATTCGGGGACCGACCATCTTGGCACCGATAAGAGCTGAGATACCGCCTACCATGTGGATTGCACAGGATCCTGCGAAATCGTGGAATCCGAGCTGAGCGAGCCAGCCGCCGCCCCAGATCCAGTGTGCTTCGATGGGATAGATAAGTGCTGAGATAACTGCGGAATATACACAGTAGCTCAGGAACTTGGTTCTTTCAGCCATAGCACCGGATACGATGGTAGCTGTTGTTGCACAGAACACAAGATTGAATACGAAGTTGGACCAGTCAAAATCTGCATATGATGTGAAGATATCAAAACCGGGCTTTCCGATAAATCCCATCACATCTTCACCAAGCAGCAGTCCGAAGCCGATCAGTATGAATACACAGCAGCCTATACAGAAGTCCATAAGGTTCTTCATCAGGATATTACCGGCGTTCTTTGCTCTCGTAAAACCGGTCTCCACCATAGCGAATCCGGCCTGCATCCAGAACACCAATGCTGCGCCGATCAGAAACCATACTGCAAAAAGTTTACCGTCGACAATACTCAATAATTCTTCCATAAAGTTTTTCCTCCTCAGGATTAATATATTAAAACAAAAGGCACTTCGAACTTCGCGGTGAAAGTTCAAAGCGCCTTTGCCTTAAACAAAAAATGCGTTCCGGAAATTTCTAAAAATTCCGGAACGCCCTTGCTCCATGTTTTATGTGTGTGATATTACTCCGCTAAAAAACATTTGTCAAACATTTTTTAAAAATTTTTTAGAAAATTTTTATGACACGCACGTCATATATTTAAAAAGTTCTTCAGCATAACCCTTCCGTTTGGTGTAAGTATTGATTCCGGATGAAACTGAAGTCCGTACACGCAGTATTCCTTATGCTCTACTGCCATTACCTCTCCATCATCTGTTTTTGCTATAACCTTCAGGCACTCAGGTATAGTATCCTTGTCGGCAGCAAGTGAATGATATCTCGCGACCTCGACCTTTTCTTCAAGCCCTCCGAAGATCTTCGAATCCCTGTCAACCGTCACAACAGAGCTCTTTCCATGCATAAGCTGTTTTGCATATGTTACGGTTGCACCGAAAGATGCGCATATAGCCTGATGTCCCAGGCACACACCGAGAATGGGAAATTCTCCGGACAGTTCCTTAACGACATCCATACATATTCCGGCATCCTCAGGTCTTCCCGGTCCGGGGCTGAGGATAATGTGGGAAGGTTTCATTTTCCTTATCCCATCTATAGTTACGGCATCATTTCTTACGACACGTATGTCAGGATTCAGTTCACCAACAAGCTGGAAGAGGTTGTATGAAAAACTGTCATAGTTATCAATCAGTAATATCACCTTACACTTCCTCCGATTCCTTTATTGCCTTTACAACCGCAGAGGCTTTATTGATGCATTCGGTAAACTCAGTTTCAGGCACGGAATCTGCAACTATTCCGGCTCCGCTCCTTACGAACACTTTGCCCTTTTTCTTGTAGGCCAGTCTGATGGAAATGCATGTATCCATATTGCCGGTAAAATCAATATACCCTATAGCGCCTCCGTAAATTCCGCGCTTGATTCCCTCAAGTTCATCAATAAGTTCGCATGCTCTTATCTTAGGAGCACCGGACAATGTTCCGGCGGGAAGCACAGAGCCTATCGCAGACAGTGCATCCTCATCATCCCTGATTTCTCCTCTTACGGTTGAACCTATGTGCATTACATGTGAAAAGAACTGAACCTCACGGAGTTTTTCAACCTGAACCGATCCGAACTTTGAGATCCTTCCGAGATCATTTCTTCCAAGGTCGACCAGCATATTGTGTTCTGCAAGTTCCTTGGGATCTGCGAGAAGATCCTTGACAAGTTCTGCATCCTCCTCTGCATTTGCACCTCTTTTTCTGGTTCCTGCAAGAGGGAATGTATGCACCACTCCGTCCTGAAGCTTTACAAGTGTTTCCGGAGATGCACCCGCAAGTTCCAGATCCTTGGAGCAGAAATAGAACATATACGGAGAAGGATTGATCGTACGAAGCATTCTGTATGTGTTGAGAAGAGATCCTTCAAAATCCGCGCTGAGTCTGTTTGACAAAACTATCTGGAATATATCACCCTCAACGATATGATGCTTTCCTCTTTCCACCATACGGCAGAATTCATCCTTTTCAAGGGCTGGTTTGAATTCACCTTTGACATGTCCGCTGATCTCATCGGACATACTGCCATTTTCTATAAGTTCCTTAAGTTCCGAAAGTTCTCTCTTTGCCCTTCCGTATTCCGATTCAAGATCCGTCAGGTGAATGTTTACGATCAGTATGATCTTCTGCTTAAGATGATCAAAGGCAACAACCTTGTCAAAAAGCATAAGGTCGATGTCGTTGAATTCCTCATCATCGGTTTCGTTAAGATGAAGCGAAGGTTCTGCATATTTTATATAGTCATATGCAAAATATCCGACAAGGCCTCCGGTAAAAGGAGGAAGAGAGGAAATCCTGGGGCTTCTGTATCTTCCAAGCACTTCCCTTATATGTTCTGCAGGATTGGATGTTTCCACAATCTCATCACCTATCTTAAGCTTTCCGTTAAGACAGGTAATCTCAAGCTTCGGATCAAAGCCAAGGAAGGTATATCTTCCCCAGTTATCATTGTCCTTGGCAGATTCCAGAAGATAGCAATGATCGGAAACATTTTTAAGAATTCTGAGAACCTGTATGGGAGTTCTCATATCGGAAAGCATCTCAAGACTTACAGGAGCAATATCATATTTTCCCTCTGCCTTGATACTCTTCAGTTCATCAAGTGTCATAGTCATTTTTCTGTTCACCTTATAAGAGTTTGATCAGCTCATCCCTCACTTCGGAAAGCCTTTCGTCGGAAATACCGAAATTCATGGATCTGTAGCTCCATGCAGCGCGTCCTATTCCGAACTTATTAAACGAATCGCTTATCATCTTATACCACTTTAAGGTATCTTCGGGAGTTGCATTTTCAATAACTCCGTATTCTCCGCAGTAAAGAGGTACATTGCGTTCTTCAGCGATCGATACAGCCTCTGCAAAACACTTGTCAAAATATACACTGCTGAGCTTGTCCTCAGGATCAAATCCCGGGAATTCACATCCCATGTTCGGAGTCTGAATCTGTGCATCCTCACCCATTTTTCCGTAGGTTGCATCAATGGATATCCTGTAATCCAGTGACATTCCGTTTACCCATCCTGCACCCTGATGAGTAAAGATTATGGGATCATAGCAGTGGAAATTATAGACGATATTTTCATCATAGGGAGCTTCAAGATCCTTCAGTGCCACAATGCTGTTATTATAATATCCGCCTACAAGTATCTTGACATCAGGCTGGATGGCACGGATTCTCTGAATACATGTTCTTGAAATTCTGTTCCATGTATCACTGTATTCCTTGGCAGTAACTTCATTCAGAAGTTCGAAAGCAAGTGCATCTCCGTATCCTGTAAATTCCCGGGCCATCTTTTCCCAGAGCTTATAAAATCTCTCCTGATACTTTTCATTCTCAAAAAATCCGCTCTCACCATATCCTACGTCAAAAGAATAACCATAGGTCTTGTGAAGATCCAGAACCACGTTGAGACCATATTTACGTGCAAGATCGATGGTCTTTCTGATACGCTCGAAGCCTTCCTGGATGTAATTACCTTCCTTATCCTCAACAATCTCATAATCGATCGGAAGCCTGAAATGATCGAGTCCCCATTTTGCAATCTGCTCGATATCGCTCTCTACTATGAAATTGTCATACCTTTCCCTGGAATGGTCACACTGCGAATACCATCCGCCAAGATCTATGCCATGAACAAAGCCCTTGAATTCTCTCATTTGCAAGTACCTCCAAATAAACAGGACATTTCTTCGCCGGTCCTTATCTTTCCTTTGTTTTGCGGTTTCCCTTCCGGCTGAAATGCGCTACAGATTCAGTATATTGGGAATTCCTGATAATGGCAAGTTTTTTAAAAAGGACCTATATGATACATATATGATGTTATAATATCCGTATAATCCTGAGCCGGGGGTAAAACGATGGAATTTTCCGAAAGACTTAATTCATATCTCAGAGAATTAGGCGTAACAGCCAGAGAATTGTCCGAAGAATGCGGAATCTCCCAGGTTACGATAAGCCGCTACCGCTCCGGTCAGAGAACTCCGTCATCTGATGGTTCCGATACCCTAAGGGATCTTGCGCAGGGCATCGAAGCTTTATCCCGCAAAAAAGGATCAAGATACATCAGTGCGTCTGAAGTTCTCGAGTCCTTTGAATATGATCTCTCAGCGCAGAATATCACTTTTCGTCCGGATAACTTCAATACGATCATCGAAACATTTGCATTCAATACATCCAAAATGTCTAATTCGATGGGTTACGATCCGTCCTATATCTCCAGAATCCGTTCGGGCAAGCGGCGTCCTCCGCATCCGGAAGAATTCATACGAAAATTTACGGAATATATATATCCGATGCTGGAAAAAACCATTCCCCGCACCGAATTTTATAAACTGATCGCATCAAAAGTCCCGGAAAATGATTCTCTTACAGTATTGGGAGAACTTCTCAGACTTTATCTTCTGGAAGATAACAGAAATGAAAAGGCTGTTTCAAGCTTCCTGAGACATATGGACGAATTCAGTTTCGACAAATATACGGAAGAGATTAGATTAAACAGATGGCTGTTCGGTTTTACAGTACTTCTGAAAAAAGGCATCCGGGATTAAGGGAGATAATAGAGCACTGTTACATCCACTCTTCAGAGAACTGATCAATTAACAGCCTTTATAAGAAATTCAGCAAGTCCGTCATGATCGTTATCATATTCGGTAACGGCATCGGCGGACTTTTTTACTATATCCTTGGCGTTGATCATCGCAATGCCAAGTCCCGCTTCTTCTATCATTGATATATCGTTTTGTTCATCACCGGCAGCAATGGTATTTTCGACGGGAATACCAAGATATTCAGACAGCCTGATCACAGCAGAGCCCTTTCCTGCTTCCTTCATGAATATTTCCAGATAATTGGGATTTGAATAACAGGTGGTTACTCTGTCTCCGTATTTTTCCATGATTGCGATACGAAATCTCTCAAGCTTTTCAAGATCATGAAGTTCTATTGCAATAACCTTGCATGGATCCTCGGGAAGACTTCCTGCAATGTCATCCGTCACGATAAGAGGTCTTTGAATAACACGGTTATAATATATCATCTCTTCTCCCTCATCTGGCGTGACGAGCGAATCCGAAGTATAGGTATGAGCATGTATCCCGTACTCAGCGGCCATTTCAAAGATTCCCGGTATCATTTCCAGAGGGATTCCGCAGCGGAATATCACTTCCTTTTTATCGCAGTCATAGATCAGTGCACCGTTATAGCAGATAAGAAATGAACCGGGATAATCCGCTTTCAGTTTTTTACTCACATCAAGAACATTATCAAGTCCGCGTCCGGTGCAGATTGCAAAATGATTGCCTGCAGAGACGAAGTCATCAAGCGCTTTTTTTGTTTTTTCAGAAATTCTCTTATCCGAAGTAAGCAGTGTTCCGTCCAGATCGGAGAAAAAAATCTTATTCTTTATATCGGTCATCTGAATATCCATTCCTTCTCTTGTTTTTTCTTCAGCATACTGTCTGCATAAAAAACTCCCATGGCATCTTAAGCAACATGCTATATGATACCATAGGAGTGAGGATAGGCAACTAATTTATTTTTTCCGGCTCAAAGTTCATTTACGCATCCAAGGAATACGGGAAGTCCTGTCTCATTGTCAACAATTGCGTATACGAAAGGTCTGTCGAGAATGATGTACATGGGAGGATTGTATACTGCGACAGCGCTGCAGGTATCAAGAGTGATGGCGGTAACTGCGGCTGCTCTGGTTCCCTCTCTGTCAACCTCGATAAAGGTCTTATGAAGAACGCTGCTGATCCAGCCCTGATACTCTTCATCTGTTGTAGATCTCATAATCCCTGAAAAATCAGCCTGCGCTCCTGAAAAAGGTGCTGTCATTCCCATTCCCATGAGTATGTCACTCATCTGAACATCATACTCATTCTTAAACTCAGGCATTGAAACGAGGATATCACCCTCATAATATTTGGGATTTCTGATTGCTTCCGCAAAATCCTCTCCGCTCGCAGCAAGTTCTCTGATGTAATCATTTACGCTTATACCCTCTTCGGGAAGTATGCCTACGAATGAATAATCACCACCCTTATAAGGACGGATAAAACCTGTTCCGTTACCAAGCTCGATATATGAAGCCTCAGTGCTGTTAAGCATGGTTACTTTTGATTCGGTTCCGTCAAAATTTCTGAATATGCAGTTTTCATCGATGTCATATTCCTCATATTCGTTCATCCACTCGCCTTCAAACGCCATGGCATTTATGAGGATCATCCTGTTCTGGTCATCAATTGCCTGAATGATCTCATCGATCATTCCGCGGGTCTCCATTTCAACCCATGCATTAACATCCTTTACTGTTTCCTTGTCAAATGCTGCCATCCAGACATCTGCATCGTACCAGCTCTTTGCGGCAGCTGCGAATTCAGGAACAACCTCCATCCTGCCGTCATTTCTGAACCATATAGAATTGGCCACGTTCCATTTTACATCTTCAGATGACTCAAAATGGTCGGCCATTGCAAACATGATACGGTTCATCTGCTCAATGGATAATCCGCCGTTTATGACTGATTCCATCTGAGAAAGTGTATCACCGTTTGCACCGTTTTCAGTCATTCCGAAAGCCATCATTATGGATGTGGGAGAAATGAGAATATTCTGACCTTCTCCCTGATCTTCAAGCACATTTTCAAAAAGGTTCATGCTCGATCCGGAAAGTGCCTGTATCCACTCTTCATTAAGATCTGACTCACTGTATGATACATTTATGGTATTTGCATTTTCGGTAACATTGATGGAATTTTCACTTATACTGCCGTTTTCTTCTCCGGGTTTTTCCGAAGATGAGATATTCGGATCCTGTTCCTGGGGATTTCCCCATATTCCTCCTCCTGAAATCTCCGTAGGACCGCAGCCCGCAATTATCATTCCTGCCATTATTCCGGCGATTATCTTCTTTTTCATCTATATATGCCTCACTTTCATTTTTTCACAATTCATAGGGGATTCAAAAACCCGGAATCTTACCGGTTTCCCGTATTTATCCCGCTCTATAATTTAAGACGGACACACTGAAGATGCGGTCACATTATTTTCTTACTTTTTTACCCGGTGAGATTCCGAATCGCTTTACATATGCTCTGTAAAAAGAGGAATAATCCCCAAAACCGCACTTTTCCGCTGCTTCACCTGCCCCTGTGCCCTCCGAGATCAGTTCCTTTGCAAAAACAAGTCTTTTTGCCGTGATATATTCCCACGGCGGTGCACCGATGTATTCCTTAAATAGCCTTGTCAGCTGTGAAGGGCTGATATAGAAATGCGCAGCGATGGATTCGACAGACAGTTCTTCTGAAAGATGGTCATTAACATATTCGACTATTCCGGAAGAAAGTGTTCTGTTTTTCCCACGGCGAGGCTTGCTGCGGCCGGCGAATTCCTCCCCAAGATCAAGCAGCATCTGCAAAAGGGCGGAATAAAGAAACAGATCCCTGTCCACTGCATTTGCTTTCTCATCGCAGATTTTTTCAAACAGTCCCTTATATTCCGGCCTGTAATAAAGATTATCCCTGCCAAGTCCTCTGCCTGTCAGAGGCTTCATCACATTCCTTGAAGGATCCACCGCATCAAACATATCTATCGGGAAATTTATCGCATATCTTTCATATGCACCCATTGAGTTCAGTCTGGCTCTATGCACCTCTCCGGGCCGCATGAGAATGAGACTTCCGGGTTTAAGAGGGTATTCTGAGCCCTCCACAAGATAATCCGCATCACCTTCTATAAAAAAATAGATCTCACACCTGTCATGGATATGCATGACATAGCCTCTTCCATCCTCTCGCTCATCCCTGGCATGACGTGTATATATTCCGTTTTTTTCACATTCGATCAGCATATTATTTATCCACAGTGATCCGCTTTTTTCAGGGTGTTATTACCAAATCTTATCTATTTATGACATGATTTGCAATGTTTTTACAGATATTTGCAATTTTAATGCAAATTCAATCGGGGTAATATTAGGTCACATTAAGGATACAGCCAAAAGGGAGGTGCCATATGAAATTCAGACTTGCAGCATTCGCAGATGAAGCTTCCGGAGAGATCAAAGGACAGGTAAAGGCTATGCACGATAACGAAATAGCGCTTCTGGAAATCAGGGGTGTAGACGGAAGCAATATCTCGGAAATAAGTGCGGATAAAGCCCGTGAGGTCAGAAAAAGACTTGATGATGAAGGAATCGCGGTGTGGTCGCTCGGTTCCCCTTATGGCAAGATCAGTCTGGATGATGATTTTAAACTACACCTTGAATCCTTCAAAAGAGGACTCGAAAATGCGCATATCCTCGGATGCAGACATATAAGAATGTTCAGCTTCTACGGAACTGAAGGAAGAAAGAACGAAGTTTTTGAGCGTCTGGCCGGGTTTATCAGAGCTGCAGAAGGACAGGACATTATCCTCTGTCATGAAAATGAGAAGGGTATCTACGGAGATATTGCTTCAAGATGCCTTGAGATACACAGAGAATTTCCGGATATCAGGGCAGTATTTGATCCTGCGAATTTCATACAGTCAGGACAGGATACTATCGAAGCCTGGGATATGCTAAGTCCTTACGTCGAATATATGCACATCAAGGATGCAATGCCGGACGGAAGCGTTGTTCCTGCGGGGAAGGGCTCAGGAAATCTTCCATATCTTCTTTCTCAGTATAAAGAAGAAGTACTTACCATAGAACCTCATCTTACTGTATTTGCAGGTTTTGACAAGCTCGAAAACGTTGAGAAAACTAAAATGAATCCCTTCAGTTATCCGGATTCTTTTACAGCTTTCAGTGCTGCGTGTGACGCGCTGAAAGAAGTTCTGACACAGGTGTCATAATCAGGCCTGATCATAAAAGAGCCTGAAAATTCGAATTAAGAGAGATTCAATTACTGATCATAAAGCGTAAAAATATAAGAAAGGCACATATATGGATAAGATAAGACTCGGAATAATCGGAATGGGAAATATGGGCTACGGTCATCTTAAGAATATCTGTGACGGACTCTGTCCGCGAATAGAAGTTACGGCATTCTCCGATCCGAATGTTAAGATGCTGGAACGTGCATCACAGCTTCTTCCGTCTGCTAAGGCCTTCGAAGACACAAATGATCTTCTTGACAGCGGTCTGATAGATGCTGCGCTGATAGCAGTTCCTCACTATGATCACCCCACAATCGCAAAGGAATGCTTCAGGCGAAAGATCCATGTCATGACCGAAAAACCTGCAGGTGTCTACACAAGGCAGGTACGTGAGATGAATGATGCCGCCGCAGAATCAGGTGTGATCTTTGCCATAATGTTCAACCAGAGGTCCAATCCTGTATATTCAAAGGCAAGAGAGATTGTACAGGAAGGCTTGCTTGGCGAGCCCAAAAGGCTTGTATGGATAATCACCAACTGGTACAGATCACAGGCATATTACGATTCCGGAACATGGCGCGCAACATGGGACGGCGAAGGCGGAGGTGTACTGCTCAACCAGGCTCCTCACAATCTCGATCTGTGGCAGTGGATCTTCGGTATGCCTAAGCGAATAAGAGCATTCTGCTCCTTCGGAAAATACCACAACATCTCTGTTGAAGACGATGTAACGATATACGGAGAATATGAAAACGGTGCCACATCTACGTTCATAACAACAACCGGTGAAGCTCCCGGAACAAACCGTCTTGAGATATCCGGCGACCGGGGCAAAATAGTCATAGAACAGGGATGTCTCAAATGGACTAAGCTTAAGGTCCCCGAAAGAGAATTCTGCTTTACCTGCAAAACAGGATTTGAAGCACCGGAAACAGAATATGAAGAATTTACTGCTCAGGAACCTGAAGGCCATGTAGCACTTCTCAATAATTTTGCTGATGCCATAATCGATGGCACACCACTCATCGCAAACGGTTACGAGGGGCTTAATTCTCTCTCCATATCAAATGCTGCATATATCTCCGCCTGGAAAAATGACTGGGCCGATATACCTGTCGAGGAAGAATTCTTCGAAAATAGGCTTTCCGAGCTTCGCTCATCTGAAAAAAAAAATAAATAAAGTCGCAGCTCCTCCTGAACCGATTGAAGAATTACAGAAAAGATGGCGGGTTCGCTGGTGACCCGCCATTTCATTACCTATTTCAAATTGTTTTTCATCCTGCATCCGTCAGTGCAATGACATTATCTGCATTGAAAACATTATTCTTTTTTTGCATCCGGCACCACATCATAATAATTCGTATACCACTGATAATCATAATAATTTTCATCATAGTAATTGAAATCACACATAAAATATTCTGTCCCGTCGGATGCCTTAAAATAATAAATCATAACAGGTGAAGTGCCCTCCGTCGGATAATCGGTTCCCAGCACACTTACTACCCTGTCAAGATCTGCACCGGTATCTGCAAACGTGCCTTCCTCCTTACGAAGAAACTGTGCATTGGCATCAGTCTGATATCTGGCCATTTCCGTGTAATAGTTTGTTTTCTCCTGCTCAAGGCTTATCCATTCTATATTGGGCAGTTTAACAGATCCGAATCTGTCGGAAGTGTACCCCCCTTTTTCTCCAAGCCTGTAGCAGGGAATCTCCCAGTTATCCATGCGTCCGTTCAGATTATATGACTGAAGTACTTCAGCACAGGCAAGCGCTGCATTTTCCGCATCCTCGGCATTTTCTGCGCCTATTCTAAAAAAATATATGTCTTCGGTATCGCACGCAGCACCGTAATTCTCACATATCTCCTCCAGTTCATCCATGCACTGTGAAAAAACATAATCACACAGAGCATTATGAAAAGTCGAACCGGTATGTTCCACGCTTCCAAAGGAAGAGCCGTCAATAACTATATCATCCATCCCGCTTGATATCTTATACTCAAACCCCTGCAGTTTATCCCTGAGTATAAGAACGGTACTGTCTTCATTTTCCGTCTGTGATACTATCTCACACTCTCCGTACGTCTTTACCGCTTCCCTGTACAATTCCCTTGCTGTCTTGACACGTCCGCATCCTGATAAAACAAAAAGCATCGTTGCAAACAGCATACATGATATAACCGAGTTTTTTACTATTCCATTACCTAAGGCTGATGATCTGCCACCCCTTGCAAATGTGTTCATTTCTTCTCCCCTGTTCTCATTTTCAGGTAATCGATACTTCACTATTCAATAAAGATCTATAACCACCACTTCAGGATGATTGAAAAATCTCGGAGCAGGTGTGCTCTCCCTCGCAAGTCCCCTGCCGACCTCCATTATACTACCATTTGACAGTTCGTATATTCCGCTTACATATTCTGCCATGGCGCCTTGATTTGGTGCGTACAGCCCTCTGTTGATAAAAGGTATCCTTATCTGTCCTGCATGTGCATGTCCGGCACATATCAGGTCAAAATCATACTGTTCATAAATATCCGTCAGTTCAGGCCTGTGACTAAGCAAAATCCTGACATGAGTGTCATCGCTTGCTTCATATGCTGCATCAAGCTGCTCTCTCCATCCTGCATTCGTCATCCTCGTAGGATCATCAACACCACAGATATCCAGTGTTACACCATTTATTGTTATGCTGCTGCAATCACCGGCAAGAACAGTAACTCCTAAGTCTGTCAGATATTCCTTTATTTCCGGAACTCTTTCACTCCAGAATTCATGATTGCCTGTAACATAAAAGCATGGATATTCGTTTGACATGGCTTCCACAAAATACTTTGCATTTTCATCGCCAAGCTTATCATCAAAAATATCACCACCCAGAAGAATGATATCAGGAGCTTCTTTTTCAACACGCCTGATAAGTGAGCTTTGCTCCCGTCCATATCTGCATGAATGAAGATCCGTGATCAAAACAATCCTTACAGGAATACATTCACCCGGAACAAGATCAAGCGATATTCTCTCCGTCACCGGAATCCATGACCAGAGCGATGCCAAGATAATAAACAGCAGAATACCGTAAAATATCACCCGGCCTTTATGTTTTTTTACAAACGAAATAATCATTTCAACGATCCGGTATAAGCGCTTTCGATAGATAACTTTACTTAACTTTCCGTTTTACTTAACACCCATATTATATCAAAAAAACCGGACAGGCTGTATCCTGTCCGGTAATGCAGATCACTTTATGAGTTTTCTTAAGTTCCGGTCACAAAATATTTCTAACGTATCATTAATCATCCGGTATGCCTGATCAATCACTCAGCGACTGTGTTACGGGAACTTCGTTCTTCTTATCATAGCAGCTGAATATCTTATCAACTTCCTTCGTATCAGGCTTCTTTGTAATAAGAGATACTACAGGAACGATAACAAGTCCCGCAAGCATTACGAATGCACCTGCGTTTATGGGAGACTGTAAAAGAGCGGGAAGTGTGCTTCTGAAGAGCATGTTGTAAGTCATGAAGCCTGCACCGAATATGAAGCTTGCAAGGCATCCTGCTTTTGTTGTTCTCTTCCAATACAGACCATAGAGGAAAGGCGCAAGGAATGCACCTGCCATAGCTCCCCATGAAACACCCATGAGCTGTGCAATAAAGGTAACGTTTGATCTGTACTGAACGATAGCAAGTACTACGGAGATTGCGATGAACACAACGATAAGTGCTCTGATCCAGAGAACCTGCTTCTTATCTGACATTTTCTTTATAATGGTTCCCTTGATAAAGTCTATTGTAAGTGTGGAGCTTGATGTCATAACAAGAGATGAAAGTGTTGACATTGAAGCTGAAAGAACCAGGATAACAACAAGTCCGATGAGTAAAGGACTCAGATTTGAAAGCATTGCAGGGATGATGGCATCAAATCCTTCCGTCTTAATGTCGACCTGATCACCGAACAGTCTTCCGAAACCTCCGAGGAAATAACATCCACCCGCAACAACTCCTGCAAAGAGTGTGGAGATGATCGTTCCCTTGGTAATTGATTTCTCAGACTTGATCGCGTAGAACTTCTGAACCATCTGAGGAAGTCCCCATGTTCCGAGAGACGTAAGGATAACAACACCGATAAGATTGATCGGGTCGGGTCCGAAAAATGAATTAAATACTCCGGGTGTGGAACTGACAGTCTCGTCAGAAACCTGTGCAAGCTTATCGAGTGCTGCAAGGAATCCGCCCTTTGAATTAAGAACTGCAAGAATGACTGCCACGATACCAAAGAGCATTATGATTCCCTGTATAAAGTCATTGATTGCAGTTGCCATATATCCGCCGGCAATAACATAAATTCCTGTGAGTACTGCCATGAGAATGATGCAGTATACATAGTCGATATTAAATGCCATGCTGAAAAGTCTTGAAAGACCGTTATACAGTGATGCGGTATAAGGGATCATGAAGATAAATACTATCAGGGAAGCAAAAAGCTTAAGTCCCTTCGAGTGAAATCTCTGTCCGAAAAACTCCGGCATCGTTGCTGAATTAAGATGCTGGGACATGATCCTTGTACGTCTTCCGAGCACCCTCCAGGCAAGCATCGATCCAAGAAGTGCATTTCCGATACCGATCCAGGTTGAAGCAATACCGTACTTCCATCCGAACTGTCCGGCATATCCTACAAAGATAACGGCACTGAAATAACTCGTTCCGTATGCAAAAGCTGTAAGCCAGGGACCTACGCTTCTTCCTCCGAGTACGAATCCGTTAACGTCTGTGGCGTTCTTACGACAATAGAAGCCTACTCCTATCATCACCCCAAAGAAGATCACCAGCATTAAAACCTTAGTAATCATAACAATCCTCCAATAACATTTTTACGCTTTAAAGCGTTGCACCAATAAAGAGTTTAGCACTTTAAAGCGTTGGTGTAAAGACATAAAAAGCATAAACTGCCTGCAACATATCGCGCGGACAACACCATATATCAAAGTATTGTCCGCGCGCTAATGTGCTGGCAGTAAATGCTTTTAATGTTTATAGACGAAAATTGCTTCGCAATTATCGTTAGTTCAACCGGACAAAAAACGTCCGGTTGAAAGACATAAAAAGCATAAACTGTCTGCTTGAAAGACATAAAAAGCATAAAAAAAGAGGATGTTTCCATCCTCTTTTCAGGTTAATCCTTAAGTTCGTATTCAAATCCGTTTAGAACAACCCTTGCACGCCCGTGTACTATGTCAATCCTGTCAGGTGGCAGGTATTCTCTGAGCTTCATGTCTGTCATTATCTTGACCGTGGTATCCGAATCAATAAATGACAGATCGGTATCTCCAGTAAATCCTCCGAAAGGAAGTACTTTTTCTCCCTTCGCATAGACTCTCATGGATGCTCTCTCAATCTTAAACTGTGTCTTTCCTTCAAGAGCGCCGCTTCCGGTACATCTGTCATTATGCGTGTTCATGACAACACTTGCATCATGAACATATACATCCGAATGCTCACCGGTAATGCATCCGAGACCGACAGCTTCCTTTCCGCTCATATACAGCTTGATCGAACTGCTTGCCACATTCACATTATCATTGGCACTGGTGGATCCTATTGCAACACCCTTGATGGTATTAAGTTCAATATTAATGTCGGCATTATTGATATCGAGATTGCAGTCATTGTAAAGAACTCCGATGCCAAGTGCTCTGTCACCGTTCATTTCCAGCGAGAACTGACCGCTGTTAATTGCAATACTGCCACCGTATCCCGAACCGATACATACACCGATAGTTCCGCTTGTAACGATCTCAAGATTACCTTCATGACTGAAAACAAGACTTCCGTGATATGCGGTGATACCGTTTCCGATTCCGAAATATTCTTCGCCGTCCAGAATGATCTTCAGATCACCGTCTCCGCTTAAAGTAAATTTCGAACTCTCGGGAACCCTTATTCCTCCCATGCTCATCCTGTTATCACCCTTCAGGAAAAGAGTGACATCACAGTTTTTGCCAATCTCTATGCAGGGAAGCTTCTTCTTATTTGTAAGTCTGACGTTCTCAAGAACAAGTTCAACACTTACTCCGTCCGCTATCTCTATAACAACCTCAGCGTCAAGCTTGGGATTTCCGCTTATCGAATAATCTCCGTCTCTTCCGATCAGGATACATGCAGTTTCATTCTCTGCAATGCGTGCCAGATCAATATGCTCACCACTGTCGGCATCATATACCTGGGATGCCATTCCCTCCTGTCTTTCATGGAGAAAACTCTTTATCTCCTGCCTTATATCATATGGGACAGATTCTATGGGATCTGCTGCAGGTCTTGCGGTATAGAACCCCTGTATCAAATCTGCACCGAGCAGTATAACAGCCCTTAATTCCTCGGAAGTCTCAACACCTTCTGCAAGAGCGAGGATTCCGTTACTGTGACAGAACTCTATGATCTCACGCACAAAATGTCTCTTTTTGGGATCATCCTGCATTCCGCTGAGAAGTGATCTGTCAATCTTCACATAATCAGGCATATAGCGAAGAAGATTTCTGACGTTGGAATATCCGGTTCCATAGTCATCTATGGCGGTCTGGACATTCATCCTTTCAAGTCTTTCCTTGAAGACCTGGAAATCATCTCCTTTAAGCTCTGCCTGCTCAGTTATCTCCACAACAACATAACCGTTGTGCTTAAGAAGAAGTTCATCAACCTTTGCCTGATCTTCATCGGACAAAACAGTCTTGGGAATACTGTTAATAAAGATCATCTTCTTATGGAAAAAAGAAGGATCTGCATCTATCACTCCGAGAATATTCAGAAATGTGGCTTTCTGAATATCATTGAGACGATTTACAAGATCAGCATATTTCAATATCTGAAGAGGGCTTTTAAGAAGTTCACTCTGAGGCCTCATAAGTGCCTCATATGAATAGATCTCGCCAGTTGCAACACTGACAATGGGCTGATAATGATATTTAAACAGATTGTTGTCGATAATACGGTCAGCTTCCTCGAGTTCAGTAACTTCCTGTTCGCTGAGTGTAGCCATAAGACCACGCCTGGTCTCATCATCGCTTCCGGTTTTCAGATATATAAGTTCCTTGCCGAGTGTGACTATATCATCCCAAAGCATACCCAGCTTATCATCTATATCGCCGAGTTCTTCCTTATAGCGGGAAGTGATCTCATCAAGTGCTTCATCCGATGAGACGCTCATTATTTCATTTAAAAAATTGTGAATTGTTGAATGGATATTATCCCGCATATAAGTCCGTTCTATGACGCACGTCATTTATGAATTTTTCCTTAATATTTGTATTCTATCACAATTTTTGAATATATACGCAAAAAAATGCAGGAAAAACAGCTCCTGCAAGAAATTTTAGTACCTTATTCACCCCTAATACCCTCCTGTTCAAAAAGCTTCTGAAATATCATATTTCACATAAAAATCATGTATATATGATTATATCAAAAAAGCGGCCGCCGAAGCGACCGCTTTCTGTTAGCTTTAAGCTGTCAGTGATCCGTAAGGATTACTTCCAAGCATCATACTGCTTCTGGAACTCAGCAAGAACGTCCTGATATCCTGCCTCGTCAAGAGCTGCCTGATACTGCTGGATTACGTTCTTAACATCAGATGATGCATATCCGCCGTTCTCAAGAGCGAATCCGTACTCTTCGAATACGTTCTGGCAAGCGGTGTACTGTGCCTCAACGGGGCTCTTGTCGAACTGGAATCCGTTAGCGCAGGAGATAAGAGCTGAAGAGTTGAAGTCAATGTACATCTGAGAGGTGTAAGGGTTCTCAGCTTCGCAGGTAACTACGGTAGCGTTTGCAGACTCCCACATTGAGTGGTTGTACTTAGCATCCTTAACCTTCTCTACATATCCGTCAGCATTGTAGTTGAAATCTTCGCCTTCGATACCGTAAGCATAGATATCAGCAAGCTTGGAATCGGTGAAGAGGAGTCCAAGGAAGTCTACGCAAGCCTGAGCCTCTTCAGGAGTACATGTAGCTGCAATAGCGAAGCAAGATCCGAGCATGGAGTCGGTGTGCATATATCTCTCAGATGCGGGCTGCATAGCAACCTGCTGGCCATATCTTCCGTTAGCCTCTCCGTTGTTGGGGATGTCAGTCCACCATGAAATACCCCAATCCTGAGTCTGAGTGGTGGTGTCATCGGTGGTCTTGGTTACATCGTCCTCAGAGATGTAGCCTTCCTCTGCCCACTTGCACATAAGAGTACAGAACTCTTCGTATTCAGGGGTAAGGATGGTGTCTACAACACTGTTGGTCTTTCTGTCAACAGCAACCCAGTTTGAAGTAGCGTCGCCGGTGAAGAAATCGAATGAATCGATGTACCATCTGTAGAACATAGCGGTTCTCTGGGTAAGGAAGGGATACTTAAGTCCTTCTGAAGCGCAGTCAGCGAGCATGGGCTCGAGATCAGCAAGCTTCTTAACCTTGGTGATGTCCCATCCGTACTTGTCAACGAGCTCCTGACGGAACATGAAGTCATATCCTTCTACGTTATCCTTGTAAACAGGGATGAAGTAGTTTCTTCCGCCGTACTTGGAAGCTTCCCAGGTGTTAGCATCCATTGAGTTGTAAAGAGCTGATCCGGGAAGAAGATCGGTGATGTCATAAACAGCGTTTGAAGCATAAAGGTCCTTGGTTCCGATGGTGCTTTCCCAAGAAGCGGTCCAGAGAAGATCGATCTCGCCGTTGTTAAGAGCAAGGTTAGCCTTGTCCTCATACTCGGAAGCGATGTCGTGAAGAGCGATCTGGACATTGATCTTATCAGCGATGTATGCGTTGATAGCGTCCTCAACCTTCTTAACCTGTG